>NZ_JAVXUS010000001.1:588232-651614 GCF_032334135.1 Halomonas sp. I1
GAGGCGGCGGGAATCGAACCCGCGTCCGCCGACACTCGCCCATCGGCTCTACATGCTTAGTTCCGTCTTTTGCTTTAACGTCGCTGGCTCCGACGGGCAGGATCCAGAAACGCGATTCCTCTAAGTTTTAACGGCTGACACGAGGACGGGGCCAGCCGCGATCCCATCAGTCTGAGCTCGTGCCCTTTGGTGATGAATGGGCACATCACCGCCGGGTAGGACTAGAAGCTAGCAGTTGTTACGCTGCCAGCGCGCCCTGAGCGTAGTTGTCGTCGTTTGCGACTATTTAATCGTGATGTTGGATTTACGAGATACATCACGCTCTCGGCATGCACCTCAGGGGTTGTCATCGGCGTCGAAGCCATGTCGCCCCCGTAACGACGCCATTCTAACAGAGTGGCTATGGGTGTGACAGCCTTATGTCTTGTTGTGCTCGCGCATGATGCGCCCCTTCTGGCGCTGCCAGTCGCGGTCCTTCTCGGTGGCCCGCTTGTCGTGAAGCTTCTTGCCGGTCACCAGTGCCAGTTCGCACTTCACCTTGCTGCCTTTCCAGTACAGCTTGAGCGGTACGCAGGTGTGTCCCTTGTCCTGAGTCCGCGAGAAGATCCTGGCGATCTCCTTGCGGTGCAACAGCAGCTTGCGTGTCCGGGTCGGGTCGGCCACCTCATGCGTGCTGACGGTGTTGAGCGGGGTGATATGGCTGCCCAGCAGCCAGGCTTCCCCGTTCTTGACCAGGATGTAAGTGTCGGTGAGCTGCGCCTTGCCGGCGCGCAGGCTCTTTACCTCCCAGCCGGCAAGCGACAGGCCGGCTTCGAAGGACTCGTTGATGTGGTACTCGAAACGCGCCTTCTTGTTCAAGGCGATGGCGTTGCTGCCCGGGCCCTTGCCCTTTCCTTTCTTGTTGGCCATGGAACCTCATATCCTGTCTTGCCGATGATGGCCTGCCCCTCCGATATGGGGGGAAGCGTGATACCATTCAAGGCCTGAAATAACCGCTCATGATACGCCTTGGGCCCCTTGAAGTCAGCGGAGAGGTCAATGCCAACGGTCAATCGGTCCGCCCTGGTGCGGCACACCCCCCAGCAAATGTTCGACCTGGTCAACGATTTCGAACGTTATCCGGAGTTTCTGCCGGGCTGTCGGCGTGCGCGGTTGCTCGAACGAGACGCCAAGCATCTGGTCGGCGAGATGACGCTGGGCCGTGCCGGCATCGAGCAGAGTTTCACGACACGCAACGACCTTCAGGAGCCCGAGCGCATCGATTTGTCGTTGGTCAGCGGCCCCTTCAAGCGCTTGCGCGGTCGCTGGCTGTTCCTGCCGATGGGCGAGGATACCTGCAAGGTCAGTCTGGAGATGGAGTTCGAGTTCGCCAACCGCCTGCTGGGCATGGCGTTCGGCAAGTTGTTCCAGCAGGTGGCGGGCCAGCTGGTGGACGCCTTCACGCGCCGTGCCGATGAACTCTATGGCCGTTGAGCCCGGGCGCGAGGTGAACGTCGAGGTGGCCTTTGCGCTCCCCGGCAGGCAGCGGATCATCCCCCTGACATTGCCGACGGGTACCTGTGCTCGCGAGGCAGTGCGCGAGGCCGATCTTGCACGGTATTTCCCCGAGGTGCCGCCCGAAACCTTCGAAGATGCCGCACTCGGCATCTTCGGCAAGGCGCTGCGCGATCCGGATCGCTACATAGTGCAGGAAGGCGATCGGGTGGAAGTCTACCGCCCCCTGCGTATCGACCCCAAGGCGGCGCGGGCGGCCCGCGCCGCGGATAAGCGGGACTGAAACAGGGCGACGGGTCAGTCGTCCTCGGGGCGGACGTTGAGCAGATTGCCGGCCTGCTCGTCGGCGGAATCCGTCGGGCCGATGCCGCGCTCGTTGGCGACCGACGGGGGCCGTGAGAAGTCGCCATGTCGCTCGATGTCGGCCAGGCGGTTGCCCTGGAAGGTCAGGGTCAGGCGGCGTTGCTCGATGCCGCTGTAGGCCTTGTCCAGGCGGTAGACGTAATCCCACTGCTGGGCGTCGAAGGGCGCCTCGAGCATCGGACTGCCCATCAGGTTGACCACCTGCTGGCGGGTCATGCCGGGTTGCAGTTGTTCGGCCATGTCGGCGGTCACCAGGTTGCCCTGGGCCAGATCGCGCTTGTAAACGCCGAAATAGCTGCAGCCACTGATCAGGGTCAGGGCGACGGTAAGGGTGACGGTTCGAGTCAGCTTTTGCATTTGCGCCTGTTCTTCACTATCGTGGTTTTGGTCGATCATACCCGACCCTACCTGATACTGCGAAGAGCAACCATGGCCGACCAGAACCATGAATTACGCAAGGCCGGTCTGAAAGTGACCCTGCCGCGCGTCAAGATACTGCATATCCTCGAGAGTGCCACGGGGCAACACCACCTGAGCGCCGAGGATGTCTACAAGACCCTGCTCGAGGCGGGCGAAGACGTGGGCCTGGCCACCGTCTATCGCGTGCTGACACAGTTCGAGACCGCCGGTCTGGTGACTCGTCACAACTTCGATGGCGGCCATGCCGTCTTCGAGTTGACGCAGGAAGAGCATCACGACCATATGGTGTGCCTGGAAAGCGGCGAAATCATCGAGTTCTTCGATGACACCATCGAGCGTCGTCAGCAGGAGATCGCCGAGGAGCACGGATACGAACTCGTTGATCATGCCCTGGTGCTATACGTACGTCCCAAGGGCTCCAAGGTGACGCGCCAGGAGTCGCCCGGCAAGAAGTAAAGGCGCCCATTCGCTGAGGCGTGGCCGACGGCGCCCCCGATCCTTGGATCGGGGGCGCCGTCGTGCGTATGGGAAATCAGTGATGGGCGCGCTGACTGGCGTCGAGCATCTCCCGGGCGTGTGCCAGGGTCTGGTCGGTCAGCTTCATGCCGCCCAGCATCCGAGCCAGTTCGCCGACCCGCCCGGCCTCGTCGAGCAGCGCCATGTGAGTCAGAGTGGTCTCGTCTTCGGCCTGCTTGGCGATATGCAGGTGCTGGTGGGCCTGGGCCGCCACCTGGGGGAGATGGGTCACGGTCATCACCTGGCCGCCTTTTCCCAGGCGCCGCAGAAGCTGCCCGACGACTTCGGCGGTGGCGCCGGAGATGCCGACATCGACTTCGTCGAAGACCAGGCTCGGGGTGGTGGAATGCTGGGCAGCGACCACCTGGATAGCCAGGCTGATCCGCGATAGCTCGCCGCCCGAGGCAACCTTGGCCAGCGGACGTGCGGGCTGGCCGGGGTTGGCGCTGATCGAAAAGCGGGCACGCTCGAGCCCGTCGGGAGATGGGGTGTCGCGAGGTGTCAGTTCGACGTCGAAACTGGCCTTGCCCATGGCCAGGAAGGCCAATTGTTCCTGTACGGCTTCGCCGAAACGACGCGCGGCGTCCTGGCGGGTGGCGCTCACTGCCTCGGCTCGTTTCTGCCAGGCTTGCTTCAGGTTCTCTACCTCGACGGCCAGGGCATCAAGGTCGCCATCGCCGCCTTCCAGTTCGGTGAGTTCCTCACCGAGGCGTTGGTGCAGGGCGACGAGTTCGTCGGGTGACACCTGGTGTTTGCGGGCGATGCGGTGCACCTCGCCGAGGCGATCCTCGACCCAGCTCAGGCGCTCGGGGTCCAGCTCCACGCCGGAGGCGAAATGGTTGAGTTCGCGACCGGCTTCTTCGACATGAATGCAGGCGTCACCCAGCATGCTCAAGGCATCGGCCAGGGCGCCGCGATCGCTGCCGGGCAACACTGAAAGCCGGTTCACCGCCTGATGGAGCAAGGGCAGGGCGCCTCCTTCGTCGCCGTCGCAGCATTGGGCGGCGAACTGGGCCTCGCGCAGGCGTTCCTCGGCGTGTGCCAGTGTTTCCTGTTCCGACTCCAGGCCTTCGAGCTCGCCCTCGGTCAGGGCCAGCTGGTCGAGCTCCTCGACCTGGTAGCGCAGTAGCTGGAGGCGGGCGCGAACCTCGTCGTTATCCTCCGAGAGTCGCTTGAACCGTTGGTGGGCCTCACGCCAGGCGTGGAAGGTGTCCCCCATGTCGCGAACGGCTTCGCCATGGCCGGCGAAGTCGTCGAGCAGATGCAGGTGGGTGTCCTCGCGCAGCAGGCCCTGGTGAGCGTGCTGGCCATGGATCTCGATCAGATGGTCACCCAGTGCCTTGAGGTCCGCCACCGTGGCGGGCTGGCCATTGATCCAGGCCCTGGAGCGGCCGGACCGGGTGACCACGCGACGCAGCAGGCAATCGTCGCCGGGGAGTTCGCGTTCGTCGAGCCAGGCCCGGGCGGCAGGCAGGTCGGTGACGTCGAAGCGTGCACTCAGGTCGGCGCGCTCGCAGCCGTGACGGACGCTGCCGGCATCGGCGCGTTCGCCTAGGCACAGGCCCAGAGCGCCGAGCAGGATGGACTTGCCGGCCCCGGTTTCGCCGGTGATGGCGGTCATGCCGCCCTCCAGCTCGAGCGCCAGGTGGTCGACGATGGCGAAATCGCGAATGGCGAGCTCTGTCAGCATGATGCTTCCCCCGGGGCTTGTCCGAAGCGACTGGTTATTCATCCATTGCCTTGTGCGTTTATACAGTAGTTCATGCCCCGCAACAACGCACGCTCGCAATCCGCTTGATCGGATGCCTTGAGTTCCGCGCGGTCAGCCCCATATACCCCGCAACGACATTTCATCCCGACAACATGTCTTCAGGCGGCCCATGGCCGCCGGCCGTCATTCAGGAGGCACGCATGGCCAAAGATCCGCAGACACCACTGGACGATGAGCTTTCCCGTCAACAGGAGGAAGCCGATACCCAGGTGGAGCCGGAGTCCGTGGAAGGCGAGCTCGAGGAGGCCATCGAGAACGCCGACCAATCCGGGGAAGAAGGCGAATCGCCGGATAACCCGGAAGCCGAGGTCCTGGCCGCCAAGGTCGAGGAGCTCGAGCAAAGCCTGGCCGACGCCAAGGATCAGTCGTTGCGGGCTGCCGCCGAGGCGCAGAACGTACGCCGACGCGCTGAACAGGAAGCCGAGAAGGCACGCAAGTTCGCGCTGGAGAAGTTCGTCAAGGAACTCCTGCCCGTGATCGACAGCCTGGAAAAGGCACTGGACGCTATGGGCGAGGATGCCACCGAGGCGCATCGCGAGGGCGTGTCGATGACACTGAAGATGCAGCTCGATGTGCTGGGCAAGTTCGGTGTCGAGGCAATCGACCCTGCTGGCGAGCCCTTCGATCCGCAATACCATGAGGCCGTGACGATGGTGCCCAACGCTGAACTGGATCCCAACAGCGTGATGGAAGTGATCCAGAAGGGCTATCTGCTCAATGGCCGTCTGGTGCGCCCGGCGATGGTGGTCGTCAGCCAGGCCGCCGAGTGACATTTAACGCCGAAAAGCGGCCCGGAGCCCTTGAAAAGGCGCCGAAGGCCCCCAGATAGACGGCAACCCCGCGGCGAACGCCGCGCACACGAACGAATCTGCAACATCGATATTTCGAGGATTTCCTATGGGACGCATCATCGGTATTGACCTGGGGACCACCAATTCCTGCGTGGCCGTACTCGACGGCGACGACGCCAAGGTGATCGAAAACGCCGAAGGCGCACGCACGACCCCCTCCATCATCGCCTACACCGAAGACGGCGAGACGCTGGTGGGACAGGCGGCCAAGCGCCAGGCGGTCACCAACCCCCAGAACACCCTGTACGCCATCAAGCGCCTGATCGGCCGTCGCTTCCAGGACGACGTCGTCCAGAAGGACATCAAGATGGTGCCCTACACCATCACCGAGGCCGACAACGGCGACGCCTGGGTCGAGGTCAAGGGCAACAAGCTGGCGCCGCCCCAGGTCAGCGCCGAAGTGTTGAAGAAGATGAAGAAGACCGCCGAGGACTACCTGGGCGAGACCGTCACCGAGGCCGTCATCACCGTGCCGGCCTACTTCAACGACAGCCAGCGCCAGGCTACCAAGGATGCCGGTCGCATCGCTGGCCTCGAGGTCAAGCGCATCATCAACGAGCCGACCGCGGCCGCGCTGGCCTATGGCATGGACAAGGCCCGTGGCGACAAGACCATCGCGGTCTATGACCTGGGTGGCGGTACCTTCGATATCTCGATCATCGAAGTGGCCGACGTGGACGGCGAGACCCAGTTCGAGGTGCTGGCCACCAACGGCGACACCTTCCTGGGCGGCGAGGACTTCGACCTGGCGCTGATCAACTACCTGGTCGATCAGTTCAAGTCCGACAGCGGCATCGACCTGTCCGGCGACAACCTGGCCATGCAGCGCCTCAAGGAGGCCGCCGAGAAGGCCAAGATCGAGCTGTCCAGCGCCCAGCAGACCGAGGTCAACCTGCCGTACATCACGGCCGACAACACCGGTCCCAAGCACCTCAACGTCAAGGTGACCCGGGCCAAGCTCGAGTCGCTGGTGGAAGAGCTGGTGGCGCGCTCGCTGAAGCCGTGCAAGACCGCCCTGGCCGATGCCGACCTGTCCGCCTCCGACATCGACGATGTCATCTTGGTGGGTGGCCAGACCCGCATGCCGATGGTCCAGGCCAAGGTCGCCGAATTCTTCGGCAAGGACGCTCGCAAGGACGTCAACCCGGACGAGGCCGTGGCCGTGGGCGCTGCCATCCAGGGCGGCGTGCTGGGCGGTGACGTCAAGGACGTGCTGCTGCTCGACGTCACACCGCTGACGCTGGGTATCGAGACCCTGGGTGGCGTGATGACGCCGCTGATCGAGAAGAACACCACGATCCCGACCAAGAAGACCCAGACCTTCTCGACGGCGGACGACAACCAGACGGCCGTGACCATTCACGTGCTCCAGGGCGAGCGTAAGCAGTCCACCGGCAACAAGTCCCTGGGTCGCTTCGACCTGGCCGACATTCCGCCGGCACCGCGCGGTGTGCCGCAGATCGAGGTCGCCTTCGACCTGGACGCCAACGGCATTCTCAACGTGTCTGCCAAGGACAAGGCCACCGGCAAGGAACAGTCGATCGTCATCAAGGCGTCCAGCGGCCTGTCCGAGGAAGAAGTCGAGCAGATGGTCCAGGATGCCGAAGCGCATGCCGACGAGGACAAGAAGTTCGAGGAACTGGTCGCCCTGCGCAACCAGGCCGACGGCATGGTCCACGCTGCCCGCAAGACTCTCGAGGAAGCCGGCGACAAGGCGACCGATGACGAGAAGCAGGCGATCGAGAACGCCGCCAGCGAGCTCGAGGAAGCCGCCAAGGGCGACGACAAGGACGACATCCAGGCCAAGCTCGACACCCTGACCGAGGCGTCCGGCAACCTGGCCCAGAAGATGTACGCCGACCAGGCCGAAGAGGCCGGCCAGCAGCCGGGGGCCGACGCCGGCGAGCAGGCCGAGGGCCAGAAGAAGGAAGACGACGTGGTCGACGCCGAGTACGAGGAAGTCAACGACGACCAGAAGAAGCAGTAAACCACGACGTCTGAATCACGGCGGACACCAGCGCGGGGGCTCGACTCCCGCGTTGGCGTTTGCGCAGCGTCGCTACGGAGGCGGACAGACACATGTCCAAGCGTGACTATTACGAGGTGCTGGGCATAGAGCGCGGGGCCGATCAGAAAGAGATCAAGAAGGCCTACCGACGCCTGGCACAGAAATACCATCCGGACCGTAATCCGGACGATGACACCTCGGCGGAGAAATTCCGCGAGGTTTCCGAGGCTTATGAGGTCCTGACCGACAGCGAGAAGCGCGCGGCCTACGACCAGTTCGGCCATGCCGGTGTCGATGGCCAGGCTGGAGGCGGCGGCTTCGGCGGCGCGGGAGCCGGTGGCTTCAGCGACATCTTCGGCGATGTCTTCGGCGACATCTTCGGTGGCGGCGGGGCGCGTCGCAATCCGAACGCACCGCAGCGCGGCAGCGACTTGCGCTACAACCTCGAGCTCGATCTCGAGAGCGCCGTGGCGGGCACCAGCGTGGACATCCGCGTGCCGCGCCACATTGAGTGCGAGCGCTGCGACGGCGATGGCGCCGAGCCGGGCTCCAGCAAGGAGACCTGCCCGACCTGTAACGGTATGGGTCAGGTACGCATGCAGCAGGGCTTCTTCGCCGTACAGCAGACCTGCCCGACCTGCCATGGCAGCGGTCAGCACATCAAGGTGCCCTGCCACAAGTGCAACGGCGAAGGCCGTGAGCGCGAGACGCGCACGCTGTCGGTGAAGATCCCGGCCGGTGTCGATACCGGTGATCGCATTCGCCTCAACGCCGAGGGCGAGGCCGGCATCAACGGCGGGCCGCCCGGTGACCTCTATGTCCAGGTGGCGATCAAGCCGCACCATATCTTCGAGCGCGAAGGGCGTCACCTGCAGTGCGAGGTGCCGATCAACTTCGTCGATGCCACCCTCGGTGGCGAGCTGGAAGTGCCGACCCTGGATGGCCGGGTGAAGCTCAAGATTCCCCCCGAGACCCAGACCGGCAAGATGTTCCGGCTCAAGGGCAAGGGCGTGAAACCGGTGCGTGGCGGCCCCGCCGGCGATCTGCTGTGCCGGGTGGTGGTCGAGACCCCAGTCAAGCTCAGCGAGGAACAGAAGGACCTGCTGCGGACGTTCCAGGATAGCCTGGACGGCAGCAACAGCCACCACTCGCCGAAGAAGAGCAACTTCTTCGATGGCGTGAAGAAGTTCTTCGAGGACATGAAGCCTTGACGACCAGGGTGTCGTGAAAGCCATCCTGTCGCCCCCGTCGTTGCCCGGCGGGGGCTTTCCTTTCTGTGCTCGCCGTTCTACCGTAATGGGTTTCCCCGCCGAGAAGGAAAACGTGTCATGGAATGGCTCGCCTTCGTGATCGCCGCCCTGGGTTTTGCCTATCTGCCCGGCCCCGCCATGCTGTATACCGCCGCCCAGACGCTGGGCAGAGGGCGACGTGCGGGATTCGGTGCGGTACTGGGCGTGCATCTCGGCTGCTATGTGCATGTCATCGCGGCGGCGCTGGGGCTGGCGGCGCTGTTCGCCGCGGTGCCGCCGGCCTATGTGGCGATGAAGGTCATCGGCGGTTGTTATCTGATGTGGGTCGGCGTGCGTCTGTGGCAACGCGGTATCGGCTCGCCCGAGGCGCCGGAGAGCGCGGGCAAGGGGCGTCGCCGCGTGTTGATCGACAGCATGCTGGTCGAGATCTTCAATCCCAAGACGGCACTGTTCTTCGTGGCTTTCCTGCCGCAGTTCGCGCAGCCGGATGCCGGCATGGCCATGGGCTGGCAGTTGTTCTGGCTCGGCATTGCCGCGAACGTCCTGTTCTCCTCGGCCGACGTGGTTGTGGTGATGCTGGCCGCACCCTTGCGTCGTTGGTTACAGGGCCCGAGGGGCTCGACGCGCCTCGCCCAGCGCCTGGGCGGTGGCCTGCTGGCCAGCCTGGGGGCGCATGGCCTGACACAGGTCTATCGATAAGGACGCTCATGACCAACGCCACGGATCGGCCGGTAGCCGGTATTCTGCTCAGGCTTCTCTCCGGCGTGCTGTTCACGGCGATGATGGTGTGCGTCAAGGTGGTGAGCACGGGGGTGCCGCTGGGGCAGACGGTGTTTTTCCGTTCGGCCTTCGCGCTGCTGCCCATCATGGCGTTCATGGCCTGGCGACGGGAGTTCCCCAGGGCGCTGGCGACCCGCCGCCCGCTGGGGCATCTGTTGCGCTCGGGGCTGGGCGCGGCGGCAATGTTCGCTTCCTTTGCCGCGGTGGCTCGATTGCCGGTGGCCGAGGCCACGTTGCTGGCGCAGCTGGCGCCGGTGGCCATGGCGGTAGGCGGCGTGCTGCTGCTGGGGGAACGCTTCAGCCTCCACAGGGCGGCTGCTCTGGCACTGGTACTGGGCGGTGTGGCGGCGCTGGTGGTGCCCGACCTGGGCAACGGCGAGCAGGCGGGGCGCCTTCCGGGCTATGCCCTGGGCATTCTGGCCGCCTTGCTGACGGCGGGCGCCCTGGTCACGGTGCGGCGGATCTCGCGTACCGAGACACCGGCCTCCATTGCCTTCTACTTCGTGCTGGTCACGACGCTGGCCGGTCTGGCCACCTTGCCGTTGGGCTGGGTCGAAGTATCGGGGAAGACGCTGGCGCTGCTGATCCTGGCGGGGCTGTTCGGCGGGGCCGCCCATATCTGCATGACCCTGGCGTTGCGCTTTGCCGAAGTGTCGCGCCTGGCCCCCTTCGAGTACGTGGCGCTGATCTGGCCGGTGCTGGCCGATCTGCTGATTTTCGGGCTGCCCCTGTCGCCGGGCTTCCTGGTCGCGCTGCCCCTGGTGCTGGGCGGTGCCGGACTGGCTGCCATGGAGGGGCGTCGGGTCAGGTGGCCCCTTCGACGATGAGCTGGGGCTCGCCACGTGAGCAGGGTTCGATGCGGGTCTCCACGCGATAGACCTGGCGCAACAGCTCGGGGGTGACGACCTCCGCAGTCGGCCCGCAGGCGACCAGCCGGCCATTTTCCAGCATGATCGCCTCGTCCGTGAAGCGCAGTGCCTGGGCCAGGTCATGCAGGGCCGCCAGGATCAGCATGCCCCGCTCCCGGGCCAGCCGGTGCAGGATCGACAGCAGCTGAATCTGCCGGTGCAGGTCGAGTGCCGAAGTGGGTTCGTCGAGCAGCAGAATCTCGGGGTCCTGCACGAGTGCCTGGGCGGCACCCACCAGTTGGCGCTGGCCGCCACTCAGATCGCCGATATCGCGCGCTCCCAGCTCGACGATGCCCAGCTCGCCCAGGGCGCGGTCGACCTCGGCCATGTCTTCGGCCTGGACCTTCAGGCTGCGCCCCTGCATCCGCGCCAGCAGCACCGACTCGTATACCGTCAGTACCGCATTGGCGCCGGTGTCCTGTGGCATGTAAGCCAGTGGCCGCTCACGGGTCGCGCCGTGGATGCGAGCACTGCCGCAACCTCCGATCAGACCGAGTATGCGCCGGAACAGCGTGGATTTGCCCGCGGCATTGGGGCCGAGCAGTGCCACGATTCGACCCCCTTCGAGAGGCGGCGTGGTGATGTCCGACAGGATCTCGTGACGGCCATAGCAGGCCGTCAGGCCGTCGAGCGTGAGCGTTACCATGAGGTCTTCTTATGGCTGAGGACGAGGAACAGGAAGAAGGGAATCCCCACCAGTGAGGTGATGATCCCGATGGGAATGATGGTGCCGGGCAGGATGACTTTCGACAGCACCGAGCCGACGGAGAGGATCAGGGCGCCGCAGAGCGCCGCTCCCGGCAGGAAGAAACGCTGATCCTCGCCCAGCAACAGGCGGGCGATATGCGGCCCGACCAGGCCGATGAAGCCGATGGTGCCGACGAAGGCCACGGCGATGGCGGCCAGCAGCGAAACCAGTACCAGCACCTCCAGTCGCAGCGCGCGAGGCTTTACGCCCAGGCTCTCGGCCTTGGCATCGCCCAGGCGCATGGCGGTCAGTGCCCAACCATGTCGGGCAAGCAGTGGCAGGACCACCACCAGCACGCCGAGGGCGATCCATAGCTTGGGCCAGGTGGCCTTGGTCAGGCTGCCCATCGTCCAGAAGACCACCGCGGCCACCGCCTGCTGGCTGGCGAAGAACTGGATCAGTGCCATCAGCGAGTTGAAGATGAACACCATGGCGATGCCCAGCAGTACGATGGTCTCGATGGTCACGCCTCGCTTGAGGCTCAGCGCATGAATCGCGAAGGCCGTCAGCATGGCCATGACGAAGGCGTTGATCGGAATCACGTAGTCGATCGCGGCGGGTACGATCACCACGCCGAAGGCCAGCGCCAGGGCCGCGCCGAAGCTGGCCCCGGCGGAGATGCCCAGCGTGAAGGGGCTGGCCAGTGGGTTGCTGAGGATGGTCTGCATCTGGGCGCCGGCCACCGACAGGCTGGCGCCGACGACCAGGGCCATCAGCGCCACCGGCATGCGGATCTCCCACAGGATCACCCGTGCCTGCTGGCTGACGGCCTCCGGGGTGAAGAGGGCGGCCACTACCTCGCCCAGGCCGAAGCGGGCCGGTCCCAGAGCGAGGTCGACGCAAAGACTCAGACACAGCGCCAGCGTCAGGGCGGCGAGGATCAGCTGGCGACGCAGCACGAGACGGCGATAGAACCCTCTCCCCCTGGGAGTGGATGAGGCCGGGGCGGTGGTCGAGACGTTCATGCCGGCCTGCACCCTAGCGGTCCTTCAGCGAGGTCCAGTAGCCCGGCACATAGTCCACCGGGAGGAAACGCTGGTGCAGTTTTTCCATCGTCGCTTCGGGGTCGAGGTCATCGAACAGCGACGGATGGAACCACTTGGCCAGTTGCTGGACGGCGACGAAGTAATAGGGGCTGTTGTAGAACTGGTGCCAGATGGCGTGGACGTCGTCGTTCGCGACGGCGTCGATGCCGGTCATGGCGGTGCGTTCGGTCAGCGCCTCGAGCTTGGCGCGAGCGGCGCCCATGTCGGCGCCGGGGCCCACGCCGACCCAGTCCCCGCCGGGGACGTAGGCGTCCCAGTTGCCGCCGGTCACCACGACCTGCTGCGGGTCGGCGGCGATGATCTGTTCGGGGTTCAGCGAACCGAAGGTGTCCGGGATGATGTCCTTGGCGATATTGGTGCCGCCGGCGATCTCGACATATTCACCGAAATTGCCGTCACCGAAGCTCATGCAGCAGTCTTCCGAATAGCCGCCGGCACGGTCGACGAAGACGCGCGGGCGCTCGGGGCCGGCGGTCTCGATGGTCTCGGTGACGCGTGCCATCTGCGCCTGGGCAAAGGCGATGAAGGCCTCGGCGTCTTCTTCCTCGCCCAGCAGCTCGCCCATCAGGCGCATGGAGGGGATGGTGTGCGCGAGCGGGTCCTCGCGAAAATCCACATAGACGATGGGGATGTCGAGTTCGGCCAGCTTGTCGTCATAGCCGGCGTCCTCGGTCGCCGCCCTGGCTTCCAGGTTCATCAGCACGACATCCGGCTCCAGCGCGGCGGCTTGCTCGACGTCGAAGGTGCCGTCCTTGAAACCACCGAAGGTGGGGATCTCCTTCAGTTCGGGAAAGCGCTCGGCATAGGCGGCGTAGTTGTCCGGGTCGGCCTGGGAAAAGTCCTCGCGCCAGCCCACGACGCCCGCGAACGGCTCGTCTGGCTGCAAGGCGCCGAGCAGATAGATCTGGCGGCCTTCCCCGAGAATCACGCGCTCCACGGGAGCATCGATGGTGACCTCGCGACCGGCAATGTCGGTGACGGTGATGTCGTCAGCATGGGCGACGGCACTGCCCAGGATGAGGGAGATGCCGCCGAGGGTCTTGAGCAGTGCAGTGCGCATGGGGCGTCGTCACTCGCTGATGGGTCGATAGTTTCGAGGCGTCGACGAGTGCGTAGGTGTTTCACCCGTCATTGCATATCGTTCCTATTTGCAACGGTGGAGGAGTGTGGCGCAATCGCCCCGTGTTGTCGAGATCGTGTTGTCGAGATGTAGAGGTAGCGTTCCGACCGGTCGAACGGGAAGTTCGTGAGCTGGGGCTGGCGCTCGGGGGGAGCGCCGTCATAGGCTGAACACTCATGATCGAGGAAGAGGGAGGGCATCATGCCGATTTCACGTGCCGAGATTGTCACCGAATCCGGTGACAAGCTGATCAACCGGCTATGCAAGCACTGGTCGCACAAGCTGGAAGTAGAGCAGAAGGAAGGTGAGGGCCGGATCACCTTCGATAATGGAAGCTGCCTGCTGCGTGCTGAGCAGGACAAGCTCCAGGTGGCGGTCGAGGCGCTGGATGAAGAGGGGCTGGATCGTCTGGAAGGGGTGGTGGCGAGTCACCTCGAACGCATGGCCGGTAAGGAGTCTCTGGACATCATCTGGGAGAACTGAGTCATGACGGCCCGCACCGCCCACCTGGGCATGCTGCTCTGGGCGGCATTGGTGGGCCTGTCGTTTCCTGCCGTGGGGCTGATGAGCGAGTTGCCCCCGATGTTGCTGACCGCTCTGCGCTTCGCCATTGCTTGCCTGGGTCTGTGGCCGCTGGCACACCGGGCCGAGGGCTTTGGCCTCACACGCCGGGCCTTGCCGGTATATGGGCTGATGGGTCTTTGCCTGGCGGGGTTCTTCGGTGCCATGTTCTGGGCCGCCCATCACGCCACGGCGCTTTCCATGGCAACGCTGCATGTCACTGTGCCACTGCTCGCCTATGGGCTGGGGCTCGGAATGCGGGTGGAGCGGCTGGCCTGGCGGTTGCCGGCGATTCTCGCGCTGGGTGCCGCCGGCGCCCTGGCACTGGCCTGGGCCGAGGCGCTGGTGCGAGGTGGTCAGGTGCGATTCGGCGAGGGCGAGGTCGTGTTCTTCGCCGGCTGTTTCTGCTCGGCGCTCTACCCGGTGCTCTCGAAGTGGGGGCTGAATGCGGGGCGACTGCCGGCCTCGGCGGCGGTGCGTACCTTCTGGAGCCTGGGGCTGGGCGGTGGCTTGATCGGCACCCTGGGCGTGCTGGTGGAACCGGTATCGCGACTCGCGGCGATGGCCTGGTCCGATGCGGTGCTGCTCATCTATCTGGGGGTGTTCTCCAGTGCCTTGACCTTCTGGTTGATGCAGCGCGCGACCCTGGTGCTGACGCCCGGGGCGATTACCGCTTACGGCTACCTGGTGCCGTTCGTCTCCATGCTCGTGCTCTTCCTGCGCGCACCGCAAAGCCTGGGGTGGGTCTGGTTGCCGGGTAGTCTCATGGTGCTGATGGCCATCGCATTGCTGCTGCGCCATGACACGGGAGGCAGCAAACGGGACGCCTGTGCGTCAGCGCGGACGGAGGCAGACTAGCAGGCTGCGTTGCAGCGGGCTGGCATTGTCATCGCTGAGCAGCAGCAGGCGACCATCGCCGAGTCGGGTCAGCCCTTCCATATTGTCCAGCCACCAGCCATCGCCGCTGGAAAAGCTGGCCAGCGTCTCGACGTCGAGTTCGGGTGGTTCGCCGAGCCGGATGCGGCGCAGGCTGATCACTAGGGGGGCCGGTGGCGCGAAGGCGCGCTCGAGGGCCAGCAGATCATCGCCGTCGACGGTAAGTTCGGTCAGGGCACTACCGGTCGGGGCGGCCAGAGGGTAGCGCCACTCCTGGCCGCCGAGCGTGAAGAGACGTGTCTCTTTCGGCGCGACGCCTCGAGGGGGCGACTCCAGGCCAAGTACGAGGCCATGTTCGGGGTGTCGCGTCATGGCTTCCATGCCCTTGTTGACCGCCGCGCCTGTCGCTTGATCGGGACGAATGGGCGACGCCAGGGGCGTGCCGTCTGGACGGAAGCGCTGCAGGCGGTGGTCACGCTCGAAGCTGATCCAGAGCTCGGTATCGCCGAGCTTGCCATTGGTGTCGTGCCGTAGTGACAGGGACTCGGCATCGGCCGCCGAGCCCTCGAGCGGGGTGCCATCGGTGTTGCGTAATCGATGGCTGTCGATGGGCGAGAGACCGCTAAGGTGCTCGGCTTCGAAGCGCGGCCGAGCCCGATGCAGCCACCCCCGATCCGATACCATGTGCAATAGGCCGGCGTCGCCTTCCCAGGCGAGGTCGGAGAGCCCGTTGACCGGTGAGCCGTCCGGCCAGCGGCCGGGCAGGGAGAGCGTGCCGCAGTGTTCGACGCGTGCCGGTGGCGTGACATCGTCTCCGGCCAGGGGCACGACGCGGGCGCGCTCGGCGCAGCCCGGCAGGGGCATGAGTGTCGCGATGAGCAGGAGGGCGGTCGGCAGGGTGCCGGCGCGCCGATACGGTCTCGTATTCCGGGGCATGGTGGACTCGGCCGTCATGACGTTTCGGCTGGCCAGTCTGCCACAGGCACGTGTCGGTCGTATGGCAGGGGCGCGTCGCAGACGCCCCGGCGCGGCGTTGTTATACTGCGTATCTTCCCTTTTATCGAGCCTCGCGAGGAGTTCGCATGACCCGTATCGCCATCGCCGGTGTCGCCGGCCGCATGGGCCGCACCCTGGTCAACGCCGTGCAACAGGACGCCGAGGCCACGCTCGCCGGTGGTACCGTCTCGCCGGGTAGCTCGCTGGTCGGGGTCGATGTCGGTGAATTGGCCGGCAGCGGCAAGCTGGGCGTGATGGCCACCGATTCGCTGGAGGCGATCATCGATGACGTCGATGTGCTGATCGATTTCACGGCACCTCGGGTGACGCTGGACAACCTGGCGGTCTGCGCCGAGCACGGCAAGCGCATGGTGATCGGCACCACCGGCCTGGCCGACGACGAGCTGGCCGAACTGGACGGTTACCGTGACCGCGTGCCGATGGTCTTCGCACCCAACATGAGCGTCGGCGTGAACCTGACGCTGACGCTGCTCGAGACTGCTGCCCGAGCGCTGGGGGACGAGGGTTACGACATCGAGGTCATCGAATCTCACCACCGTCACAAGGTCGATGCCCCCTCCGGCACGGCCTTGAAACTGGGCGAGGTGGTGGCCAATGCCCTGGAGCGCCCCCTCAAGGAGTACGGCGTGTTCGAGCGGGTCGGTCAGTGCGGGCCGCGCAGCGACAAGGAAATCGGATTTGCCACGGTGCGCGCCGGCGACATCGTCGGCGAACATACCGTGATGTTCGCCACCGAGGGCGAACGCATCGAGATCACCCACAAGGCCTCCAGTCGCATGACCTTCGCCAAGGGCGCCGTGCGCGCGGCACGCTGGGTGGCCGACAAGCCAGCGGGTCGCTATGACATGCAGGATGTCATCGGGCTGGATTGAAGGGTGGTCGAGCGGCCTCGGATGCTTTAAAATCCACCAAATTTTGGCCGGGCGCCGGCTCTCGCCGCGCAAACGCTTGTTGCGTCGGCCCAGCATTCCGAGCGAATGACAACAAGCGGGATGAAACCGGTCTTCACTGTCGGGTTTCGTCCCGCTTTTTTGCGGGCCGATTGAAGGGACGGGTCCTTGAAAGGGCGCGGCCGGGCGAGAGCCTGTCTCGTGGATGGCTCCGGGGGCGACCGGGCTGTCAGCGCCATGCGAGAAGTATTCCTTGACGAGCTGTCTCTTACGCCGTCTTTGACAATATGGGAGGACGTTGCATTGAACAAACCCGCGATACTGGCCCTGGAAGACGGTAGTGTGTTTCATGGCACCGCCATCGGTGCCGATGGGCAAACCAGCGGTGAGGTGGTGTTCAATACGGCCATGACGGGCTACCAGGAAATCCTCACCGACCCCTCCTATACCCGTCAGATCGTCACCCTGACCTATCCGCACATCGGCAATACCGGCATCAATGCCGAAGACGTCGAATCCGGCGCCATCGCCGCCGCCGGCCTGGTGATTCGCGACCTCCCGCTGCTGGCCAGCAGTTTCCGCTCCGAGCAGACCCTCTCCGACTACCTGGCGAGCCAGAACGTGCTGGGCATCGCCGATATCGATACTCGTCGGCTGACGCGTATCCTGCGCGACAAGGGCTCCCAGAATGGCGCGATCCTGGCCGGCCCGGACGCCGAAGGAGAGGGGGCCGAAACGCGGGCCCTGGAAGCGGCCAGGGCGTTTCCCGGGATCAAGGACATGGACCTGGCCAAGGTCGTGTCCTGTGCTGAACCCTATGAGTGGCACGAAGGCGAGTGGGCTCTGGGTAAGGGGTACGCTGACGCCGCCCAGGAAGAACGACCCTACCATGTCGTCGCCTATGATTATGGGGCGAAGCGCAATATTCTGCGCATGCTGGCGTCCCGGGGCTGTCGGCTGAGCGTGGTGCCGGCCCAGACCTCGGCCGAGGACGTGCTGGCCATGAACCCGGATGGCATCTTCCTCTCCAATGGTCCGGGCGACCCCGAGCCCTGTGATTATGCCATCCGTGCTATCCAGGCATTCCTGGAGACCGATATCCCGATCTTCGGCATCTGCCTTGGCCATCAGTTGCTGGCGCTGGCCAGCGGTGCGCGGACGGTGAAGATGGGTCACGGCCACCATGGCGCCAACCACCCGGTGCAGGACCTCGATACCGGCCACGTGATGATCACCAGCCAGAACCACGGCTTCGCCGCGGATGAGGCGACCCTGCCCGGGACCCTGCGCGCGACCCATCGTTCGCTGTTCGACGGCACCTTGCAGGGCATCGAGCGCACCGACCGTCCGGCCTTCAGCTTCCAGGGCCACCCTGAGGCGAGCCCGGGGCCGCGCGACGTCGCGCCGCTGTTCGACCGCTTTATCGAGATGATGAAGGTCAAACGCTAACCGTCCGATCGTCGCCCCTCGTCCGTCACCTTTATTTGCGGGAAGCACCATGCCAAAACGTACCGACATCCAGAGCATCCTGATCATCGGCGCCGGCCCCATCGTCATCGGTCAGGCCTGCGAATTCGACTATTCCGGCGCCCAGGCCTGCAAGGCCCTGCGCGAGGAAGGCTTTCGCGTCATTCTGGTCAACTCCAACCCGGCCACCATCATGACCGACCCGGTAATGGCCGACGCCACCTATATCGAGCCGATCACCTGGCAGGCGGTGGAGAAGATCATCGAGGCCGAGCAGCCCGACGCTGTGTTGCCGACCATGGGCGGCCAGACCGCGCTCAACTGCGCCCTGGACCTGGACAAGCACGGCGTGCTCGCCAAGCACGGCGTGGAGATGATCGGGGCCAACGCCGATGCCATCAATATGGCCGAGGATCGGGACCTCTTCGACCAGGCGATGAAGCGCATCGGCCTGGAGTGCCCAAAGGCCAAGGTGGCCCACACCATGGACGAGGCCTGGCAGATCCAGGGGGAGCTGGGCTTCCCGGTCATCATTCGTCCCTCCTACACCATGGGCGGCTCCGGCGGTGGCGTGGCCTACAACAAGGAAGAGTTCGAAGAGATCTGCACCCGCGGCTTCGAGCTCTCCAACAACCACGAGCTGCTGATCGACGAGTCGCTGCTGGGCTGGAAGGAATACGAGATGGAGGTCGTTCGCGACAAGAACGACAACTGCATCATCGTCTGTGCCATCGAGAACTTCGACCCCATGGGCGTGCACACCGGGGATTCCATCACCGTGGCCCCCGCCCAGACGCTGACCGACAAGGAATACCAGAACATGCGCGACGCCTCCCTGGCGGTGTTGCGCGAGATCGGCGTCGAGACAGGCGGCTCCAACGTCCAGTTCGGTGTCGATCCGGATACCGGTCGCGTGGTGGTCATCGAGATGAACCCCCGGGTGAGCCGTTCCTCGGCGCTGGCCTCCAAGGCCACCGGCTTCCCGATCGCCAAGATCGCCGCCAAGCTGGCCGTCGGCTATACCCTGGACGAGCTGCAGAATGACATCACCGGCGGGCGCACCCCGGCCTCGTTCGAGCCGTCCATCGATTACGTGGTCACCAAGATTCCGCGTTTCACCTTCGAGAAATTCCCCCAGGCCAATGACCGCCTGACGACCCAGATGAAGTCGGTCGGCGAGGTGATGGCCATCGGGCGTACCTTCCAGGAGTCCCTGCAGAAGGCCCTGCGGGGGCTGGAAACCGGCAACGACGGCCTCGACCCGAAGGTCACTCGCTTCACGGGCGATGCCATGGCCCACATCAAGGGCGAGCTCCAGGTGGCCGGCGCCGAGCGCATCTTCTACGTGGCCGATGCCATGCGCGCCGGCCTCTCCGTCGACGACCTGTTCCGTCTGACCAACATCGATCGCTGGTTCCTGGTCCAACTCGAGGACCTGGTCATGACCGAACAGGCGCTGGCCAAGCGCTCGCTCTCCGAGCTGACATCACGCGAACTCTTCACGTTGAAGCGCAAGGGCTTCTCCGATGCGCGTCTGGCGAAACTGCTGGGCGTGGCCGAGAAGGACTTCCGCAAGGCGCGCCAGGCGTTCGATATCCGCCCCGTCTACAAGCGCGTGGACACCTGTGCGGCGGAATTCGCCACCGATACGGCCTACATGTACTCCTCCTATGAGGAAGAGTGCGAGGCAGATGTCTCCGATCGGCCCAAGATCATGGTGCTGGGGGGCGGTCCCAACCGCATCGGGCAGGGCATCGAGTTCGACTACTGCTGCGTGCATGCCGCGCTGGCGATGCGTGACGATGGCTATGAAACCATCATGGTCAACTGCAATCCGGAGACCGTCTCCACCGACTATGACACCTCGGACCGGCTCTACTTCGACCCGGTGACCCTCGAGGATGTGCTGGAGATCGCCGACAAGGAGAAACCGGCCGGTGTGATCGTGCAGTTCGGTGGTCAGACGCCGCTCAAGCTGGCCCGCGAGCTCGAGGCGGCCGGCGTGCCGATCATCGGCACCACCCCGGATGCCATCGATCGCGCCGAGGATCGCGAGCGCTTCCAGCAGATGATCGACAAGCTGGGGCTCAAGCAGCCACCCAACGCCACCGCACGGAGCTTCGAGGAGGCCTTCGCCAAGGCCGAAGCCATCGGCTATCCGCTGGTGGTGCGTCCGAGCTATGTGCTCGGCGGGCGCGCCATGGAGATTGTCTACGATGCCTCCGAACTGGAGAGCTACATGACCCACGCGGTCAAGGTCTCCAATGATTCGCCGGTATTGCTCGACCACTTCCTGAATGCGGCCATCGAGGTCGATATCGATGCCGTGTCTGACGGTCGGCAGGTGGTGATCGGCGGCATCATGCAGCACATCGAGCAGGCCGGGGTGCACTCTGGCGATTCCGCCTGTGCCTTGCCGCCGTATTCGCTGCCGGCCGACGTTCAGGACGAGATGCGCGACCAGGTCAAGCGCATGGCGGTTGAGCTCGGGGTCAAGGGGCTGATGAATGTGCAGCTGGCCTGGCAGGACGGCGAGATCTACGTCATCGAGGTCAACCCGCGCGCCTCGCGCACTGTGCCCTTCGTCTCCAAGTGTGTCGGCACCTCGTTGGCGCAGGTGGCCGCGCGTTGCATGGCCGGTGTTTCCCTGGCCGACCAGGGCTTCGACCGGGAGATCGTGCCGCATTTCTACAGCGTCAAGGAAGCGGTTTTCCCGTTCGCCAAGTTCCCGGGCGTCGACCCCATCCTGTCGCCGGAAATGAAGTCCACCGGCGAGGTGATGGGCAGCGGCGATACCTTTGCCGAGGCCTTCTACAAGGCGCAGCTGGGCGCCGGTGAAGCGATCCCGGCGCTTACCGGCGAGCGAAAGGCGTTCCTGTCGGTGCGCGACCCTGACAAGCAGGGAGTTATCGATGTGGCGCGATCTTTGTTAGGATTAGGGTTCACACTGTGCGCGACGCGTGGCACGGCATCGGCCCTGCAACAGGCTGACCTGCCCGTGGAGGTCGTCAACAAGGTTTATGAAGGCCGTCCTCATATTGTCGATCTGCTCAAGAACGACGAGGTCGCCTATATCGTCAACACCACCGAGGGCCGCCAGGCCATCAATGATTCCTCGGTGATCCGCCGCACTGCTCTCGCTCGCAAGGTTCCCTATGCCACCACCCTGGCGGGAGCCAATGCCGTTTGCCTGGCACTTGAATATGGTAATGCCATCACCGTGCGGCGGTTACAGGAATTGCATGCAGGAGTCAGTCAATGAACAAGGTCCCGATGACCGTCGTCGGCGAGCAGCGCCTTCGCGATGAGCTCGAACACCTCAAGAGTGAGGCGCGACCCAATGTCATCGCCGCCATCGCCGAGGCGCGCGAGCACGGCGATCTCAAGGAAAACGCCGAGTATCACGCTGCCCGCGAGCAGCAAGGCTTCATCGAAGGCCGGATTCAGGAGATCGAAGGCAAGCTCTCCAACGCACAGGTCATTGATGTCACCAAGCTTCCCAAGACCGGGAAGGTGATCTTCGGGGTGACGGTGGAGCTGATCAACCTGGATAACGACGAGGAAGTGACCTATCGCATCGTCGGCGAGGACGAGGCCGACATCAAGTCGGGCCGGATCTCCGTTACATCGCCCATCGCTCGGGCCCTGATCGGCAAGGAAGAGGGCGAAGTGGTGCTGGTGCGAACCCCAGGCGGCGATGTCGAGTACGAGATCGGCAGTGTCGAGCACCTGTAGCCCTTCGGGCAGCCGTAAGCCGTAAGCTGTAAGTCAAAACCTAAACACCCCCAGGGCGGCGCCTTGGGGGTGTTTTCTTACGGCTTAAAGCTTATGGCTTACAGCTCGCGCGAAGCGCGTCAGCGTCGGCCGTGATGGTTCTCGAAGCGTTTGATGTTGGAGAGCTTCGGGTTGACCTTGGGGTTGTGGCGGTAGAGCAGGGCGACCTTGCCGATCTTCTGGATCAGTTCGGCGCCGCTGGCGTCGAGCAGTTCGTCGATCATGGCGGCGCGGTCGTCGCGCTCGGGCAGGGCCAGCTTGACCTTGATCAGCTCATGGTCGCCGAGGGCACGGTCCAGTTCGGCGACCACGCCTTCGGATATCCCGTTTTCCGACACCGTGACCACGGGGTCGAGGTGATGGCCGATGCTGCGAAATGCTTTCTTTTGTGCCTGTGACAAGCTCATGGTATCTTGATTCATCCCGGTTGGCGCGCTGCGCGTATGGTACGGCGTATCGCGTCGCGGCGAAACCGCCGCGCCTCGTTATTCTCTCGAGTCGCCGGGCCCGCAGGTCAGCACCTCGTCCCAGGTCATCCCGGAATTCGCTCGACCGCCCGACATCCAGTTCATTCTACAGGTGATGCCGTGGCATCTTCCCGTGACTCTCGCCCGAAAGGCGCCCGCACCAAAGGTGCCGGTCGGCGCGGCGCCCAAAAGCCCCGTACCGGCTGGATGAAAGAGCACTTCGATGATCGTTATGTCCAGCAGAGCTGGCAGGATGGTTATCGCAGTCGGGCCAGCTACAAGCTGCTGGCCCTCGATGAGAAGGACAAGCTGCTGCGTCCCGGCATGACGGTGATCGACCTGGGGGCGGCGCCCGGTGGGTGGAGTCAGGTCGCCGCCGAGAAGGTCGGTGACGAAGGCTTGGTGGTCGCCTCCGATATTCTCGAAATGGATGCTCTAGCCGGGGTCGATTTCGTGCAGGGGGATTTTACCGAGGAAAGCGTGCTCGAGGAGGTCCTGGGGCGGCTCGAAAATCGCCCGGTGGACCTTGTGATGTCGGATATGGCCCCCAATATGAGTGGTATGGCGGCCATCGACCAGCCCCAGGCCATGTACCTGGTGGAGCTGGCCTTGGATCTGGCGCGCCAGACCCTGTCGCCCGGTGGTGTGTTCCTGGCCAAGGTGTTTCAGGGCGAAGGGTTCGATGCTTACCTGAAGGAGCTGCGCGGCAGCTTCAAGCGGGTAGTGACACGCAAGCCGGAGGCCTCGCGGGCGCGTTCCCGTGAGGTGTATCTGCTGGCAGAAGGTTTTCGCGGCTGAGCCGGCCTGCAAGGCGCGGCGGGGCTGCGGGGTGTGACGATCTGTTCCATAGACTGGGGCTAACGGTGCGATGGCCGGACACGGCGGCGCAAGTATGCCACAGTGGGCAGTAACGGAGTGAACCGAGGTCCGCGTCCTGGCTGAACGTGTGCCTCTGATGTAGTGTCGAAGCACTAGGCGCATTTGGCCGACGGATTCTTGCAATTGAGGGTAGTCCCTTGAACGATATGGCGAAGAACCTGATCCTGTGGTTGGTCATCGCGGCGGTGTTGCTGACGGTGTTCAACAATTTCAGTGTCGATAACGCACCGCAGACGATGAACTATTCCCAGTTTGTCCAGCAGGTGCAGAACGAGCGCGTCGATAGCGTGACCATCGATGGTTATACGATCACCGGTCAGCGCACCGATGGCTCCGAGTTCCAGACCATCCGGCCAGCGGCGGAAGACCCCAAGCTGATGGATGATCTGCTGGCCCACGATGTCACCGTGGTGGGCAAGGAGCCGGAGCAGCAGAGTCTCTGGACCCGGCTGCTGATCGCCAGCTTCCCGATCCTGTTGATCCTGGGGATCTTCATCTTCTTCATGCGTCAGATGCAGGGCGGTGGAAGCGGCAAGGGCGGGCCGATGAGCTTCGGCAAGTCCAAGGCCAAACTGCTTTCCCAGGACCAGATCAAGACCACCTTCTCCGATGTCGCGGGCTGTGACGAGGCGAAGGAAGAAGTCGAGGAGCTGGTCGACTTCCTGCGTGACCCGACCAAGTTTCAGCGTCTGGGGGGCACCATTCCCCGAGGCGTGCTGATGGTCGGCCCGCCCGGGACCGGCAAGACCTTGCTGGCCAAGTCGATTGCCGGTGAGGCCAGTGTGCCCTTCTTCTCGATTTCCGGCTCCGACTTCGTCGAGATGTTCGTCGGTGTCGGTGCGTCTCGTGTGCGCGACATGTTCGAGCAGGCCAAGAAGCAGGCGCCGTGCATCATCTTCATCGACGAGATCGATGCCGTGGGCCGCTCGCGTGGCGCCGGCATGGGGGGCGGCAACGACGAACGCGAGCAGACGTTGAATCAGCTGCTGGTCGAGATGGACGGTTTCGAGGCCAACGAGGGCATCATCGTCATCGCCGCCACCAACCGCCCCGATGTGCTGGACCCGGCGCTGCTGCGTCCGGGCCGTTTCGACCGCCAGGTCACCGTGCCGTTGCCCGATATCCGTGGCCGCGAGCACATCCTCAACGTGCACCTGCGCAAGGTGCCGCTGGCCGACGACGTCAAGCCAACCTACATTGCGCGTGGTACGCCCGGCTTCTCGGGTGCCGATCTGGCCAACCTGGTCAATGAGGCAGCCTTGTTCGCGGCGCGTGGCAACAAGCGCCTGGTGGGGATGGACGAGCTGGAGATGGCCAAGGACAAGATCATGATGGGCTCCGAGCGCCGCTCCATGGTCATGACCGAAAAGGACAAGCTCAATACCGCCTATCACGAGTCGGGGCACGCCATCATCGGTCTGGTGATGCCGGAGCATGACCCGGTCTACAAGGTCACCATCATTCCCCGTGGCCGAGCGCTGGGCGTGACCATGTTCCTGCCCGAGGAAGATCGCTACAGCCTGTCGCGCCAGCAGATCATCAGTCAGATCTGCTCGCTGTTCGGTGGCCGTATCGCCGAAGAGATGACGCTCGGGCCGAACGGCGTGACGACCGGCGCCTCCAATGACATCAAGCGTGCCACCGAGCTGGCGCACAACATGGTTGCCAAGTGGGGCCTGTCCGAAGAGATGGGGCCGATCATGTACGACGAGGACGAGTCGCATCAGTTCCTCGGCGGCGGTGGTCAGGGCGGCATGCTGAAGTCCGGCGAGACCACGACCCGGCTCGACAAGGAAGTGCGCCGGATCATCGACGATTGCTATCAACAGGCGAAACAGATCCTGGAAGACAATCGCGACAAGCTGGATGCCATGGCCGAAGCACTGGTCAAGTTCGAGACCATCGATGCCAATCAGCTCAAGGACATCATGGAAGGTCGCGATCCACGGCCGCCGGAGGATTGGGAAGATGATGGTTCCGGTGGTGGTTCGCCGATCACCGGCGCCGGCGAGGAGCCTAAACCTTCCGAGGCATCCGATGATGGCGAAGGGGGAGATGAGGAAACGCCAAGGCGTCGCCCCTCCGACCCTCTGGGTGGCCCCGCCGGGACCTGATCCCAGTGGCGCCCGCCTCCGTTGAACACTAGGCGCCCTGCGGGGCGCCTTCGTCGTAGAGGGCTATGGCCCGGTACCCGATGTTCCCAGGATGATGATGCAGACTACAGCCTCGCCTCCCCTGCAGTGCGGCCGTCACCGGCTCGATCTTTCCTTCCCCCATGTAATGGGGATTCTCAATGTCACGCCCGACTCCTTTTCCGACGGAGGGCGCCATGTCGCCCTGGACGATGCCTTGCCGCGTGCTGAGCGAATGCTCGCCGAAGGCGCCGCGATCATTGATGTCGGCGGGGAATCGACGCGGCCCGGAGCCGCCGAGGTCTCGATCCAGCAGGAGCTGGATCGGGTGATCCCGGTGGTCGAGGCGCTGGTTCGCGAGCTCGATGCCCTGGTGTCGGTGGATACCAGCTCACCGGAGGTGATGCGTGAAGCCGCCGCTGCCGGGGCTGGTATGCTCAATGATGTGCGAAACCTGCGTCGCGAAGGCGCGATGCGGGCTGCTGCCACCTCGGGGCTGCCGGTGTGTCTGATGCATATGCTCGGCGAGCCGGGCGACATGCAGAACTCGCCGCATTATGAGCAGCCCGTGGAAGAGGCCGTGGCCGAGTTTCTCGAGTCGCGGGTGGCGGCCTGTGAAGCCGCGGGGCTGCGTCGCGAGCGCCTGCTGGTCGACCCGGGGTTTGGCTTCGCCAAGACCGTCGAGCACAATCTGCGGCTGCTCAAGAACATGGAGCGCCTGACCTCGCTGGAACTGCCCATTCTGGTGGGCATGTCACGCAAGAGCATGATCGGCAAGGTGCTCGAGCGGCCGGTGGAAGAGCGCCTTGCCGGTGGGCTGGCGTTGTCCGCCCTGGCCGTGGAACGAGGCGCACGTATCCTTCGCGTGCATGATGTGGGGCCCCACGTGGACGCGGTGAACATGGCCTGGGCCGTACTCAAGGAAGGTTGCGACAATGACTAGACGTTATTTCGGTACCGATGGCATCCGCGGCACTGTCGGAGAGGCGCCGATCACTGCCGATTTCATGCTCAAGCTGGGTTGGGCTACCGGTCGAGTGTTGACGCGAGAATCCGGGCAGGCGCGGGTGCTGATTGGCAAGGACACGCGGATTTCCGGGTACATGTTCGAGTCGGCGCTGGAGGCCGGGCTGTCCGCCGCCGGCGTCGATGTCATTCTGCTCGGCCCGATGCCGACGCCGGGCATCGCTTACTTGACGCGGACGTTCCGGGCCGATGCCGGCATCGTCATTTCGGCGTCTCATAATGCCTTCGCCGACAATGGCATCAAGTTTTTCTCCGCCGAAGGCGTCAAGCTGCCCGATGCCGTCGAGGCGCGCATCGAAGCGATGCTCGACGAGCCGTTGACCACGGTGGCGCCACATGAGCTGGGCAAGGCGCGACGGGTCGATGATGCCGCCGGCCGTTATATCGAGTTCTGCAAGTCGACCATTCCGGACCGGGTTGACCTGCATGGGCTGCGGATGGTCGTCGACTGCGCCCATGGTGCCACTTATCACATCGCGCCCAGTGTGTTTCGTGAGCTGGGCGCCGAGGTCAGCCTGATCGGTGCCAATCCCGACGGGCTCAATATCAATCATGAGGTCGGCTCCACTCAACCGGCGGCACTGCGCGCCGCGGTCATCCGTGAGGGGGCGGACCTGGGGGTGGCGTTCGACGGCGATGGTGACCGTGTCCTGCTGGTGGATGCCGAGGGGCGCGAGGTCGATGGTGACGATATCCTCTACATGATTGCCCGGGACCGCCACGCACGGGGCGAACTCGGGGGCGGTGTCGTCGGCACCCTGATGAGCAACTTTGGCCTGGCCGCGGCGCTCGAGGCGATGGATATTCCGTTCGAGCGCGCCAAGGTCGGCGACCGTTACGTCATGGAGCGCCTGGCCGCCAATGGTTGGCAGCTGGGGGGGGAGTCCTCGGGGCATATCGTCTGTGGTCATGTGCAGACCACCGGTGACGGTATCGTGTCGGCGCTACAGGTACTGTCGGTGATGGCTCGCGAGGGGCGGGCGCTGAGCGAGCTGCTGGGAGGGCTGGAGAAGGCGCCCCAGGCATTGATCAATGTACGCCTGACACCGGGCACCGATGCTCGTGCGCTGATGGAAGATGCGGCCTTGCGGGAAGCGGTGACAGCCCTGGAGAGCGAACTCGACGACCAGGGCCGTGTGTTGCTGCGTCCTTCGGGAACCGAGCCGTTGATCCGTGTCATGGTCGAGGGTCGCCCCCATCTGAATGTCCAGCACCTGGCGCGGCGCCTGGCCGATGATGTCGAGAGCATGTTGTCTTGACAATGGCGCTCCTATACCATTTCGGCCCACCTTGAAAGAGGATGTCTCATGCCTACGCCGCTGATCGCCGGCAACTGGAAGATGAACGGTTCCCTGAACCTGGTCGAATCCTTCGGCCAGGCGCTGGCCGACGCCGACCTGCCGTCGCGTCTCGAGGTCGCGCTGATGGTGCCTTTCCCCTATCTGGAGCCCGCCGCCCGTGCCTTGGCGGGCACCCGGGCAGCCCTGGGCGGGCAGACGCTCAGTGACCAGCCTTCCGGCGCCTTTACCGGTGAGGTAAGTGGCGAGATGCTGCGCGACGTTGGTGCGCGCCTGGTATTGGTCGGCCATTCCGAGCGCCGCACCCTGTTCGGCGAGGATGACGCGGCGGTACTGGCGCGTGTGCGTCGCGCTCTGGACGTCGGGCTCACGCCGGTGCTGTGCCTGGGCGAGACCCTCGAGGAGCGCGATGCCGGCCGTGGTGAAGCGGTCGTGATCGGCCAGCTGGAGGCGGTTGCGGATGCACTGGAAGCCGACCAGCGCAGCCGGCTGGTCATTGCCTACGAGCCGGTCTGGGCCATCGGGACCGGCCGTACCGCCAGCCCTGAACAGGCACAGTCCGTTCACGCCGCGATCCGCCGCCGTCTTGCCACCTACGATGACGCGCTCGCTGAACGAGTGCCGTTGTTGTATGGCGGTAGCATGAAGGCCGATAACGCCGCCGACCTGTTGGCCCAGCCGGATATCGACGGCGGTCTGGTAGGCGGCGCGTCTCTCAAGATCGATGATTTCCTAGCCATTTGTCAGTCAGCAGGTTGAATCCATGCAAGTTGCCATTCTCATGATCCACGTGGCGATCGCCATCGCCCTGGTCGCCCTGATCCTGCTGCAGCAGGGCAAGGGGGCCGATGCCGGCGCTTCCTTCGGTGGCGGTGCCTCCCAGACCGTATTCGGCTCTCGCGGCAGCGGCAGCTTCCTGTCTCGCGCGACCGCCGTGCTGGCGGCGGCCTTTTTCGCCACGTCCCTGACCCTGGCGTACTTCGCTTCCCAGGCAGGTGATGCGCCGGAAGAAGCGGGTATCCCCGATGCCGAAATGATCGAACAGCAGAATGCCGAGCCAACCCTTGACGAAGGGGGCAATGGCGAGGATAATGCAGCGCCAGTGCTGGAGGAGGGCGGCAGTTGATGTCCTCGTTTTGCCAGCCGTCCCCTGATGCCGAAGTGGTGGAATTGGTAGACACGCTATCTTGAGGGGGTAGTGACCTTACGGTCGTGCGGGTTCAAGTCCCGCCTTCGGCACCATCTGAAACCGACACGGTGAGAAGCCTTGCCAAGGTGTCGGCCTCAGTAGCAGGATTGGCGAAGCGGTGCCTTTGTGGCTTGACGCCAACAGGCTTCAAGCATACAATCACCGACCTAGATTGATGCGGGGTGGAGCAGTCTGGTAGCTCGTCGGGCTCATAACCCGAAGGTCATCGGTTCAAATCCGGTCCCCGCTACCATCTTCCTGGCAGGCATGCAGCGATGTTAGGGGCATGCCAGAGAGCCGAAGTGGTATACAGGTTTCTTGTAAAAGCCCCTTCCTGCGAAGGGGCTTTTTGTTAGCGGCCAGCCTGTCGGTCGAGACCGGCGGTTGTCCCGAGGCAACGCCAATCAGCCACCTGACTTTCCTGTTCACTCCTGGCCAGGTGCCTGATGCAACGGCTGTAGGAGCTTTCTTCCATGGCGACCAAGGATACTGCGCTGAAGGCGCTGATCGAGCCAGTGGTGACGGCCATGGGCTTCGAACTCTGGGGAATCGATTACCTGTCTCAGGGCAAGCACTCGCGGTTGGTGATCTTTATCGACCATGCCGAGGGTGTGGGGGTGGATGATTGCGCCGATGTCAGCCGCCAGGTCAGTGCGGTGCTGGATGTCGAGGATCCCATCGCCGGGGAGTATCGGCTCGAGGTGTCGTCGCCCGGGATGGATCGGCCGTTGTTTACCCTCGATCAGTTCGAGCGTTATGCGGGCCACACGGTGGCCGTGAAGCTGCGTGCACCGTTCGACGGACGACGCAAGTTCCAGGGGTTGCTGGCCGGTATCGAAGGCGACGAGGTGCTGCTGCAGCTCGACGGCGAGGAATATTGCTTTCCCATCGAGAGCATCGATCAGGCGCGTATCGTGCCTCGGTTCGGTTCGTGATGTCGGTGCAAAAGGACGGGTTTTCTGGCGAGGCTAAGTCATGAGTAAAGAGATTCTGGCGGTCGTCGATGCGATCTCCAATGAAAAGGGGGTCCCCCGCGAGGTGATTTTCGAGGCCGTCGAGGCCGCGCTGGCCAGCGCGTCTCGCAAGCGCTTCGAGGATGAGGAAGCCAGTGTGCGCGTTCGTATCAATCGCGGCACCGGTGACTATGAAACCTTCCGGCGCTGGGAGGTGGTCGACGACGACGACTTCGATGGACCGGATGCCCAGATCAAGCTCTCTTTCGCCGAGCGTCGCGATCCGCCGCTGGGCCTGGGTGACGTGGTCGAGGAGCGGATCGAGAATGCCGCCTTCGGCCGGATCGCGGCCCAGACCGCCAAGCAGGTCATCGTGCAGAAAGTGCGCGAAGCCGAGCGCGCCGAGGTCGTGAGCCTCTATGCCGAGCGCGAGGGCGAACTGGTGGCCGGCATCGTCAAGAAGACGACACGTGATGGCCTGATCATCGACCTGGGCGACAACGCCGAGGCGTTCCTGCCGCGCAGCGAGATGATTCCCGGCGAGCGCTACCGCATGAACGAGCGGGTACGTGCCTTGCTGACCAAGGTCGATCCGGAGGCACGCGGTGCCCAGTTGATCCTGTCCCGGACCTGTCCGGAACTGATCATCGAGCTGTTCAAGATCGAGGTGCCCGAGATCGCCGAGCAGCTCATCGAAATCAAGGGGGCGGCCCGGGATCCTGGGTCGCGCGCCAAGATTGCGGTCAAGACCAACGACCGTCGTATCGACCCGGTGGGTGCATGCGTCGGCATGCGCGGTTCGCGGGTCCAGGCAGTATCCACCGAGCTGCAGAACGAACGAGTGGATATCGTGCTGTGGGACGATAACCCGGCCCAGCTGGTCATCAATGCCATGGCGCCGGCAGATGTCGCTTCCATCCTTGTTGACGAAGACGCCCATGCCATGGACGTGGCCGTCGGCGAGGACAATCTGGCCCAGGCCATCGGCCGCAGTGGCCAGAACGTGCGTTTGGCTTCCGAGCTCACCGGCTGGCGCCTGAACGTCATGACCGAGGCCGAGGCTGAAAACAAACGTGACCAGGAGATCGATAGCCTGGTCGAACACTTCATTCAGCATCTGGACGTCGACGACGACGTGGCTCGTCTGTTGGTCGAGGAGGGCTTCACGTCCCTCGAGGAAGTCGCCTACGTCCCGGTGGAAGAAATGCTGGAGATCGAGGAGTTCGAAGAAGAACTCATCGAGGAGCTGCGCGCTCGCGCCAAGGACGAGTTGTTGAACCTGGCCATCGCCTCCGAGGAAGAGCTCGATGGCGCCCAGCCGGCCGACGACCTGCTGGCGATGGACGGCATGGAGCGCCACCTGGCCTTCATCCTGGCCAGTCGGGGCATCGTCACCATGGAGGATCTCGCCGAACAGTCCGTCGATGATCTGACCGACATCGAGGAACTGGACGACGAGCGCGCCGCGTCACTGATCATGACCGCCCGCGCGCCATGGTTCGAGAGCGAACAGTAACACGGGTCACGGGCTGAGGAGGGTCGTAATGTCAGAAATGACCGTTAAGGATTTTGCAGCGAAGGTGGGGCGCGATGTGCCCCGTCTGCTGGAGCAGATGAAAGAAGCCGGACTCGAGCACAAGTCCGAGGGCGACGCCGTGTCCGAAGAGGACAAGCGTAAGCTGCTCGATTACCTCACCAAGAGCCACGGCGGCAACAGTGGCTCGGGGGGGAAGAACCGCATCACCCTGACCCGCAAGACCCGCAGCCGTATCAATACCGGTGAGCGAGGCAAGAGCATCGAGGTGCAGGTTCGCAAGAAGCGTACCTACGTCAAGCGTGAAGAGGAGCCGGCCGAGGATCCCAAGGTCGAGGACACGGGCCCCCGCCAACTGGTAGGGGACATGGCCGAGGCCGAAGCCAGGCGTGAGGCCGAGGAGGCCGAAGAGGCCAAGCGTCGCGCCGCCGAGGAATCCGCACGTCAGGCTGCCGAGAAGGCTGAAGCCGAGAAGGCCGAAGCCGAGCAGGTGCCCCAGGCCGAGCCGGAGCCCGAGATTCCGGTGCCGGAGCTCGATGCCACCGGACCCGCGCCCGAGGAAGCACCGGCGCCGCCGAAAGAAGGACGCACCGAGGGGCGTCGTGCGGCCGTCAAGAAAGCCAGTGGCAAGCCCGGCAAGAAAGGTCGCGGCGATCGCGACGATGATCGCAGTGATCGCGAGGAGCGTCGTCGGGGCGGTCGCAAGGCCAAGCGCGCCGAACGTCGCGGCAGCCGTCGTGGCGGCAGCCAGGGTGGCGGAAAGCATGGCTTTCAGAAGCCGACTCAGCCGATCGTGCGCGAGGTTTCGATTCCCGAGTCCATCAGCGTGGCGGACCTGGCCGACAAGATGTCGATCAAGGCCAACGAGGTCATCAAGGCCATGTTTACCATGGGCGCGGCGGTGACCATCAACCAGACCATCGATCAGGACACCGCGGCCATCGTGGTCGAAGAGATGGGCCACAAGCCCAAGCTGGTGAAGGACGATGCGCTGGAAACCGAGGTCCTCGAGGGCATTTCCTATGAGGGCGACGAGATCACGCGTTCGCCTGTCATTACGGTCATGGGCCACGTCGATCACGGCAAGACCTCGCTGCTCGACTACATTCGTCGCGCCAAGGTGGCGACCGGCGAGGCTGGCGGCATTACCCAGCACATCGGTGCCTATCATGTCGAGGACGACCACGGTGGCGCGACCTTCCTCGACACGCCCGGCCACGCGGCGTTCACCGCCATGCGGGCACGTGGCGCCAAGGCCACCGATGTGGTGGTGCTGGTGGTGGCCGCAGACGACGGTGTCATGCCTCAGACCATCGAGGCGGTCGAGCACTCCAAGGCGGCGGAAGTCCCGCTTATCGTCGCGGTCAACAAGATCGACAAGGCGAACGCCGATCCTGACCGCGTCAAGAGTGAACTGTCGCAGCATGGCGTGATCTCCGAGGAGTGGGGCGGCGACACCCAGTTCGTGCACGTTTCTGCCCATACCGGTGATGGCATCGAGGCATTGCTGGAGTCGATCCAGCTGGTGTCCGAGGTGCTCGAGCTCAAGGCCGTGCCCGAAGCGCCCGGCAAGGGCGTGGTGGTCGAGTCTCGACTCGACAAGGGCCGCGGCCCGGTCGCTACCGTGCTGGTCCAGAACGGCACCCTGAAGAAGGGCGATATCGTGCTCGCCGGCCTGCACTATGGCCGCGTGCGAGCCCTGACCAACGAGCTCGGCAAGCAGGTCGACGAGGCCGGTCCGGCCATGCCGGTGGAAATCCAGGGCTTGGATGGTACGCCGGAGGCCGGTGACGACTTCATGGTGCTCGATGACGACAAGAAGGCGCGTGAAGTCGCCAACTTCCGTCAAGGCAAGTACCGCGAAGTGCGCCTGGCCCGTCAGCAGAAGGCCAAGCTGGAGAACATGTTCAGCCAGATGGGTCAGGAAGTCGCCGCCAAGCTCAATATCGTGCTCAAGGCCGATGTGCAGGGCTCTCTGGAGGCCATCAAGGGCGCGCTCGAGGAACTGTCCACCGATGAGGTGCAGGTCTCCGTGGTGTCGTCCGGCGTGGGCGGTATCACCGGTACTGACGCCAACCTGGCACTGGCTTCCGAGGCCATCGTGATCGGCTTCAACGTGCGTGCCGATGCGGCTGCCCGCGAGATCATCGAGCGTGAAGGCCTGGAGTTGCGCTACTACAGCGTCATCTACCAGCTGATCGACGAGGTCAAGCAGGCCATGAGCGGCATGCTCGAGCCCGAGTGGAAAGAGGAAATCGTCGGTGTGGCCGAGGTCCGCGACGTCTTCCGTGCGCCCAAGATCGGTGCCGTGGCTGGCTGCATGGTGGTCGAGGGCAATGTCCATCGCCACAAGAAGATCCGTGTGCTGCGCGAGAACGTGGTGATCTACGAAGGCGAGCTCGAATCCCTGCGCCGTTACAAGGACGACGTCAACGAGGTTCGCAACGGCATGGAGTGCGGTATCGGCGTGAAGAACTACAACGACGTCCAGGTCGGCGACAAGATCGAGGTCTTCGATCAGGTCAAGGTCGAGCGGACGCTCTAAACGCTCGAGGAGCCGACCATGCGTGAGTTCAAGCGTACCGATCGAGTGGCCGACCAGCTCCAGAAGGAGCTGGCGGTCCTCATCCAGCGCGAGATCAAGGATCCGCGCCTGGGCATGGTCACCGTCAGCGGCGTCGAGGTCAGTCGTGACCTGGGGTATGCCGATGTTCACGTGACCCTGCTGGGGGAAAACGACGAAGCTCGGGTCGAGGAGAATCTGACGATTCTCAAACGGGCCGCGGGTTTCCTGCGTGGGCAGATTGCCCGTCGCATCAAGCTGAGGCACGTGCCGGAACTGCGTTTCCACTACGATGCCAGCCTGGAGCGTGGTCAGCGTCTTTCTTCCTTGATCGACGAGGCGGTGGCCAACGACCGCTCTCGCCATGATGACGAGGATGAGCGCTGATGGCACGGCGTCGTCGTGGTCGTCCGGTGAATGGTGTGCTGTTGCTGGACAAGCCCGAGGGCGTGTCCAGCAATCATGCCTTGCAGCGGGCGAGACGCCTGTTCCAGGCCCAGAAGGCGGGCCATACCGGCACGCTCGACCCGATGGCCACCGGCCTGCTGCCGGTCTGTTTCGGTGAAGCCACGAAATTTTCCGCGCACCTGCTGGAAGCCGACAAGGTGTATCACACTCGGGTCGAGCTCGGTGTGGTGACCGATACCGGTGACGCCGAAGGCGACGTGGTCGAACGACGCGACGTCCCGGCGCTCGATGAGGCGGGGGTGCGTGAGACACTGACGCGCTTCATCGGCGAGGTCGACCAGGTGCCGCCGATGCATTCGGCGCTCAAGCACCAGGGCCGCAAGCTCTACGAGCTGGCTCGCGAGGGCAAGACCGTGGAGCGTGCAGCGCGCCGCGTGACGGTGTATGATGCGCGCCTTCTGGCGTTTGATGGCTCGGCCTTCGAAATGGAGGTGCGGGTCAGCAAGGGGACCTATATCAGGACGCTGGCCGAGGATATCGGCCAGGCCCTGGGGTGCGGCGGCCACATCAGTCGTCTACGGCGGCTCAAGACGGGCCCCTTCGAGGGCGACCGCATGTTGAGCGTCGCGGCGGTCGAGCGATTGATCGCTGACGAGGCACAGGACGCGGCGTTGTTGCCGGTCGATGTGTTGGTCGCGCACTTGCCGCGCAGCGACATGAGCGCTGCCGGCGCCCGTTGCCTGCGCTTCGGCCAGGCAGCGACGGGTGAGGCGGGTGATTTGCCCGTCGATAGTTTGACCAGGCTCTACCACGCCGATGCCTTCCTGGGGCTCGGTGTGGTCACGGCGGCCGGGGATATCGCCCCTCGGCGCCTGCTGAGTTCCGCCGTGGCGGGCTCGGCATGAGCCAGTCCCACCGGGACTGGGCGTGGGGACTGCAAATATGCGTGGTCCCCGACATTCATCATTCAGGCATATTGCTTACTGGAGAGACAGATGGCACTGACCGCTGAACAGAAAGCCGCGATCGTCGACGAATATGGTCGTGGTGAAAACGACACTGGTTCCCCCGAGGTCCAGGTGGCTCTGCTGACCGCCAACATCGACGGCCTGCAGGACCACTTCAAGACCAACAAGCAGGATCACCACTCGCGTCGTGGCCTGATCCGCATGGTCAACCAGCGTCGTAAGCTGCTCGACTATCTGAAGCGCAAGGATTTCGAACGTTATCAGTCGATTATCCAGCGCCTCGGCCTGCGCCGCTAAGGAATCCCTGCTTAAATGCCTGCGCGTGCAAATCGCTGTGTTGCGCGGTGCTAGAAAGCTCGCCTAACAAATCGTTATGTCTCGCTTTCTGCGCTCCGTGCGCCTTGCGCTTTACTACGCTCGGCTATTTATGCAGCGTTCCTGGCTGAAAAGTTATTTCCAAGTTACAGAAAGCGCTTTTCTGCAGGCCATTTGAAACGGGCGGTCCTTCGGGGCCGCCCGTTTCGTATGTAAGGGAGCCATTCGGCGCTGGGTTCATGTGCCAGGGTGCTCGGGTTACCCCCATGGTTGGCGAGCTGCATAATCGGTGGCCCTCGCGCCCGTCAACCCCTAAAATGGTCGCCGAGTCAAAACGACCCGAACATGAATCGAAAAGTTGAAGGAAGTCGCCGTGAATCCGGTCAAGAAAACATTTGAATACGGTCGCAGCACCGTCACCCTGGAAACCGGGCGCATCGCCCGCCAGGCCTCCGGTGCCGTGATGGTCACCATGGACGACACCGTGGTGCTGTGCACCGTGGTAGCGAAGAAGGATGCCAACCCCTCCCAGCCCTTCTTCCCGCTCTCTGTCCATTATCAGGAGAAGACCTACGCGGTCGGCAAGATTCCCGGCGGCTTCTTCAAGCGCGAGGGGCGTCCCACCGAGAAAGAGACGCTCACCTCGCGCCTCATCGACCGTCCGATTCGCCCGCTGTTCCCCAAGGGGTTCATGAACGAAGTTCAGGTCGTCTGCACGGTACTTTCCACTGATCGCAACCATGATCCCGATATCGCGGCCATGATCGGTACGTCCGCGGCGCTGGCGATTTCCGGCGTGCCCTTCAACGGCCCCATCGGCGCCGCTCGAGTCGGTTTCACCGAGGAGCATGGCTACTTCCTCAACCCGACGGTCGAGGAACTGGGCAGCTCCGAGCTCAACATGGTGGTAGCCGGTACCGAGAAGGCCGTGTTGATGGTCGAGTCCGAAGCCAACGAGTTGCTCGAGGACGAGATGCTGGGGGCCGTGCTCTATGGTCACCAGGAAATGCAGGCCGCGATCCAGGCCGTCAATGAGCTGGCCGCCGAAGCCGGCAAGCCGCGCTGGGAATGGCAGGCGCCCGCCGAGAACGTTGCCCTCGAGGACGCCATGGCGAGCAACTTCGAGGCCAAGGTGGGCGAGGCATATCGCATCACCGACAAGATGCAGCGTCAGGATGCCCTGTCTGCCCTGAAAGACGAAGCGGTGGAGCAACTGGCCGGTGAAGAGGATGGCAAGTTCGACGCCGATGAGGTCAAGGGAGCGTTCGCCGGTCTCGAGAAGCGCGTGGTGCGTCGCCGCGTGGTCAAGGGCGAGCCGCGTATCGACGGCCGTGACCTGAAGACCGTGCGTCCGCTGGACATCGAGGTCGGTGGCCTGCCCAAGGCGCACGGTTCGGCCGTCTTTACCCGTGGCGAGACCCAGGCCGTGGTGGTGGCGACGCTCGGCACCCTGCGCGATGCCCAGTTGATCGAGTCACTGGAGGGCGAGCGCAAGGATCGCTTCCTGTTGCATTACAACTTCCCTCCCTACTGTGTCGGCGAGGCCGGCTTCATGGGGGGGCCCAAGCGCCGCGAGATCGGCCATGGCCGCCTGGCGCGCCGGGGCGTGGAGTCCATGCTCCCCTCTCAGGACGAATTCCCCTACACCATCCGGGTGGTATCCGAGATTACCGAATCCAACGGCTCCAGCTCGATGGCCTCGGTATGCGGCTCTTCCCTGGCCCTGATGGATGCCGGTGTGCCGATGCAGGCGCCGGTGGCGGGTATTGCCATGGGCCTGGTCAAGGACGATGACGGTTTCGCGGTCCTGACCGATATTCTCGGCGATGAAGACCACCTCGGTGACATGGACTTCAAGGTGGCCGGCAGCGCGGATGGCGTGACCGCCCTGCAGATGGACATCAAGATCGAGGGCATCAACGAGGAGATCATGGAGCAGGCGCTGCAACAGGCCCATGAAGCGCGCCAACACATCCTCGAGCAGATGAACAGCGTGATCGGCCAGAGCCGTGAGGAAGTCTCCGAGAACGCACCGTCCATGGCCACCATCAAGATCGACCCGGAAAAGATCCGCGACGTCATCGGCAAGGGTGGCGCCATGATCCGCAAGATCTGCGAGGATACCGGCGCTTCCATCGATCTCGATGACGACGGCACCGTGCGCATCTATGCCGAGGAGAAATCGGCGGCCAAGGCGGCCATCGACACCGTGCTGGCGATCACTGCCGTCCCCGAGATCGGCAAGCTGTATCGCGGCAAGGTGGTGCGTATCGCCGACTTCGGCGCCTTCGTCAACATCATTCCGGGCACCGATGGCCTGGTGCACATCTCGCAGATCGTGCCAGAACGGGTCAACGACGTGCGCGACTTCCTGAATGAAGGCGACGAGCCGATCGTCAAGGTGCTCGACATCGACAATCGCAACCGGGTGAAGCTCACGATCAAGGAGATCACCCCTGAAGAGAAGGCGGCCTTCGAGGCCGAGACGGCCGACGCCGAGCTCTAAGCCCGACGACACCTGACGCGGGAAGCAACGCCGCCCTTGTAGCGCAAGCTGCGAGGGCGGTTTCGTTCAAGGGAGGTATATCATGGAAGACGGGCGGACGGTGGGCGTCCAGGAATCGGCCGGCTCGCACTGGTGGGGGGTGGTGGCGGTGATGACCGGCATCTTCCTGCTGGTGACCGCCGAGCAACTGCCGATCGGTCTGTTGTCGCAGGTCGCCGCCTCTCTGGGGGTGACGCCGGGTCTGGCCGGTTTGATGGTCACGGTGCCCGGTGTGGTCGCGGCCTTCTCGGCACCGTTGTTGCCGGTTGCCGTGGGACGCCTGGATCGCCGCGTCATGTTGACCGGCCTGATGCTGCTGATGGTTGTGGGTAGCGTCCTGTCGGTATTGGCCGATAGTTTTGTGGTTCTGCTGGGGGCTCGGGTGCTGGTGGGCATGAGCATCGGCGGCTTCTGGGCCATCGCCGGCGGCATCGCACCTCGCCTGGTGGCGGTCGACAAGGTGCCCAGGGCGATGACCGTGATCTTCGGTGGGGTGGCCGCCGCCTCGGTACTGGGCGTGCCGGCCGGGACCCTGCTGGGGGAATACAGCCATTGGCGGGTCGCTTTCGGCGCCCTGGGCGTCCTGAGCCTGGTCACCGCCCTGGCACTGTGGGCATGGCTGCCCCGACTCCCGCCCACCGAACCGGTGCGACTGCGGATACTCGGCCAGCAGCTGGGGCATCGTGGCGTGCGGGTGGCGGTGATCGCCACGGGACTGGTCGTCGTCGGCCACTTCTCTGCCTATACCTTCATCAGTCCTATCCTGCAGCAGATCAGTGGCATTGCGCGGACGGATATTGGCAGCCTGCTCCTGCTCTATGGCGCGGCAGGGATCGTCGGCAACGTGGCCGCCGGCGCCTTCGCCGGTTATCACCCTTATCGTGCGGTGTTGGCGATACCGAGTCTGCTGCTGCTGGTCGTCGCCAGTTTCTCGTGGCTCGGTGGGCAGCCGGTGGGGGGCGTGGCGCTCCTGATGGGCTGGGGGGCGGTGTTCGGCAGCGTCTCGGTCAGCATCCAGACCTGGATCCTGCGCACGGCGCCGAATACCGAGGCCGCCACCGCGCTGATGGCTTTCGTGTTCAATTTGTCGATCGGTCTGGGCGCCATGGTCGGCGGACGTGTCGTCGACAGCATCAGCCTGCCCGGCGTGACCTGGATGGCCGGCGGGTTCTTCCTGGCGGCCACGCTGCTGGTGCTGCGTACGCCGGCCAGTGTGGTAGGCGAGAAGACAAGATAGACGATGCCCCCGTCGCCTGGGGCATCGTCAAGCCTTGCTTGAAGGACGGTAATCAGCGCTCGATGGCAAGTGCCACGCCTTGCCCACCGCCGATGCACAGGGTCGCCAGACCCTTGTGGGCGTCGCGGGCGATCATCTCGTGCACCAGGGTGACCAGGATGCGGCAGCCGGAGGCGCCGATGGGATGGCCGAGTGCGATGGCGCCGCCATTGACGTTGACCTTGTCGGTATCCCAGCCGAGTTCCTTGTTGACCGACAACGCCTGGGCGGCGAAGGCTTCGTTGGCTTCGATCAGGTCCAGCTCGTCGAGGCTCCAGCCGGCGCGTTCCATGCAGCGGCGAGTGGCCGGGGCGGGACCGATGCCCATGATGGAGGGGTCGACGCCGGCATTAGCGTAAGCCTTGATGCGCGCCAGGGGCGTGAGGCCGAGTGCCTCGGCCTTCTCGGCACTGCACATCATCACCACGGCGGCGCCATCGTTGAGTGAAGAGGCATTGCCGGCGGTGACAGTGCCGTCCTTCTTGAAGGCCGGGCGCATGGTGCCGAGCTTCTCGGCGGTCACCTCGCGCGGGTTCTCGTCGGTATCGAAACGTACCGGGTCACCCTTGCGCTGGGGAATGTCCAGGGGCGCGATCTGGCTCTGGAAGCGTCCTTCGCGAATGGCGGCGGCGGCCTTCTGCTGCGAGCCGGCGGCGAATTCGTCCATGGCGTCGCGAGTGATGCCGTACTTCTCGGCCAGATTCTCGGCGGTGATGCCCATGTGGTAATCGTTGAAGGCATCCCACAGGCCATCGTGGACCATGGAATCGATGGCCTTCCAGTCCCCCATGCGCTGGCCGTTTCGCGAGTTGGGGAGTACGTGCGGAGAGAGCGACATGTTCTCTTGGCCGCCGGCCAGGATCAGGTCGGCATCGCCGCAGCGGATCGCCTGGGTGGCCAGGTGCAGGGCCTTGAGGCCGGAGCCGCAGACCTTGTTGATGGTCATGGCCGGCACGGCTTCGGGCAGCCCGGCCTTGATGGAGGCCTGGCGAGCCGGGTTCTGCCCGGTACCGGCCGTCAACACCTGGCCGAGCAGGACTTCATCCACCTGGTCGGCGGCCACGCCGGTACCGGCGAGGATGTCCTTGATGACGTGGGCCCCCAGGTCGCTGGCGGGAATGCCGGCGAGAGAGCCGCTGAAGGCACCGACGGCGGTGCGACGTGCGGCGACGATCACCACTTCTGACATGGTCATGACTCCTGAAATTTGCGGACGTGCTGGCTTTCAGGATAGGCGACTATTGTGCGCTGCGGCAATCCTCGGGTAGTCGAAAGGCACTGGACTTCCGTATGAGACGCCTGAATGGCGTTAAGCGTTGTCGCTCGGGCTGATCCGGCGACAGGCCTGCGAGGGGGCGCTGTGAATCCTTCCCTGGAGGCTACCGATGCCCTGCGGCGCTCTCGCATCCTGCTTCGCTTGCAGGTCCGGGGTTGGCCATCCAAGGCCAACCCGTTCGGCGGAGTCCGCCTCACCCATGGCATCGGACCCCCTCTTCAGCCTGTCCCCGGCGCCCCTCGCTAGATCCAACTGCGATAGCCTTGGTTCGGGCTCAGGCCAGCTGGACAGGGATGGCGTTGCTGGTGTGGCTGATGGCGTTGCCTTCCTGTAGATAGACCAGAGCCGGTTGATGGGACTCGAGCTCGGCATCCGTGTACATGGCGTAGCTACAGATGATGACTCGTTGGCCTTCGCTTGCCAGGTGTGCGGCGGCGCCGTTTACCGAGATCGTCCCGGAGCCTTCCTCGGCGCGGATGGCGTAGGTGGTGAAACGCTGTCCGTTCTCGACGTTATAAATCTGGATCTGTTCGTTTTCACGGATGCCGGACATGTCCAGCAACTCGCCATCGATGGCGCAAGAACCTTCGTAGTTGAGCACGGCGTGGGTGACGCGGGCCATGTGCAGCTTGGCCTTGAGCATATGAGTCAGCATGGATGAGTTCCTCTTGTCGGTGCCCCGTTTCAATGCGGCAGGGTCAGGCTCAGGTTGTCGATCAGCCGCGTCGGACCCAGTCGTGCTGCGGCGAGCAGCACGGCGTCGCGCGTCGATGCGTCGACTGGGCCCAGGTCGGTGGCACGCAGTTCCAGGTAGTCGGGCTCGAAACCGGCCTCTCTCAGGCGGGCCAGTCCCGTGGCGAGGGTGGAATCGAGCGCCGCGCCGCCTTCCAGGGCATCACGCAGCTCGCGCAGGGTTCGCTGCAGGGCAGGGGCCGTCTGGCGCTGTTCGGCGCTCAGGTAGCCGTTGCGCGAGGACAGTGCCAGGCCGTCCCGGTCGCGCACGATGGGCACGCCGACCACCTCGATCGGAAGATGGAGGTCGGCCACCAGGCGTCGGATGACCGCCAGCTGCTGGTAGTCCTTCTCGCCGAAGCAGGCCAGGTCGGGTTGGGTCAGGTTGAAGAGCATGGTCACGACGGTCGCCACGCCATCGAAGTGCCCCGGCCGGGAACCGCCGCATAGGCCCTCCGAGACCTCTGGCACGCTGACATGCGTCTGGGCATGGCCGCCGCGAGGGTAGAGCGTGGACTCATCGGGCGCGAACAGCAGGTCGCAGCCGGCATCGACGAGCTTTTCCCGGTCCGCCTCCAGGGTGCGCGGGTAGGCGTCCAGGTCCTCGCCGGGACCGAACTGCGTCGGGTTGACGAAGATGGTGGCCACCACGATATCGGCTCGTCGGCGTGCCTCGGCCACCAGCGCGAGGTGGCCCTCGTGCAGGTTGCCCATGGTCGGCACCAGGCCGATGGTCCGCCCCGCCCGGCGGTGGCTGGCCAGGGCGTCGCGCAGTGCGTGGATCTCCTGCAGGCATTGCATCAGAAACAGTGCTCCTCGGCCGGGAAGCGACGCGCCTTGACCGCCTCGTGGTAATGGCGGAAGGCTGTCGGGATGTCAGCGGCCTCGGTCATGAAGTTTTTCACGAAGCGAGGGCTGCGCCCGGGGGTTACCCCCAGGATATCGTGCATGACCAGGATCTGGCCGTCGGTGTCGGGGCCAGCGCCGATGCCGATGACCGGGACATCGAGTGCCTCGGTGATGGCACGCCCCAGGCTGGCGGGAACGCACTCCAGCAGGATCACTGTTGCCCCGGCGTCGACCAGGGTGCGGGCATCCTCGAGGATGCGGGTGGCCTGGTCGGCGTCACGGCCCTGTACCTTGTAGCCACCGAGCTGGTGGACGGTCTGTGGCGTGAGCCCCAGGTGGGCGCAGACCGGCACGCCACGGCGCGTCAGTTCGCGCACGCCCTCGGCCATCCAGGCTTCACCTTCCACCTTGATCATTTCGGCGCCGGCGCGCATCAGCTCGCCGGCATCATGGAGCAGGCGCTCGGTGGTGGCATTGCTCATGAAGGGCAGGTCGGCCATCAGCAGGCTGGCCCCCTTGCCACGGGCCACACAGCGAGTGTGGTAGCGGATGTCGTCGAGGGTCACCGGCAGAGTGCTGGCGTGCCCCTGCAGCACCATGCCCAGGGAGTCCCCGACCAGGAGAACCTCGATGCCGGCCTCACTGGCGGCATGGGCGAAGGTGGTGTCATAGGCGGTCAGGCAGCTGAAGGTTTCACCAGCGCGCTTATGGGCCTGCAGCGTGCTCAGGGTGACGGTTTTCATGGCGTGCTCTCGTTATGTTGTCGGCTGGCCGGCGGTGACCGGGGCCATTGTGTAACCCTTGATTGTTACCTGAATTCGGCTGAGGTGTCGATAGGTAACACTGATCAGACCTTGTCAGGGCTTGGGTAACATTCTAGGCGGTATCTTCGCCGGGGGCGCCTCTTCCGACAGGCTTGCCGCCAGGGAAGCGACATCATGACCGTCCGGAAGGACCAGGGTCGGTGCGATCTCGGCCAATGGCACCAGCACGAAGGCTCGCTGCGTCATTTCCGGATGCGGGAGCGTCAAGCGAGGCGTGGCAAGACATTGTGCATCGAAGAGCAGCAGGTCAAGGTCCAGCGTGCGTGGTCCCCAGCGTCGTTCACGCACCCGACCATGGCGCTGTTCGAGGGCCTGTAACTGGTCGAGCAGAGCCAATGGCGACAGCCGTGTTTCCAGCTGGGCGACGGCGTTGATGAAGTCAGGCTGGTCGGCGGGGCCGATGGGCCGGGTCGCATAGAGATGCGAGGCGTGTTGACGCCTCGTCAGGGGCAGGTGGTGCAGTTCGTCCAGGGCGCGTTCGACATGGGCTCGCGGCGCATCCAGGTTGCTGCCGAGGCCGATCCAGGCAAGGCTCATGTGTCGTCGCTAGGGTTGCGCGGCTTGCGCCTGCGGCGTCGGCGACGCTTGCGCGGGGCCGGTGTCCCGGCCGGGTCGGCGTCGACCTTGCCGAGCAGGCGGCGTTGTTCGTGTTCATCGGCCTGCTGGAAGGCGGTCCACCAGTCGCCGAGTCCGGGGGCGATCTCGCCGGCGGCCTCGCGCAGCAACAGGAAATCGTAGGCGGCGCGGAAGCGAGGATGGTCGCGTGTCTGGAAAGCGCGTTTGCCCCGCCGCGAAGGCAGGCGTTGTTGCAGGTCCCAGATATCGCGCATCGGCAGGCTGAAGCGCTTGGGGATGGAGACGTGCTGCAGCTGGCGCGATACGACACGCTGCGATGCCGCCTGGAGCGCGGGAATCGGTGGCATGTCTTCCTCCCGCTCGTAGTCGCGTTGGCGCAACTGCACCGGTCCCCACAGCAGAGCGGCGAACAGGAAGGCTGGCGTCACCGGACGTTCTTCCTGAACGCGTTTGTCGGTGCTGGCCAGGGCCTGCTCGATCAAGCCCTCGGCCCAGGGCAGCTCGGCGAAGGCTTCGTCGGCCTCGGGAAACAGCATGGCGAACAGCCCGTATTCCCGCAGCAGGTGGAAGGTCTCGACACCGTGGCCGCCCATGAACAGCTTGAGCACCTCGTCGAACAGCCGGGCCGGCGGTACCTGCAGGAGCAGCGGGGCGAGCTCCTCGATCGGTGCTTCGGTGGCGCTGGCCAGGCCGAAGTCGAGCTTGGCGGCGAAGCGCACGGCGCGCAGCATGCGCACCGGATCTTCTCGGTAGCGAGTGGCCGGATCGCCGATCAGCCGCAGGGTGCGGGCATCGATATCGCGCACCCCGTCCGCGAAATCATGAATCGAGAAATCGGCGATATTGTAATACAGCGCATTGATCGTGAAGTCGCGGCGCAGGGCGTCTTCCTCGATGTCGCCCCAGACATTGTCGCGCAGCAGCATGCCGTCGTCGGATTGCTGGGCGATATGGTCGCCGTGGTCATCACCGGGTTTGCCCCGGAAGGTGGTGACCTCGATGACCTCGCGGCCGAAACGAACATGCACGATGCGGAAGCGGCGCCCGATGATGCGTGAGTTGCGGAACAGGCCACGGACCTCTTCCGGCGTGGCATTGGTGGCCACGTCGAAATCCTTGGGCATGCGCCCCAGGAGGGCATCACGGATGCAGCCGCCGACCAGGAAAGCCTCGAACCCGGCATTGTGCAGGCGGTACAGCACCTTGAGAGCCGCGTCACTGAAAAGCTGACGCGAGACAGGATGTTCATCGCGGGGAATGATGCGCAGCACAGGGCCTCCGGCCGGCGCATCCTGAGGGCCGAACAGCGACTTGAGATGCTCGCCCGGACTCTGCAGAAAGCGGGTAAAACCTTTGATCATGCGGTGTTGTCGACTCGCGGGAGTACGAAAAGCGTTGAGTGTAGCGGACACCCGACACCTTGCAAAGCGTGAGCCTGTCGTGCGTTGGGCGCAAGCGCCTCGTGGGCACGCGATGGCGGCAGTCTGAACGGATACAGAAAGGGGAGGCCGACTGGCCTCCCCTGGATCAAGCAAGGTGCAGCATCCCTGCTGCTGGTTCTTCTTCGTGATGGCGCATCGCCTTGAATACGCACCACAGTCACCAAGGAGTCTCAGGCAAGCATGTTGTTGTCTTTATTGACGTTCCTGGCGGCGACCGCCTCGTATTCAAAACAATAATCCAAGCACGACGGCATGCCTGGCATACCTTCCCCCGGTGGCTTGTTGTTGTTGCCGGGAGTGCACCCTGACGGCCCTTGTTCTTGTTGTCGGCCGGTTGTCGGTGCGTCGCGTCCTGATCTTCCGGCTTCGAGTTCTTGTTGTTGTTGACCTCGAAGGACTCGCGTCCATTGCCGTTGCTGTTCTTGTTGTCGGCATGGCGCTCAAGTGCCTCGACCCGAAGAGTTTGTTGTTGTTGGCTCGGGTCCTGTCACCTTGTCTGGCCATTGTTGTTGTTGAGGCCGCCGGTGACATCCGGATTTGTTTTTCTTGCCCATACATGTTGCACGGCTTGTGCCAGTGATTGAAAAATCCTTTATTTTCATTATCTTGTGGTTTTTCATCATTTTGTCACCTGAAAAGTGCAGGGGCAGTGTTACCCGGATTGCCCCGAGATGGCGCACAGGCTGTGTGAGAAGGTAACAGATGGTGCGTGACACCGGCCGGGGAGCACATGAGCCGGGTGTTGGCTCGGGAGGTGTTGCGCTTGCACTTTAGTCGAGGTTGCAGAGTGACGGATCAGCCGACGTTGCGCCGGGGACCCTTCTTGCGGGGAATGCCCAGGCGTTGGCGACGCTCCCACAGGCATTTGCGGCTGATGCCGAGTTTCTGGGCCAGCTCGGTTTCGCTCATCTGATCCTGGTGCTCCAGCACGAAGTGCTGAAAGTAGTCTTCCAGAGAGAGGTCTTCGGGATCCTCGTTGTCTTCCGGGGATTCGTCGAGTGTTGTCACCTTGGCGGCAGTCGCAGGGGCCGGACGTGGTGGTGGAGTGAGACCCAGGTCGTCGGGATGGATGAGGTGACTTTCGGCGAGGATGACACCACGCTCGAGGGCGTTTTCCAGCTCACGCACGTTGCCGGGCCAGGGAAAGTCGCGGATGACGCGCCGGGCGGCTCGGGAGAGGCGCAGGCCCTCGCGGTCATGACGGCGGCAGGCCTTGGCGAGCAACGAATCGGCGATCTCCAGGATGTCATCGTCGCGATCTCGCAGCGGCGGGAGGTCGATCTGCATCACGTTGAGGCGATAATACAGGTCGAGGCGGAATTCACCTGTCTTCGACAGCGCATGCAGGTCCCGATGGGTGGCGGCGATCAGGCGAACGTTGACGTGTCGCGTCTCCACCGAGCCGATCTTGCGGATCTCGCCCTCCTGCAGGACACGCAGCAGGCGGGCCTGGGCGTCGGGTGGCAGTTCGCCGATCTCGTCAAGAAACAGGGTGCCGTGATCGGCGGCCTCCACCAGGCCGGTGCGGGCGGCATTGGCGCCAGTGAAGGCGCCTTTCTCGTGACCGAACAGTTCGGACTCGATCAGCGTCTCGGGAATGGCGGCGCAATTGACGCAGATCAGTGGCGCGGCAGCACGCTTGCTCTGCTGGTGGAGGGCGCGGGCCACCAGTTCCTTGCCGGTACCGGACTCCCCCTGGATCAGTACGGTGACATCGGCGGGCGCGGTCTTGCGGATGCGCGAGTAGACGACCTGCATGGCCGAGCAGTTGCCGATCATCGTCTGCTGTTGGCCGCCCTGGTCAGTGACATCGGGCGGCGTGGCCTGCCGGGTGGCTTGCTGATGCAGGACACGGGAGACGGTCTCGAGCAGCTCGTCGTGGTCGAAGGGCTTGGCGACATAGTCCACCGCACCGAGCTTCAGCGCTTCCACCGCCGATCGCATGCTGGCGTAGCTGGTCATGATCAGCACCGGTACCGGGGCGGCGATGGTGATGAGGTCGGTACCGGGTTCGCCGGGCAGACGCAGGTCGCTGATCACCAGGTCGAAGCGCTGCGGGTCGAGCTCGCGGGCTTCGGCCACGGAACCGGCTTCACTGACGTCATGGTCGTGACGCTCCAGCAGGCGCCTCAGGGCGCTGCGAATGATGGCTTCGTCTTCAACGATCAGGATCCGGCTCATGGGTGCTTTCACCAGTCTCTGGATGGAGGGGCAACCATAGATGGATGCGCGTACCGCTGGCCTGTCCGGCAGGTGGGGACTCGATCTCGATCTGGCCATCGTGCTCGGCGACGATACTGTAGACCAGCGGCAGGCCTAGACCGGTGCCCTCACCCGCCGGTTTGGTGGTGGTGAAGGGCTCGAACAGATGGTCGCGCATGGCCGGGTCGATGCCGTGGCCTTCGTCGGTGATGGTCAGGTGCAGGCACCTGTCCTCCGGGGTGGCATCGATGATGACGCGATCTCCCGGTTCGCTGGCATCCCTGGCGTTGCCCAGCAGGTTGATCATCACTTGTTGCAGGCGTTGTGCGTCCCCGATGACGGCCTGGTCGGTCGGGCAGCGGTTCTCATATCGGACATCCTCCCCCGAGCGGGCGAGCCGGATCAAGTGCAGGGCCTCGTCGGTGACACTGGCCATGGCGGTGGGGGCGAAGTCCGCACCGGTGACGTGTCGGCCTCCATGGGCGAACCCGACCAGTGAGCCGACGATCTTCGAGACACGGTCGGTCAAGGCCTGGATCTGGTCGGCGGTCTCCAGCAGGGCGGGGTCGTCAGTGTCGTAACGCAGGTTCTGGGCCAGTGAGGAGATGCCGGTGATGGGGTTGCCGATCTCGTGGGCGACGCCGGTGGCCAACTGGCCGATGGAGGCGAGACGAGCCGCGTGGACCAGTTCATCCTCCAGCCACTTCATCTCGCTGTGATCCTCCACCAGGATGACATTGCCGCCGTCTTCGCCTTGTTCGCCCTGCAGGCCGGCGCGGTGCAGGGTCAGGTAACGTTCGCCCCGTGACAGGTTGGCCGGCTGCTTGTAGAGGCGGCCCTGCGGCGCGGCGAGAATCTGGCCGAGCAGGTCGTTCCAGGGCGCGGGAAGGGTGTCGCGGTGGGCCCCGATCACCGAGTCTCCCTCGATGCCGGAAAGCTCGGTGAGCGCATCGTTCCACATCAACAGCTCGCCATCCTCGCCGAAGGCACACAGGCCGATGGGCAGCCGGGTCAGGGTACGCCGGTGGTAACGTCGCAGGCCGTCGAGCTCTCTTGCCAGGCCGGTGAGTCGCGAGCGATAGGCCTCCAGTCGGCTCTCGACGAAGTGGATGTCCTCGGTGGCACTGGGGCCGTTGTGTCGATAGGGCAGGCAACGATCGACGATGTCCTGGGCGACTGAGGGCCCCATCAGGCCGGAGAGGTTGGCCTGGATGCGGTCGCGCAGGCGGCGCAGGGCATAGGGGCGCCCGTCCAGGGGGGACAGGCCGAGTGAGGTCAAGGCGTGCTCCACCTCGCGATGGGCGACATCCTCGCCCAGTACGCGCGTCAGGTGGCGCTTGAATTCGGCGCCATTGGTGGCGACCAGGGGCAGCCGCATGGGGCGCACCACGGCATCCACGGAGCAGGCCTCGGCCGCCGCGCGTTCTCCCGCCGAGGTTCGGGTGGCCAGGGAGACGAGGATGAAGGTCAGGATATTCGCCGCCAGCGAGACCAGGGTGACGCTGTACCAGGCCGGCTCGCCGGCCAGAACTTCCAGGCCCGGGGGAAGGACCAGCATTGCCGGATAGTCGGTGAGCAAGGGGACCCACAGGCCAGCCAGCCAGATCGCCATGCCCACGGCGAGCCCGGACACCATCCCCTTGCGATTGGCTCCTGGCCAGTACAGCAAGGCCAGCATGCCCGGCAGGCACTGGGCCATGCCGACGAAGGAGGCCAGCCCCAGGGTGGAGAGGTCATGGTGCACGCCGACAAGGCGATAGAACAGCCAGCCGCCGACGATCACCGCGGCGATCAACCCACGACGCAGCCAGCGTAGCCAGCGATAGAGGTCGGGTTGGGCAATGGGGGGATGCGCCACCAGTACCAGGTGGTTGAGGATCATTCCCGACAGGGCCAGCGAGATGATGATCATGGTGCCGCTCGCTGCGGCCAGTCCGGCGATGAAGGCCAGGCCACCGACCCACCACGAGGAAGACAGGCCAAAGGCCAGGTAGGCGGCGCCGGCGCCCACCTCGTCGACCCCCAGACGTTGTGTGGCCCACAGAATCAACGGAACCGGAAGGGCCATCAGCAGCATGAACAGCGGCAGCGCCCAGCTGGACTGGAGCAGCGTACGCCTGTCGAGGGCTTCGGCGAAGGTGATGTGAAACATGTGCGGCATCAGGAAAGCCGCCGAGAAGAACAGCAACAACAACGTACGCCATTGGGCCGGGTCGAGCTGGGCGATGCGAGTCTGGGCGAGGTGACCGGCGCCATCGAGCCAGGTCTGGAGGTCGGCGGGGCCCTCGAAGACTCCGAATAGGGCAACGGCGCCGAGAGCCAGCATGGCAGCCAGCTTGACCAGCGACTCCAGGGCAATGGCGGCCAGCAGGCTGTCGTGCCGGGCACTAAGGTGTGAGTGGCGGGCTCCGAACAGCATGGCGAACAAGGCGATCAGCAGACTGAACCCCAGGGCCAGCAAGGAGGGCGAGCCAACACCACTGAGGCGGTGGATGGCATGGCCCATGGTCTGTATCTGCAAGGCCAGCAAGGGAAGCACGGCCAGCAGGCTGACCAGGGTCAGCAAGGTGCCGACCCAACGTGAGCGGAAGCGAAAGGCAAACAGGTCGGCCAGCGAGGAGAGCTGGTGGGTCCGGGTCATGCGCTGGATCGGTACTAGCAGCACCGGGGCCAGCAGAAAGGCACCGGCGACCCCCAGGTAGTAGGACAGGTAGCCGAATCCGTAGCGGCTGGCGAACTCGAGGCTGCCGTAGACCGCCCAGGCACTGGCGTAGACGCCGAGCGCCAGCGTGTAGACCGCCGGATGACGTACCAGGCGGCTCGGCAGCCAGCCGCGGTCGACGGCCAGTGCGCAGAGGAAAAGCAACGACAGGTAGCCGACGCCGAGTGCGAGCAGGCCGGGGAGGTTAAGACTCATTGTCGTATCGTCCCCCTAGTGTCCTGTATCAAAAGTTGACTGTAGAATTCTGGCGGCTCCTTGGGCCGCCATGCAGCGTTGCCATTCCTCGCCATAGCGCTGCTATGCCTCGTCACGGCGCCTTGCCTGGCGGTCCAATGCGCTCGCCATCTCTTCAACGAACTTCCGAAACAGGACACTAGCGCCTTTCATCGAGCTTGCGTTTCTGTTCCAGCCACAGGGTCAGGGCGATCAACCCGCCCCAGATGAGAAAAGGGCGATACCAGGCGACGCCGGGGTTGGCCCAGCCGCTCATCAACAGCGGTGAGAACAGGTAGCCGCTGAAGACCAGGAATAGCATGATGCGGTAGACGTACATGTCACTCCCTAAAGAGCATTGTGCCTGGGTTCACGCCGTTCCGCCGTAGCCTGCAGGGAACGAGGCGACCAGTGCGCAATGGCCCAGTCGAGCTGCGAGGACACCGGCTCGGTAGCCAGCCCCGAAGGTGGTGCCTGGTCCAGAGCGATCAGAGCACGATGCAGCAGGGGGCGTACGGCATCCTCCTGTTCCGGCAGGGCCGGCGCCAGGTTCTGCTTCGACAGCTTCTGCCCATTGTCTCCGAGGATCAATGGCAGGTGCAGATAACGTGGCGCCGGTAGTGCCAGGGCGTGCTGCAGCTGGCGTTGCCAGAGCATGTTGTCCAGCAGGTCGAAGCCACGTACCACATCGGTGATGCGCTGATCGCCGTCGTCGACCACCACGGCCAGTTGATAGGCCCAGAGGCCGTCCTTGCGCTTGAGGACGACATCACCGAACGAGGCGGCATCGAGACGTTGTCGGCCGAACAATCGGTCCTGCCAGGTGACCGGGGTCGGGCCGAGGTCGCTGCGCAGGCGCCACGCCAGGGGCTTGTCCGGTTCGCGAGGGCCCGTTCGGCACCAGCCAGGATAGACGGGGTAGTCGCGCCACTGCTTGCGCGAGCAACTGCAGGGGTAAGCCAGTCCCAGGGCCTCGAGCCGGGTAAGCGCCTCGTGGTAGGCGTCGTCGCGATCGTGCTGCCAGTGAACAGGGCCGTCCCAGTGAAGGCCGAAGGCCTCGAGCTGGCGCAGAATGGTATCCGCCGCGCCGGCCGGGCAGCGGGGCGGATCGATGTTCTCGATGCGCAATAGCCAGTGGCCATGCTGGTGACGAGCATCCAGATAGCTGGCCAGTGCCGCGATCAGCGAACCGAAGTGCAAGGGGCCAGAAGGCGTGGGAGCGAAGCGGCCACGGTAGGCGCGCATGGGCGGCTCCGGGGCGAATCAGGGAAGCGTGACTTGCATGCCTGAGGCATGTCGTCAGCATCTTCCCGGGTGAAGGGACGCCGGGCCACCCGAGCCCGGCGCGGAAAGCCGAAGGCAGCGCCGCTCAACCGCCGAGCTGTTTTTCCTTGAGCTCGGCGAGGGTCTTGCAATCGACGCACAGCGTGGCGGTAGGACGCGCCTCGAGGCGGCGAATGCCGATTTCGACGCCGCAGGCCTCGCAGAAGCCGTAGTCGTCCTCGTCGATCTTTTCGATGGTCTCGTTGATCTTTTTCAGCAGCTTGCGCTCACGGTCGCGGGTGCGCAGCTCCAGGCTGAAACCTTCTTCCTGAGTGGCGCGATCGGCCGGGTCGGCGTAGTTGTTCGCTTCTTCCTGCAGGTGGCGAACCGTGCGGTCCACTTCCTCCATCAACTCTTGTTTCCAGCCCAGCAGGATCTGCCGGAAGTGCTCGAGCTGCTTCTCGTTCATGTACTCTTCACCCGCTGCAGGCTCGTACGGGGTGAATTTCTTGGGCGCTTCCATCTTCTGTTCGGCTACTGGCATGGGACTGCCTCGCTACTTTAGTGACTGCTGATCAATACCCGCCGCGATGCTAAGGTATCTCACGCCAAAGGGATGCTTGTTTAGCGAAAAAATGGCGACTTTGCAAGACCCATGTTTTTGGAGACCGTTTCATGGAGACCGGTCTACAAGATCAATCCAGGAAACTGCGTCGGCATGCCAAACGTCGTAACATGCCGAGCGTTGACCCTTTTTGACCATGGCGAGCGAAAAAAATGCCCGCCGGCGGCACTCTCGGAGGCCGTTCACGTGCAGAGGAGATTGCCATGTCCTGGAGCTCGCGTCTGGAGGGCGTCGCCTCCTTCCGCGTGATGAACCTGCTGGAAGCCGCCCAGTCGCGCGAAGCGGCCGGACACGATGTCATTCATCTGGAGATCGGCGAGCCGGATTTCCCGACGCCGTCACCGGTCGTGGAGGCAGGTCAGCAAGCCCTGAACGAAGGTCATACCCGCTACACGCCGGCCACTGGCCTGCCGGCATTGCGTGAGGCCATCGCGTCACATTATGCCGAGCACTTCGGCGCCTCGGTGGCGCCCGAGCGCATTCTGGTCACGCCCGGTGCCTCAGGGGCGCTGCTGTTGGCCAGTCAGCTGCTGGTGGAGCCCGATGATCGGGTGCTGATGGCCGACCCCACCTATCCGTGCAATCGCCATTTCATGGCGCTGGCCGGTGCCGAAGTCGATGCCGTGCCGGTCGACGGAGAGAGCGGTTGGCAGCTGGATGCCGGCCTGGTGGCGAAGCATTGGCGAAAGGCCACCAGGCTGGCCATGCTGGCCACGCCATCGAACCCCACCGGCCATATGCTCGACGCCGATCGCCTGGCTCTCGTGGCGGAAGCCGTGAAAGAACGTGGGGGACACTTGCTGGTCGACGAGATCTATCAAGGGTTGACCTATGACCTGGCCCCCCTGTCGGCGACGGCGATAGCGCCGGAGGCTTTCGTCGTCAACAGCTTCTCCAAGTATTTCGGCATGACCGGCTGGCGCCTGGGCTGGCTGGTCGCACCGGAGGCGGCGGTCGAGCCGCTCTCCCGGCTGGCGCAGAATGTGTTTCTGGCGGCTTCCACGCCGGCGCAACACGCCGCTCTGGCAGCCTTTCGTCCCGATTGCCTGGCCCTGCTCGAGCAGCGTCGCGTCGAGCTGCAGCGCCGCCGTGACGCCTTGCTCGATGGTCTGGCCTCCCTGGGGCTGGCACCGTCGTTGCCGCCCCAGGGGGCCTTTTACCTGTGGTTGGACATCTCCCGTTATAGCGACGACAGCGAGGCCTTTTGCCTGCGCCTTCTCGAGGAAGAGAACGTGGCCATCACGCCGGGTACCGATTTTGCTCTGCAGGGTGGCGAACGTCATGTGCGTATCGCGTTTACCACCGATGTCGAGCGGCTCGAGGAAGCGGTCGGACGACTCGAGCGCTTCCTGGCACGCCACTGGGGGCAAGCGTGATGCATTATCCCGACCTGGTGGCCGGCACTCTGCTGCGACGCTACAAGCGTTTCCTGGCCGATGTGCGCCTCGACGATGGGCGCGAGGTGGTCGCCCACTGCCCCAATACCGGCTCGATGCGGGCAGTCAATGTCCCCGGTTGCCGGGTCTGGCTGGCGCCGAGCACCAACCCTGCGCGCAAGCTGGCCTGGACCTGGGAACTGATCGAGCTGCCCCAGCCGGATGGCCATATGGCGCTGGCTTCGGTGCATACGGGACGCGCCAACCGCATCGTCGAGGAAGCGTTGCGGGCGTCGAGGGTCGACGAACTGAACGGTGCCGGCGAATGGCGTCGCGAGGCGAGTGTCGAAGGGGCTCGACTGGACTTTCGTCGTCCGGGCGAGGATGGGCTCGACACCTTCGTCGAGGTCAAGCAGGTGACGCTGCGCGAAGGCGACGGTCACGGTTACTTCCCCGATGCTGTCAGCGCGCGTGGGCGCAAGCATCTGGAAACGCTGGCTACTCTGGCCAGTCGCGGGCATCGTGCTGTCCTGCTGTTTTTCGTGGCCCACGAGGGCATTGCCGATGTGGCGCCGGCGGCTCACCTGGATCCAGCCTATGCCGAGACGCTGGTGCGGGTGGCGGGGCAGGGCGTGGAGGTCATGGCACGTGGTGTCCGGATCGCCCGAGGCGGTGACGGGCAGCCGCTGACCGTTTCCATGGGTGAAGCCTTGCCGACAAGGCTGGTCTGACGGGGCGTGATCAATCGGTCCGGGGGCGACAATGGGGCAGGGCTGTCAGCACTCGGTCAAGGGCCTCCTGGCCATGCGTCTCGCCGGCGATTCGCTGCCACCATTGACGGTGAATGGCGCGTACCCGCACGCGGATGTTCGGGACGCCGATTACTTGGCTCATGGCCAGGCGATGCAGGCCCTTGTTGGTCTTGACCAGGTACCCGTGGCGGTCCACCGCCACGCCCAGGGGATCCTTGCTCAGCCGGTCATCGAAGCCGAAACAGGCGATGGATTCCATGTACAGATGATAGCGCCGTAGATAGGCCAGGATGCGCTCCGGACGGTCAAGCATGACGCCGTCGGAATGGGAAACAATGGGCTTGCCTCGGGCCAGTCGCTCGGCGAGCCGATGATAGCTGTGGCTCTGCTCCGGTCGACGGCGGTGGTGCCAGATGTCGGCGATGAAGTGCATGCGACGACTGGCGAGAAAGGGGTGCAGGGATGCATCCCAGTCGCCGCCCCAAAGCAGACGGTTACCGACCCAGTGGCGGCGCTTGCGGTCGGGAAAGGCGCTCTGGTAGTCGAGCTGGTGCAACAGCTCGCGTGGTGCCACCTTGACCTCCAGCAGCCTGGCGTAGCGTTCCTCTATCACATGGCGAGGCAGGCCCTGCTTTTCGATCCAGGTGCCTCCCGGAGCCTGATGTCGCCACAGCGTGAAGGCTCCCTGTGCCAGCGGTTGAGCGATATAGCGATTCAGCCCTCCCATGGTGCGGCGACTCACGCGCGAAAGCCGCATGCGGGATGCAATGGCCGGCGAAAACAGCCGAGGATCCGCGGGTTCGCCACTGGGTGTGGGAGGCATGTTCCGGGCGCTCCTGAGCAATACCAGTGCATCGGTCAGGCGTGCTTTCAGCCCGACGCTGGTGTTTGCCGGCGGCAGGCGTTCGGCCATGGTGCAGAGTCGTTGCGGTGACAAGGCCTCGGGCAGGGATAATGGGGGTGGCAGGACGACAGGGGAGTCGGCTGCGATGTTGAGCGATGGCGACGAGCCCAACTCCGGGGCTTCCAGCTGGCTATTGAGGCGGCTGGCGAAGATACGCATCAGCCAGTGTTCGGGGCCCTCATCGGCAGGCTGGAAACGCCACACATCATGCCAGGCAAGCTCGAGCGTATCCTGTACCACGGCCTCGATGTCGTCGGGCGTCTCGAGGAACTGCTCGGCCACCGCCAGCAGCTGAGGGACGCTATGGCGGGCCAGCAGCTCGAGACCGGCGGGGGAACCCTGTGCGCAGGCGTTCAGGGCATCGCCAAGGCGCGAACAGGCGATGTCCGAAGCGTGCGGTACCTCAGGGGGCGGCACGGGAGCTCCGGCGGGTAACACGGAAGATGGCGATCTCGCCGAGCAGGTTGGGCCACAACCGCGAGGCCCAGTGGTCGCGGTAGTCCCCGGCACCTACGGCTCGATCGACGATCACCAGATCTTTCTGGCGACACAGGTGCTCGAAGTCGTTGAAGGTCGACAGATGGATGTTGGGCGTGTCATACCAGGCGTGGGGCAGGGATTTCGAAACCGGCATGTAGCCGCGCAACCCGAGGTGTACCCGGTGACGCCAGTAGGCGAAGTTGGGGAAGGTGATGATGCATTCCTCGGCGACGCGCAGCATCTCGTCGAGCATCCGGTCGGGGCGGCGAAGGGCCTGCAGGGCCTGGGTCATCACCACCAGATCACAGGCATCGTCCTCGAAGTTGGCCAGTCCTTCGTCGAGGTTCTGCTCGATGACATTGACGCCGCGTGCAAGACAGCGGGTGATACCGTCCGGGTCGATCTCCAGGCCGTAGCCGGTGACGTTCTTGTCGTGTGCCAGGGCGGCAAGCAAGGCGCCATCGCCACACCCCAGGTCGAGCAGGCGGGCGCCTTGCGGGACCCAGTCATAGATCAGTTTCAGGTCGGTGCGCATCATGAGCGTTCCTCCAGCCCCTGGTCGTGTGCCACTCGGTCCATGAAAGCGGCAAACACTGCCTGATAGCGGGGCTCGGGCAATAGAAAGGCGTCGTGGCCGTGTGGCGAGTCGATATTGGCATAGCTGACCGGTTTGCCGGCCCGTATCAGGGCATTGACCAGTTCCTTGGAGCGCGATGGAGGAAAGCGCCAGTCGCTGGAGAAGCTGATGACCAGGAAGGGGCAGTTTGCCGGCGCCAGGGCGGCGGCCAGGTCGCCCTCATGGTTGGCGGCGGGATCGAAATAGTCCAGCGCCTTGGTCATCAGCAGGTAGGTATGGGCATCGAAGGATGAAGAAAAGGTGTCGCCCTGGTGTCGCAGGTAGGACTCCACCTGGAATTCCACGCCATAGCCGAAGTTGAGGTCCGTGCTTCGCAGGTCTCGGCCGAACTTGCTGCCCATGGCGTCTTCCGACAGATAGGTGATGTGGCCGACCATGCGGGCCAGCTTGAGGCCCCGCCGGGGGAGGGTGTCATGGTCGGCATAGCGGCCGTCGAAGAAGTCGGGGTCCGAACGGATGGCCTGCCGGGCGACCTCGTTGAAGGCGATGTTCTGTGCCGAGAGCTTGGGCGTTGCCGCAATCACCCCGGCATGGGCGATGCGATCGGGGTAGGAGAGAGCCCATTGCAGTACCTGCATGCCGCCCAGGCTTCCGCCGATGATGGCGGCGAAGCGCTGGATGCCGAGACGGTCGGCTAGCCGCGCCTGGCTGTGAACCCAGTCGAGCACTGTCATCATCGGGAAGTCGGGGCCCCAGGACTCGCCGGTTTCCGGGTTGAGACTGGTGGGTCCGGTACTGCCGTGGCAGCCGCCGAGATTGTTCAACGACACCACGAAGAAGCGGTCGGTATCGATGGATTTGCCCGGCCCGATATGGGCATCCCACCAGCCGGGCTTGCGGTCCTCCGACGAATGGAAGCCGGCGGCATGGTGATGCCCGGACAGGGCGTGACAGATCAGCACGGCATTGCTGTGCTCGGCGTTGAGCGTGCCGTACGTCTCGTAGACCAGGTCATAGGCCGGCAGCGTCTTGCCGCAGGCCAGCTCCAGGGGGTCGTCGAAGTGTGCCGTGAGCGGCGTCACCAAGCCGACCGATTCGCGAGGCATCTCGGTCATCAGGCGTGTCGTGTCCCGTCGTTATGGTGTTATGTATGCATTCCTAGAGGCCGACCAGTACACCGACGACGCCGGCGGCACGGATCAGCGAGCCGACCACAATACCATCGATCAGGTTGATGGCGATGAACACCACGATGGGTGACAGGTCGAGCATGCCCAGCGGCGGAATGACGCGACGCACCGGCGCCATGATCGGCTCTACCAGTTGCATGATCAAAAGCGCTCCGGGGTGGCTGGCACGTGGGGCCACCCAGCTGAGGATGATCATCACGATCAACGCGAAGAAGTAGATCTTCAGGATCGCGTTGGCCAGTGCGGCCACGGCGCCGATGGCCAGACTGTCCAGTGGCGCCATGCCATAGCCCGCGATCTGCAGGATGGCAATGATGGCGATGAGCTTGATGACCAGGCCGCTGGCCAGGGTCGCCAGGTCGAAGCGCCCCATGACTGGCCCCAGAAAGCTCTGGAAGGGACGCACCGCCGGCTGAGTGATCTTGACCACCGACTGGCTGATGGGATTGTAGTAGTCGGCCCGTGACGCCTGCAGAAGAAAACGCAGCATCAGCAGGAACAAGTAGATATTGATGAGGGTGTTGACCAGCAGCAGGCCGGCGTTTCCCAGTTGACTGCCCATCAGGGCTCCTCCGTGTCCGTGGTTGTTTCAGCGTTTGCCGAGTTCGTCGGCCATTTCGCCCGCGCGCGTGGCACAAGCGCGCATCGCGCCTTGCATGATGTCGCGCAGGCCGGCGTTCTCCATGTGCTCGATGGCGCGTTCGGTGGTGCCGCCGGGCGACATCACGTTGCGCTTGAGTTCGCCGGGTGTCTTGTCGCTGTCCATGGCCATGCGGGCGGCACCGTAGGCCGTCTGCATGGCGAGCCGGCGAGCCGTCTCGGCGGGCAGCCCGAGGTCGGCGCCGGCTTGCTCCATGGCTTCGAACATCAGGAAGAAGTAGGCCGGGGCGCTGCCGGAGACAGCGGTCACGGCGTCGAGCAACGCCTCCTCATCGACCCATTCGACCAACCCTACGGCTTCGAGCAGGTCGCCGGCGATGCGTCGCTGGTCGTTCGTGACCCTGGTATTGGCGTACAGGCCTGCGGCACCGGCACCGACCAGTGACGGCGTGTTGGGCATGCAGCGTACGACCGGCAGGTCGCCACCGAGCCAGTGCTCCAGGGTGTCGGCGGGCAGGCCGGCGGCCACCGAAATGATCAACGGCTTGCGGGCCTGGACGGCATCGCGCATGTCGGTGCAGACGGCCTGCATGATCTGAGGCTTGACCGCCAGGACCACCACATCGGCCCGGGCCACGGCGGTCGCGTTGTCGGTCTCGGTATGAATGCCCAGACGCTCGCGCAACGGGGCGAGCGCGCCGTCATCTGGTGAGGTGGCAGTAATGGCGTCGCGGGCGTAACCGCTGTCGATCATTCCGCCGATGATCGCGCCGGCCATGTTGCCGGCGCCGATGAAGGTGACTTGGCTTGCCATGCGGTCTGTCCTGTGTGGGTGACGATGGTGGCCCGACGGTGCGGGCATGAAACTTCAGGGGCGCTGGCGTGCGCCGAAGATGGCGGTGCCCAGTCGCACCAGGGTCGCGCCTTCCATTACCGCTGCCTCCATGTCGCCGCTCATGCCCATCGACAGTGTATCCAGCGGTGCCTCGGGGAGTCGTGTGCGCAGTGACTCCAGGGCCTCGCGCAACCGGATGAAGGGACGACGCTGTTCTACCGGGTCGATGCTGGGTGCCGGAATCGCCATCAGGCCACGCAACCGAAGATTCGGCAAGGCATGTACGGCGTCGGCCAGGGCCGGGAGTTCGCTGAGCGTGATGCCGGACTTGCTGGCCTCGTCGCTGATGTTGACCTGAAGGCAGATGTTCAAGGGGGGCAGCGATGTCGGACGTTGCGCATCGAGGCGTCGCGCGAGCCGTTCTCGGTCTACGCTGTGTATCCAGGCGAAGCGCTCGGCGACGATGCGGCTCTTGTTGGACTGCAGCGGGCCGATGAAATGCCAGACGATATCGTTCAGGTCTGCCAGCTCGGCCTGCTTGTCCAGGGCTTCCTGGACATAGCTTTCGCCGAACTCGCGCTGCCCGAGTTGCCAGGCCTCACGGATCATGGACGTGGGCTTGGTCTTGCTGACCGCGAGCAGGCGAGCGTCGTCGACGGGGCGGCCCGCGGCCTGCAGTGCCGCCGAGAGGCGTGCGCGTGCGGCGGTCAAGGGCTCGGAAAGCGCCGGATCCGTCATGTCGTGTGGTCCGTCATGCAACAGGAACCCCTGTATAGGGAGCGAGGGAATCGCATGAATATTACCGAACTGCTGGCCTCCTCGGCAAAGCGGGGCGCCTCCGACCTGCATCTGTCGGCTGGCATGGTACCGATGTTACGCGTCGATGGCGTTCTGGAAGCACTCGGCGTGTCCGTCATCGATGACTCGACCCTGCGCCGGGAACTGCAGGCGTTGCTCGGTGAGTCACGCTGGGCGGCGTTCAACGCGGAACTGGAAGCCGATGTTGCTCTGGACCTCCCGGGGGTGGCTCGTTTCCGCGGCAATGTCTTTCAGCACGGTCGTGGCATCGGTGCGGTATTCCGCACCATTCCCGGTGGTGTGAAGGGGCTGGTCGAGCTTGGCATGGCGGAGTCTCTGGGGCGGCTGGCCGCGTTGCGTCGAGGCCTGGTCCTGGTAACGGGGCCCACCGGGTCGGGCAAGAGCACGACCCTGGCGGCGATCATCGATGCCATCAACGAGACGCGGCATGATCACATCCTGACCATCGAGGATCCGGTGGAGTTTGTGCATCACGGCAAGCGGTGCCTGATCAATCAGCGCGAGGTCTCGCGGGATACCCGAAGCTTCGCTGCTGCCTTGCGTGGAGCCCTGCGCGAGGACCCCGATGTCATCCTCGTTGGCGAGATGCGCGACCTGGAGACCATGCGGCTGGCGCTGACCGCCGCCGAGACGGGACACCTGGTACTGGGAACCCTGCATACACTCTCGGCGGCCAAGACCATCGATCGCATCATCGACGCCTTCCCCGGCCCCGAACAGGGCATGGTGCGGGCGATGCTGTCGGAATCCCTGCAGGCGGTCGTCTCGCAGGTGCTGTTGAAGCGCTGTGGGGGCGGGCGCGTGGCGGCTCATGAAGTCATGGTCGCCACACCGGCGGTCCGTAACCTGATTCGCGAGGACAAGGTAGCGCAACTGCATTCGGTGCTGCAGACCGGTGCCGCCCAGGGCATGCAGACGCTGGATGCGGCACTGGCACGGCTGGTTGCCGATGGTGTGGTGGCGCGTGACGAAGCGCAGGCGCACGCACGGTCTCCCCTGCCGGGGCTTTAAGGCACCGTCAAGGCGCGTAGACCCCGCCCAGGGTGCGTGGTCCGGCGGCCCCGGTGACCGAGGGGAGGTTGCCGGGCAGCTGCTCGAGCCTCCGCCAGGCCAGCCAGGCAAAGGCGCCCGCCTCGAGCCAGTCGGCGGGCCAGCCGAGGCTGGCGCTGTCTTCCAGGGGCGTGTCGGGCAATTGGCCGGCAAGTCTGGCGAGCAGGTCCGGGTTGTGCGCACCGCCGCCGCAAGGGATCAGGCGACCGATCGGTGGCGCATCGAGCCGTTCGCGGGCCATCTCGATGCCCAGAGCGATGCTGGTGGCCGTGAGTGCTGCCAGCGTTGCCTGCACGTCCTGTGGGCACTCGCCTCCGGACAGTCGCCCCTCCAGCCAGCCGAGGTTGAACAGCTCTCGACCAGTGCTGCGCGGAGGCGGCTGATGAAAGAATTCTTCTTCCAGAAACCGCTCGAGGAGGGCGTCGTCCACACGTCCCGAGGCTGCCCAGGCGCCACCTTCGTCGAATTCTCCGCCAAGATGCCGCGCGTGCCAGGCGTCCAGCAGTGCATTGGCGGGGCCGGTATCGAATCCCAGTGGCGCTCGGGCGTCGTGCTCGGGTGGCAGCAAAGTGAGATTGGCAAAGCCACCGAGGTTGAGGATGACCCGCCATTCATCGGCATCCCGAAAGACGGCCTGATGAAAGGCGGGAGCCAGGGGCGCGGCTTGACCGCCCGCGGCCAGGTCGCGACGCCTGAAGTCGGCGACCACGCGGCAGCCGGTCAATTCGGCCAGCAGGCTGGGATTATCCAGTTGCAGGGTATAGGCGGGGCCACCATCGTGCCCCGTCGGCGCGTGCTCCACGGTCTGGCCATGGCTGCCGATGGCGGTGATGGCCGAAGCCGGGATGCCCTGTTGTTCGAGCAGGGCATTGACCGCTCTGGCCTGCAGCCGGGAAAAGTCGGCTTCGGCAGCGGCCAGTTCGGCGAAGCTGATGTGCCCGGCATGGCAGAGCCGCCATAGTAGCTCGCGGAGGCGAGGCGGCATCGATTCGCCATGGGTTGCCAGGAGTCGAGGTGGGGCGTCGGAGGTGATGTCGACCAGGGCGGCGTCGACACCATCGAGGCTGGTGCCGGACATCAGGCCGATGAATAAGCTCATGGGGGCTCCCGGGATAGGCTCAACCGTCGTTGCGGAGCATGATAGCATTGGAGCGGTACAGTCGCCGATCAAGGTCCCGGGAGGACCGCCTTGCCGAGTGGAGAGGAGAGAATGACCGATGTTACCGACGCGCTAGCCTTGCTCAAGCGCGGTACCCACGAGATTCTTCTGGAAGAAGAGCTGGAGAAGAAACTGGCCTCCGGTCGTACCCTGCGCATCAAGGCGGGGTTCGATCCCACCGCGCCGGATCTGCACCTGGGGCACAGTGTGCTGCTGACCAAGATGCGTCAGTTTCAGGATCTCGGTCATGAGGTCATTTTCCTGATCGGCGATTTCACCGGACGTATCGGCGATCCCACCGGCAAGAACGTGACGCGCAAGCCGCTCACGGAAGAGGAAGTGCGAGCCAACGCCGAGACCTACAAGGAACAGGTCTTCAAGGTGCTCGATCCTGCCAAGACCGAAGTGCGTTTCAATGCCGAATGGTTCTCCTCCATGAGTGCTGCCGACATGATCGAGCTGTCGGCCCAGAGCACCGTGGCGCGCATGCTCGAACGGGACGATTTCGAGAAGCGCTATCGCGCCGGCCAGTCGATTTCCATCCATGAGTTCCTCTACCCGCTCGTGCAAGGCTATGACTCCGTGGCGCTGGAGGCCGACATCGAGCTCGGTGGTACCGACCAGAAGTTCAACCTGCTGATGGGCAGGGAGGTGCAGAAGCACTTCGATCAGGAGTCTCAGGTCGTCATCACCATGCCGTTGCTGGAAGGGCTGGATGGCGTCCAGAAGATGTCCAAGTCGTTGGGCAACTATGTCGGGGTCGACGAAGCACCGGGCGCCATGTTCAACAAGCTGGTGTCCATGCCCGATAGCTTGATGTGGCGTTACTTCGATCTGCTATCTCTGAAGAGCAATGAGGAGATCGATGCGCTCAAGTCCTCGGTGGACCAGGGAGCGAATCCTCGGGATATCAAGATGGAGCTGGCGCGTGAGTTGATCGGTCGTTATCACGGCGAAGAGGCGGCGGCCAATGCGCACCGCAGTGCCGGTAATCAGCTGGCCGACGGCGAGTTGCCCGAGGACCTGCCCGAAGTGGATGTCGATTTCGAAGGAAGTGACCGGGCGCCCATCGCCGCCGTGCTCAATCGCGCCGGGCTGGTGCAGAACAGCGCCCAGGCCAAGGACATGCTGGGTAATGGGCGGGTGAAGGTCGATGGCGAGGTGGTTGCCCGCGATCATATGCTCGATACCGGCAAGCGTTACGTGATTCAGGCCGGCAAGAAACGCTATGCGCGAGTGACGCTCACCTGATATCCGCTCCCCGTGCGACCAGGCCATGAACGCCCGCCACGAGCGGGCGTTTTCGTCGATGGTCTCGGGATGTGTCTTGTCCACAGCCGGCATGTGCCGCAAGGGGCTGTGGATGCATTGTCATCGCCTTGCGATCTTTTCGTCACGTTATTGTCGCAAAGGGCTTGCATCACCGGCTCGTGATCCGTAAAGTACGCATCCGCTGCCGGCGACGGGCAACGTTGCAGGCGGTGAAAGGTGGCAAAAGCACCT
>NZ_JAVXUS010000002.1:0-335688 GCF_032334135.1 Halomonas sp. I1
ACTATCGGGGAAGATGATACTTCGCCGGTGACCGGCAATGTGCTGGATAACGATACCGAGAGTGCCGATACCCCGAGCGAGGTGGTCTTTACCGACACCAGCGCGAGCTACGGCACCTTCGTCGATAACGGCGACGGCAACTGGACCTACCAGGTCGACACCACCAATGGCGCCGTCCAGGCGCTGGATGATGGTGAGTTCCTGACGGACACCTTCGAGTACACCCTGACCGATGCCGATGGCGATACCAGCACGGCGACACTGACGGTGACCATCAACGGCGCCACCGACGGCCCGCCGACGGTGGATATCGATGACAAGGCCCCGAATGCCGAGGGCGCCGATCACAGCGTGGTCGAGGCCACCGGCAACACCATCAGTGGCACGGCCACGGTGGGCGCCGAGGCGGGTATCGACAGCGTGACCGTCGAGGGTCAGGACATCACCGATGCCAGCAATAATCCGGTGACCCTGCAGGGTGACGAAGGCACCCTGACCATCACTGGCTATGATGCCGCCACGGGCGAGATCACCTACGACTACACCGAGGACGGCGATGCCGAGGATCATGGCAACGGCGAGATCCTGGATCAGTTCACGCTGGGCGTGACCGACCTGGCCGGCGAGTCGACCACGGATAGTCTGGATATCCGCATCGAGGACACCGAGCCCGCGGCCAGTGATGACAGCGCGGCCATCGGCGAGGATGACACGGACGCGGTGACCGGCAATGTGCTGGATAACGACACCGAGAGTGCCGATACCCCGAGTGCCATCAGCTTCGATGCCGATGATGTGGCCGCCGCCCAGTACGGCACCTTCGTCGATAACGGCGACGGCAACTGGACCTATCAGGTCGACACCACTAATGGCGCCGTTCAGGCGCTGGACGACGATGACACGCTCACCGAGACGTTCACCTATACGCTGACCGATGCCGATGGCGACACCAGCACGGCGACGCTGACGGTGACCATCAACGGGGCCACCGACGGGCCGCCGACGGTGGATATCGATGACAAGGCCCCGAACGCCGAGGGCGCCGATCACAGCGTGGTCGAGGCCACCGGCAACACTATCAGTGGCACGGCCACGGTGGGCGCCGAGGCGGGTATCGACAGCGTGACCGTCAACGACCAGGACATTACTGGCGCGACGTCCGCCAACCCGGTGACGATCCCGGGTGCCGAGGGCGAACTGCGTATCACCGGCTATAACGCCGCCACGGGCGAGATCACCTACGACTACACCGAGGATGGCGATGCCGAGGATCACAGCGACGGCGAAATCTTCGACCGCTTCGATCTCGAGGTCACCGACCTGGCCGGCGAGTCGACCACGGATAGTCTGGATATCCGTATCGAGGACACCGAGCCCGAGGCCAGTGACGACAGCACGACCACCGAGGAGGATACCTCGGTGACCTATAACGTCCTGGCCAACGATGATCAGGGTGCCGATGGCTCGACCGTGACCTCGGCCAGTCTGGCGACGGCGTCTGAAGGCACCGGGACAGTATCGTTCGACGAGAATACCGGTGAGGTGACCTTTACGCCTGCGTCCGGTTTCGAAGGTGATGTGGTCATCGACTACACCATCACCGATGCCGACGGTGATACCAGCAGCGCGCAGTTGCACGTGACGGTCAACGAGGACTCCAAGCCCGTACTGTCAGCGCTCGAGGGAAGCGATGGCGTGGTCGATGAGGCCGGCCTGCAGGATGGCAGTCGTCCAGGGGATGGCTCCAATGTCACCAGTGGCACCTTCGGTGCAACGGTCGGCAACGATTCGCCGGGCAACCTGACGATCGGAGGCGTGAACGCCAATGGCGGCGGGGTATTCCAGGGTGAATACGGCACCCTCGAAGTGACCGACAACGGCGACGGCGAATATGGCTGGACCTATACCCTGACCGACAATTCCACCGAGCATTTCAGCCAGGGTACCGGGATCGATGGCGTCCAGGATGTCTTCGATATCGAGCTCGCCGACAGCGAGGGTGACACCACCAGTGGCGCGCTGAACATCGATATCATCGACGATGTGCCGTCAGTGGGCACGCCGACCGGGCAGGTCTCGGTGGCCGTCAGCGAGCAGAGCATTGGCGACCTGGAGGCTCGTTGGGAAAATATGGATACCACCGGCGGCTGGTACAGCGTCGACCAGTACCAAGGCGATGATGGTGTGTATCTGCGCTGGGGGAGTTACGCTGAATCCCGTTCTGGGTATGACTTTGAGTATGCTGATGGCGTGACAAGTAATACTGGCGTGACAACCGACTCCCTTTTCTCCCTGGGAACGCTGACGCACAACAATTTCCCGATTTCTGGCAGCTCAGATATTCTGGAAACCATTGATATGGTGGTGGAGTTCACCGTAGAGATCGATGGTGTGTCGCAGATTGTCGAAACAACGGTCGGGCTGAAACACACGGAGACGGGGGCCGGGTATTATAACGGGGACTATTATTCTAATGCCCCGGACAAGATAGAGATCACCAACCCCGACCAGGAGCAGACGATCATCGTGGGTGACCGCGAGTTCGTGCTCAGTATCGAGGGTTTCCGCGACGACAACGGAAATCTGGTGGATACCGTCCGTACCGACGAGAATGGCTCCACGTCCTTCGATCTCTACGCCAAGGTCTCGTCCACCGATGATCTGCCGACGACATCCGGCACCATCGCCGACGATATTCATGGCTGGGGAGCCGATGAGCAGGAAGAGGGCGAAAGCCTGGTCTGGCAGGGCGGCATCGAGAATGGCGTCATTCAGGGCGAGTACGGTGAAATAACGGTTGCCGAAGACGGCAGCTATACCTATGAGCTCAGCCGGGACGTGCGTGATGGCATGGACGTGGGCGAGACCCTGACCGAGAGCTTCACCTATACCTTGACCGATGACGACGGGGATCAGGTTCAGGGTACGCTGGACCTGACGCTCAACGGTGAGGCGAACAACGTCCAGGTGAATGCCCAGGCAGCTTCGCCACGGAGCCTGAATATCCTGAACTTCGAGGAGTTCAGCCTGGCTCCGGAAGGCGAGGGCGCCGCGACCGACGTGGCCGCGTCCGAGGATGACAATCTCTCGGAGGAGCCGCAGAAGGAGAGCGTCGAGACAGCCTCCGATGAAGCGCCGGGCGAGGAGAACCTGGCGCTCCAGGCCGAAGACCTGTTGAGTGATGGCGATGAGGACCTTTTTGCCGACAGCGACCCGGTCGGGCCTCCTCGACATGCCGAGGAGGCGAGGCATCATGGCCAGGAAGGCAAGTCGGTGGGGCCGGGCCACGACGAGAAAGTGGTCGATATCCCGCACAACCCGATCGAGTGAGGCGGCTTGCCGCCTCCTCTGAGGGCTGGGATGATGGCCCAACGACAATCATCGGGACGATGCCATGTACGTCAAGCGTGACGAACGAGGACATATCCAGCAGGTCAGCCGGGAGCCGACGGCCGAGTGCGAGGAGTTTCTCGCCGCCGACTCCCGGGAGTTGCTGACCTTCATGATGGAAGGCGAGGGAAGCGAGGAAACGACTCACTTTCAGGCCTCCGACCTGGCCTTCGTGCGGGTGCTGGAAGACGTCATTCAACTGCTCATGGACAAGGGCGTGATCAGCTTCGTCGAGCTGCCCGAGGCGGCTCAGGAGAAGGTGCTGGAGCGCCAGAGGTTGCGTCGACGCCTCGTCGAAGGGCTCGACCTGGTGTCGTCGAGTGATGATGAGGATGATGAAATCATCTAGAGAAGCCGATTCATCGGTATGCTCTCAAGAAAGCCGCCGGTCCTCGGGCCGGCGGCTTTCTTGCGTGAGCGCTACACCACGATGGGGTTCATTGATCGGGGGCATCGCTCGGTGTGGCAGAGCGCACGCCGGGACCGGTGACGCCATCCAGGCCGAGCTCGAATAATGTCGGGACCTGTGCCGGGTCCATCACGCCCTCGGCGATCGCCAGCATGCCCACGGAGTGGCACAGCGTGGCCATGCCGCGCAGTATTCCGCGTCGCTCGTGACTGTTTTCGATGTCAGAGATCAGGCCTTCCTCGAATTTCAGGTAATCAAGCCCCAGGTCATGCAGGTCGGCAATTCGCGTGACATTGGCGCCGACATGCTCGAGACCGATACGACACCCCAGCGGCCGCAGCTCCCGGCAAAGGCTGCGCAGACCGGCCAATTCCCGGACGGCCAACGCTTCGGGGACTTCCAGCCAGAGTCCGGAAGCGGCCCCGGGGTGAGCCTGCAGTCGTTCCTGAAGGTCGAGCACGAATCGGGCATCGCGGATCGAGGCGGCGCTGAGGTTGATGCCCACGGGATCGCCGTGCTCGTCGATCTGCGCCAAGGCGGCCTCGACGACGCTGAGGTCCAGCTCGGTCTCGAGTCCCAGACGTGTGATCCAGGGCATGAAGATGCCGGCATTGCGCCATTGACCATCGAGATGCAGCCGGGATGGGCGCTCCATATGCAGTAACCGGCCTTGTTCATCCAGAACCGGGAAGCTTGCCAGCCGGACGCCTTCTCGCATGGCGACCTGCAGGGCATCGCGCCAGGCGGCATGGCCGGTGAAGAGTTGGCCGCGTGTTTCCGCCACGATGTTAAGGCGCTGCTGGCCCTGTGTCTCGGCGTCGGCGAGAGCGCCATCGAGAGCGGACAGCAGGCTCGATTGTCGATCCTCCGGACCATAGAGGGCGAGGGCGCCGGGCAAGCTCAGCGGCAGGGGCGCATCCTGTGTCCAGACGGCCAGATGACGATGAAGATCATGATGGATGTCGTCGATGTCGCCGACACCCGGTAGCAGCAGTGCGAAGTCGCTGCCATTGAGACGTCCGACCAGCCCATCGGGGTGGTCGTCGGCCAGTCGTTCGAGCGTTCGAACCAGACCGGCGAGACGCTGGTCGGTTTCGGGGTGTCCTAGCCGCTCGTTGAGTTCGGCGAGATGGGCCACGCGAACCATTGCCAGAATGCCGCCGGCACGGTAGTCCTGGCTCTGCAGGTGCGTCCCGAGGCGCTCGAGGAAGGTGGTGCGTTCGAGGGCACCGGTCACTGCGTCATGCTGAAGGCGTTGTCGCAGGGCATCGAGGCGTCGCCCTTCCTTGCCGAGCTGTTCGCCGACCACCGTGGATAGGCGGTTCATCGCCTGCACCACGTCGCGGAGTTCACGGGTGCGCGGTTCATCGGCGGTGGTAAATCGGCGTTGGCCGATATCCTGTGCCTGGTCAATGACTGCCTGCAGCGGGCGTCGTATACCGCGTACCAGCCACCAGGCCAGCGCCAGGCTGACGAGGCCCGCGAGCAGAAACCAGCCAGCGAGTGCCAGGGTGCCGCGCCAGAGCGAGCGATAGGCGAAGCCGTGCTGTCCTTCGAGTGTCAGGGTCGCGAACTGTTGCCAACCGTCCTGAATGCCTGCCTGGCCCGGGGGAACATCGAAGTCGATCATATTCACGAACCAGCCTGGTACGCCCTCGATGCCGTCTTCTGCCTGGCGGCGCTCGATGATCTCGCCGGAAGGGGCGCGCAGCTCGATGAGTCGGTAGTGTCCGGTATCGAACTGTGCCGAGACGAGCAGCTCCAGGGTCACGTCGTCCTTGGGCATCTGCGTCATGGTCAGCGCAAGGGCATTGGCATTGTCGGCGTTCTTGAGGCGGATTTCCCGTTCGATATAGTCGTGGCTCGAGGTCACGCTGATGAAGAGGCTGCCGCCGAAGGCCAGAACGAGTAGTCCCAGGATGATCAGCCATAGTTGTTTGACGAGTGACATCCGGTTATCTCCCCAGGGTGAATCCTTGTTGTCGCATGCGTTCGATGACGTTGCGCCAGCGCGAGAGGCGGTCGACAGGGTCGGCGCGTGATTGGCTGGAACCGCGGGCCCAGAGACCGCTGCCGTTGAAGCTGAACAAGGGGTCGAGGTCGGTGCGCTGACCGGCGGGCACGATACTCGGTTGCATGTTGTCCAGAATCAGTGGCTCGGCCCCCGGCGTCGCGTAGTAGCCCAATACCATGTGTGCCTGTGTCGTCTGGCCGCGTCCCAGGCGTGCGCGAACATAGATCAGACGCAGGCGCCGCTCGTCGACGCCGATCTGTCGCAGGGTCGCGTACTTGCCGATGGTGTAATCCTCACAGTCGCCTTCACCGCGGGCCAGGGTTTCGAGCGGGGTGGCCCAGTAATCCTTCTGGTCCCAGATATCGATGTCATCGAGCCAACGCACGCGACGATTGAAAAAGTCGTTGACGGCGCGGAGACGAGTATCGGTATCGCTGCCGTCGAGCCGGTCGAGCAGTGCCAGCCATTCCTCGAGGACCGCCAGGCCGCGCTCCCCATAGGTCTCACGCATGCTACGCCGCAGCTGGTCATGGTCGAGACCCGCCGAGAGACGTGTGAGGGGCCAGCCCAGCAGGACACCTCCGAGCAGCGACCCGCCGAGCGTTGTCAGGAGACGGCGACGCGTCAGCACAGGAGAGAAATGGCGTGGCGGGTCGGCCATGAGGTAAGCGTCGATCGATCAATGAATAAATGAGCGTTCGCTCAAGTTTAGGGATGGGAGCAGGGGAATGCGAGCACGAAGGGACCGTGGGCCGTTTTCAGCCCTTGCCCGGTCCCTGCCAGACTCTCAGTCGACCTACCCAGGTCAGCGAGTGCGAGGCGTCACGAAGGGCCTTGGCGGCGTCATCGAGGCGCTGGCCTTCGGGCAGGGCGTGTATGTAGATCGAGACATCGACGTGATCATCGATGTAGTGCAGGTCCAGCGCGACTCGGTCGCGCCAGACCGCGATTCCCTGCCAGGCCTCGTCCAGGATACCTTCGATATCGGCGCGCAGGGGTAGCCCGGGACGCAGGCTGTGCTCGGTTTCGCCGGCATCGTCCTGGGGGTCGATATGAAAGGTGACGTCGAACAGATTGGGAAAGACGTCACGCAGCCGTCGGCTGACCGCGTTGCCGATCTCGTGGGCCTCGGAGACCGTCACCCTGGGCGGTACCACGATATGCAGGTCGAGCAGCACCTCGCCGCCGATCCGCCGAGTGCGCAGGTCATGCACACCCTCGACGCCGGGGACCTGCATCGCGGCGTCGTGCAGGGTTCGCTGGTCGTCCTCGGGCAGGGCGGTATCGACCAGTTCCTGACCGGATTCCCACAGCAGGCGTCCTCCCACCTGGCCGACCATGACGCCGACCACGATGGCCGCAGCGGCATCCATCCAGCCGATGCCGACTTGTGCCGCCAGCAGGCCGATCAGCACGACGAGTGTCGAAAGGGCATCGGAACGGGAATGCCAGGCGTTGGCCTCCAGAAGCCGGGAGTCGACCCGCTGGGCGATGCGCAGGGTATAGCGGAAGATCCATTCCTTGGCCAGCAAGGCGACGACGGCGACACCGATAGCCCAGAGGCCGGGAGCCGTGGAGACGTCGCCGGCCAGCAGGCGGGTCAGGCTGGCCCAGGCGATACCGCCGGCGATGAAGATCAGCATGCCGCCCAGCCAAAGAGTGGCCAGGGTCTCGATGCGTCCGTGCCCATAGGGATGGTCGTCGTCAGGCGCCTGTCGGCCGAAGTGGGTGGCCGCGATCACGAACAGGTCGGTGACGATGTCGGAAAAGGAGTGAATGCCATCGGCGACCAAGGCGGCCGAGCCGACCAGCCAACCGGCGATCAGCTTGGCCAGCCCCACCACCAGGTCGATAGCGGCGCCGATCAGTGTGACCTTGTGGGCCTCACGTGCCTGTGCCGAACGAGTCTGGGTGGTGGTCATGGGTCGTCACTCCCTGGTGGCGCGATGGCGTACCGGATTGGCGTACTGGGTCAACCACCAATCGCGCAGCTCTGCGGGGACTTCGGCCAAGCGGGCCTGGAAACGGGCCCGGTCGGCATCGGTAACCTCACTCATGTCGAGCAGGTGAGGCGCGTCGCCCAGCGCCTCGAGCGCCAGATAGTGGCTGGGGAACAGATGGTAGCCCGCGAGCACCTGGCGGTCGATCTCCTCGGCGACGGCCTCGGGGCTGTCGAAATCAGCGTTCAGGGGCGTGCCGAAACGCAGATGAACACGGCCTTTCTGGCCGGTGATGCCGGCGACGATCGAGCGAATGTCCTCGAATTCGCTCTTCTCGTAATTGCCGCTGGCATTGACGGCATGCAGTTCACGTGCCTTCTGCACATCGCACGGGTCGTATTCGTAACTGATCGAGACCGGAACCAGGCGCAATTCGGCGATGGCATCGCCGGTGCCCGCCTGACGTTCGTTGCCTCGCCTTGCCATGGTCAGCATCTTGATGATCGCCGGATCGGTCTGGTCGATACCGTCCTTGGCACGGCCCTCGCGCTGGGCCATCCAGATCGAGTGGTTATCCTCGGTAATGGAATGACGAATATAGGCGGAAAGCTTCTGGTAGGCGGCCAGCATGGCGCGCTTTCCCCGGGCGCTGCGTGGCACGATGAAGCTCTTGTTGAGACGCATCAGGTCATTGACGTACGGCTTCTGGAGCAGGTTGTCGCCGATAGCGATGCGCACCGTGTCGCGTCCGGCCAGATAAAGAGCGTAATTGACGAAGGCCGGATCGAGCGAGATATCACGGTGGTTGCCGATGAAGAGGTAGGCGGTACCCGAATCCAGTTGCTCGAGGCCATCGGCTCGAAAGTCCGTGGTCGAGTTGCGGATCATGCGTTGCATGTAACTGGCGATGCGGTCCTGAAAGGTTCTGATGTCGCTGACGTCGCGCACTTCGCGGCGAATGGCGAAACTGGCGATAGTGCGAGACAGGCGCGGCATCAAGCGGGCCAGGCGCGGCAGCCGAAAGCGGGTGAGGGCGTCCAGCAGTTCCGGATCCCTGGCCAATCGCGTGAGAACATCGGCCACCTCCTCGTCCTGGTAGGGGCGGATCTCGGCCCAGGGATCATCGGAGAGCGTCGCTTGAGTGTTGTTCATTGGATGCGGCCGTGGTCGGTGTCGGTCATGCAGATGGGGCGTCGTCCGCCGGACTGGATTCTCCACCCAGCCAGGCGAGGAGTCGCTCGATGCTCTCGGCCAGTGCCTGAGTCATCAACAGGAAATCGGTCTCCAGGCGAACCAGGGCATCGTCGCCGTCGTCTGACTGGGCGGCTTCGTCGATCAGAGCGTCGTCGAAATTCAGGCTTTTCACGGCCAGGTCGTCGTGCAACACGAAGCTCAGTCGACCCTCGATGGCCAGTGCCAGTTTGCTGGCCTGCCGGCCACCCTCCAGCAGTTGCTGAATTTCGTCGCTGTCCAGGTCCACCTGGCGGGCCCGAAGCACGCCATCGTCGCCCTTGGCCTTGAGCTCCACTTGATCGCCGAGCTGGAGGTCGGTGGGGCGCGAGGCCGAGTCACCGAGCCAAGCCGTCATGGCGCGCATGGGCAGCGTCTGGCTTGCCAGCGGCGTGACACGCAGACTGCCCAGCGTTTCCCGCAGCAGGTCGAGCACTTCCTCGGCACGTTTGCGGCTGCTGGTATTGACGGCGATCAAGTTCTGCCGCGTGTCCCACCAGAGGTCGACTTTCTGGCTGCGCACGAAGGCTCGAGGCAGCAACTCCTCGTAGACTTGTTCCTTGAGCGTGAGCTTTTCCTGTCGGCGCAGCTTGCGACCTTCGCTGGTTTCGAGGGCATCGACGCGCTCCTCGAGCTCTTCGCGCACCACGGCGGCCGGCAGCAGGCGTTCCTGGCGCAGCGCCGTGAGTAGCCGCTGACCCTGAAGCTCATGGAGCCGTTGGGTGCCGGCTCGGCCGGCGGGGGCGCACCAGCCGAGACGACGTGCCTCGCTTCCTCCCAGCGGGCGGAAGGCCTGCGCTTCCAGAGCCGCTTCAAGATCGGTCGGGGCGAGCTCGGGGGCGCCGTGCAGGCGATAGAGATGCAAGTGCTTGAACCACATGGAGCCTTTCCTGCATGCAAAGGACGCACATTATGGCGAAAGGGAAGCGACGGTGCCAGCGGCGGTCGGCGGAATCCTGATTCAAACGGGAGTTTGAAAGCGTGTCCAGGACATGACTAGAATCGATAGCTTGCCGACGAAATGCTTTATCGACGAAATGTCTGTAACGAAAGAGGTGTCACGCATGGATTCCCGCTGCTCTGCCGTCCGCCTGCGCGTCCGAGGCTATCATCTGGATGGCTACGGTCACGTCAACAATGCCCGTTACCTGGAGTTTCTGGAAGAGGGCCGCTGGGCCTACTTCGACGAGCGCTCCGACCTGGCCAGTGTCATCACGCGTGGCGATGTGGCGTTCGTGGCCGTCAATCTGAACATCGACTATCGGCGTGCGGCCCTGGCCGGCGATGATCTGAAGGTGGTCACGGAACTCGCCGAACTCGGCACGCGCAGCGCGAAGATGCATCAGGAAGTGCGCCGCGATCGCGACGACAAGCTGGTGGCCAGCGCTGATCTGACCTTTGTGCTGCTCGATGTGAAGTGCAACAAGGCCGTCGCCATCGAGGGGGAATTGCGCGATGTCATGGCACCGCTGGTAATCGCGCAATAGCACGCTGCTTTGCCTCGCCCGGAATGGTATGATGTGGCGCTGATATGACGCGCCAGGGAGTCGCCGGAGACTTGACGGAAGGGTGAGGCGCATGGCCGTGCCGATAATTGGTGCGATGCCCGCGATACGTCCCGCCTTGTCCATGTCGTCGTTCGACGGTGGCGCTCCCTGTGTCACGGCCTCGTGACGCGCTTACCTGTCGCAGTGCAAAGGATTCGACGACCCATGGGTGACATCGCCAGAGAGATTCTGCCAGTCAACATCGAGGACGAGCTCAAGCAGTCGTACCTCGATTACGCGATGAGCGTGATCATCGGCCGTGCGCTGCCGGACGTGCGCGATGGCCTGAAGCCCGTGCACCGGCGCGTGCTTTATGCGATGCACGAACTCGGCAATGACTGGAACAAGGCCTACAAGAAGTCGGCGCGTGTCGTCGGTGATGTGATCGGTAAGTATCATCCCCACGGTGACAGCGCCGTCTACGATACCATCGTGCGCATGGCGCAGGACTTCTCGATGCGTCACGTGCTGGTCGACGGCCAGGGCAACTTCGGGTCCATCGATGGCGACAATGCGGCCGCCATGCGGTATACCGAGGTGCGCATGGCGCGCCTGGCCCACGAGCTGCTGGCGGACCTGGAGAAGGACACCGTCGACTGGGTCGACAACTATGACGGCACCGAACGTATCCCGGATGTGCTGCCGACCAAGCTTCCCAATCTGCTGGTCAATGGTTCTTCGGGCATCGCCGTGGGCATGGCGACCAATATCCCGCCTCACAACATGGTGGAGGTGATCGACGGCTGCCTGGCCTTGATCGACGACTATACCCTGTCAGTCGATGACCTCATGGAGTACATCCCCGGACCGGACTTCCCCACCGGGGGCATCATCAACGGTCGGGCCGGCATTCTCGAGGCCTATCGTACCGGCCGTGGCCGCATCTATGTGCGCGCTCGCCATACCATCGAGCACGACGAGAAGACCGGCCGTGACCACATCATCGTCACCGAGTTGCCGTATCAGGTGAACAAGGCGCGGCTGATCGAGAAGATCGCCGAGCTGGTCAAGGACAAGAAGATCGATGGCATCGCCGAGCTGCGCGACGAGTCCGACAAGGAAGGGCTCCGGGTCGTCATCGAGGTCAAGCGTGGCGAGTCCGGCGAGGTCGTGGTCAATAACCTCTTCGCCCAGACGCAACTGCAGAACGTCTTCGGCATCAACATGGTGGCCCTGGATGGCGGCGAGCCACGCACGCTCAATATCAAGGAAGTGCTCGAGGCCTTCATTCGCCACCGCCGCGAAGTGGTGACCCGCCGTACCCTGTTCGAGCTCAAGAAGGCCCGCGAGCGCGGCCATATCCTCGAGGGGCTGACGGTCGCGATCTCCAATATCGACGAGGTGATTGAACTGATCAAGGCCTCTCCCTCGGCCAACGAGGCCAGGGAGAAACTGCTCGCCAGGAACTGGGCACCCGGTCAGGTGACCGGGATGCTGGAGCGTGCTGGTGCCACTTCCTGCAAGCCCGAGGACCTCGAGGAGGGCTTCGGGCTGGATACGGCAGGCAAGGAATACCGCCTGTCGCCGGCCCAGGCCCAGGCCATCCTCGAACTTCGCCTGCATCGCCTGACCGGTCTGGAGACCGAGAAGCTGCTCGACGAGTACCTGGGCATCCTGGAGAAGATCGCCGAGCTGACCAGGATTCTGGCATCCGCCGATCGTCTGCTGGAGGTGATCCGCGAAGAACTGGTGGCCGTGCGCGACCAGTTCGGCGAGACGCGTCGCACCGAGATCCAGGCCAGCCACCTGGACCTTTCCATCGAAGACCTGATCGCCGAGGAAGACATGGTGGTCACGGTGTCCCGCTCGGGTTACGCCAAGACCCAGCCGCTTTCCGACTACCAGGCTCAGCGGCGCGGCGGTCGAGGAAAATCGGCGACATCCATGAAGGACGAAGACGTCATCGAGCACCTGCAGGTGGCCTCGACCCACGACACCGTGCTGCTGTTCTCGAACCGCGGCAAGGTCTACTGGCTGAAGGTCTACGAGATGCCGGCGGCGAGTCGCGGCTCCCGGGGCAAGCCCTTGGTCAACCTGCTGCCGCTGGAAGAGGATGAGTCGATCAATGCCATCCTGCCGGTGCACGATTATGATCCGGACTCCTATATCTTCTTCGCTACCGCCAAGGGCACGGTCAAGCGCACCAGCCTCGCGCAGTTCTCGCGTCCGCGCAGCGTGGGTCTGATTGCCATCGACCTGGAAGAGGGCGACCGCCTGGTGGGGGCGGCCATCACTGGCGGGTCGGATCATGCCATGCTGCTTTCCTCCAATGGCAAGGCGATCCGCTTCGATGAATCCGATGTGCGCGCCATGGGGCGGACCGCACGCGGCGTGCGTGGCATGCGCCTGCTCGATGGTGCCGAGGTGATCAGCCTGATCATCCCGCGCAGCCAGCGCATCGACGCCGAGGATCAGAGCAGTGAAGAATCGGAAAGCGTCGAGCCGCTCGATGATGGCCAGATCTATATCCTCACCGCGTCGGAGAATGGCTACGGCAAGCGAACCCGTCTCGAGGAGTTCCCGCTGCGCGGTCGCGGCGGCCAAGGGGTGATTGCCATGCAGACCAGCGAGCGCAATGGTTCGCTGGTCGCCGCCATGCAGGTCTATGCATCCGACGAGATGATGCTGATCACCGACAAGGGCACCCTGGTGCGCACACGGGTCGATGAAGTCTCCATTTCGTCGCGGAACACCCAGGGCGTGATGTTGATTCGTCTGGGCGAGAGTGAGTCGCTGGTCAAGACGGTGCGTATCGACGAGCCGGAGGCAGCCGACGTCGTGGAAGACGAGCCTGATGAAGAAGGCGTGACCGAGGCAGGGCCGACCACGGACGGCGAGAGCGGCACGACCCAACCCTCGGACGAGTGAGAGGACAGACAACGCTGATGACACGTCATTTCAATTTCTGCGCCGGGCCGGCGGCGTTGCCCGAAGCGGTCCTGGCGCGGGCCCGCGACGAACTGCTGGACTACCGAGGGCGCGGTCTCTCGGTCATGGAAATGAGCCACCGTTCCGGCGACTATGCGGCCATTGCCGAGCAGGCCGAGCGCGATCTGCGTGACCTGCTGGCGATCCCCGACAACTATCGAGTGCTGTTCACCCAGGGCGGAGCGACCCAGCAGTTCGCCGCCTTGCCCTATAACCTGCTGGGCAACGGCGGCACTGCCAATTTCGTGCAGACCGGCATCTGGGGCACGAAAGCCATCAAGGAGGCGCGTCACCTGTTCGGCAATGCGGTGGTGGCCGCTTCCAGCGAGCCCGAGGGCCACACGGCCGTGCCGCGACAGGACGCTATCCACCTGTCGTCGGATGCTGCCTACCTTCATTACACGGCGAACGAGACCATCGGTGGGCTCGAGTTCGACTATATCCCCGGCAGCGACACAGGCGGACTTCGTCGTGCCGATGGCCTCGAGGTACCCCTGGCCTGCGACATGTCGTCCAGTATCCTGTCCGGACCGCTCGACGTGTCGCGTTTCGGGGTCATCTATGCCGGTGCCCAGAAGAATATCGGACCCGCCGGCCTGGTGGTGGCCATCGTGCGCGATGACCTGCTCGACCGTGCGCGCGATGACATGCCCAGCCTTTTCAGCTATCGGGCCCTTGCCGAAGCGGGATCGATGATCAATACGCCGGCGACCTACAGCTGGTATTTGGCAGGGCTGGTGTTCCAGTGGTTGAAAGAGGATATCGGTGGTCTGACCGCCATGGGGGACATCAATGACCGCAAGGCGAACAAGCTCTACACGGCCATCGACGCCAGCGAGTTTTATTCGAATCCGATCCTGCCCCGCAACCGTTCGCGGATGAACGTCCCCTTCGTGCTGGCCGACTCGCGCCTGGACGATGCCTTCCTGGCCGAGAGCGAGGAAGCGGGACTGCTCAACCTCAAGGGCCATCGCAGCGTCGGCGGCATGCGGGCGAGCCTTTATAATGCGGTGCCGGAAGCGGCTGTGGATGCGCTCGTGGACTTCATGGCCGATTTCGAGCGGCGGAAGGGCTGAGCGGCCCGGCTTTGCCGGGAGCTGTAACCGGGCTTCGCCCGGCCCGGCTGCGCCGGGAGCTGTAAGCTATAAGCTTTAAGCTGTAAGAAAAAACAAAAAAACCTTGTTCCCGGAAGCTTCGGGGGTATTCTCTGGCCGGCTTACGGCTTACGGCTTACGGCTTACGGCTTGATAATTTGATAATCAGGGGAAAACGATGAGTGATACCCCCATCGATCTCGATTCGCTGCGCAGTCGAATCGACGAGCTGGACAGTGACATTCTGCGGCTGATCAGCGAGCGGGCCGAGTGTGCTCGCCGCGTGGCCGAGATCAAGACTCAGGACGACCCCGGGACGGTATTCTATCGTCCCGAGCGGGAAGCCCAGGTGCTTCGGCGTATCATGGAACTCAATGATGGCCCGCTGGACAGCGAAGAGATGGCGCGGTTGTTCCGCGAAATCATGTCCGCCTGTCTGGCACTGGAGCAGCCGATCAAGGTGGCGTACCTGGGACCGGAAGGCACCTTCACCCAGCAGGCTGCGCTCAAGCACTTCGGTGAAAGCGCCATCAGCCTGCCGATGGCGGCCATCGATGAAGTCTTCCGCGAGGTGGAGGCCGGCGCCGTCAATTATGGGGTGGTGCCGGTAGAAAACTCCACCGAGGGGGTGATCAACCACACCCTGGATTCCTTCATGGATTCGGGGATGCGAATCTGTGGCGAGGTCGTGCTGCGTATTCATCATCACCTGCTGGTGTCCGACAATACGCGGCGCGACAAGGTCTCGCGGATCTACTCCCACCCCCAGTCCTTTGCGCAATGTCGAAAGTGGCTGGATGCCCACTATCCGCAGGCAGAGCGTGTGCCGGTGTCGTCCAACGCCGAGGCGGCCCGACTGGTCAAGACCGAGTGGCACAGTGCCGCCATCGCCGGCGACATGGCGGCCAAGCTCTACGGGCTGACACGCATCGCCGAGAAGATCGAAGATCGCCCCGACAACTCCACACGCTTCCTGATCATCGGTAATCAGGATGTCCCGATGTCCGGCGAGGACAAGACCTCCATCGTGGTGGCCATGCGCAATCAGCCCGGGGCCCTGCATGACCTGCTGGAGCCCTTCCATCGCCATCAGATCGACCTGACCCGACTGGAGACCCGGCCGTCGCGCAGCGGCGTGTGGAACTACGTGTTCTTTATCGACTTCAAGGGTCACCACGCCGAGCCGCGGGTGTCGGCGGTGCTCGAGGAAGTGCGGCTGCGTGCCGCCGAGGTCAAGGTCCTGGGCTCCTTCCCCCAGGGCGTGCTCTAGATGGCACGGCAGGACCTGCCCTCCCGGGTACTGATCGTCGGCCTCGGTCTGATCGGCGGTTCCTTGGCAGCCGCGCTACGAGCCGCCGGTTTCGGGGCGGCAGAAAAAGGCGCCGCCGGGGCCGAAGGAGAGATTCTTGCCTGCGACCCGGATGCCGATGAAATCGCCAAAGGCATCGAGATGGGGCTGGTCGACCATGGCGACACCCGTCTTGCCCCGCTGCTCGACGGCGTCGATCTGGTCGTGCTGGCAGTGCCGGTGCTGGCCATGCGTGATGTGCTGGGAACGCTGGCGGATCAGGGGGTGGCCGGTGACCCCGCGGTGGTGATCACCGACGTGGGCAGCACCAAGGGCGCTATTCGTGAAGCGGCCGAGGCCGCCTTCGGTGACCTGCCGGGCAATTTCGTACTTGGCCACCCCATTGCCGGCTCCGAAAAGAGTGGGGTGGCGGCGGCCAACCCCGAACTCTATCTTGGCCATAAGGTCATCCTGACCCCGGAGCCGGTCACCGATCCCCGCGCCGTGGCCCGAGTACGTGCGCTATGGGAAGCCACCGGGGCCGAGGTGCTGGAAATGGACGTGGCACGCCATGACGCGGTGCTGGCTCGCACCAGCCATCTGCCACATCTGCTGGCCTTCTCGTTGGTGGATACCCTGGCGCGGCAGGACGAGCGCCTCGAGATCTTTCGCTACGCGGCTGGCGGCTTTCGCGACTTCACGCGCATCGCCGGCAGCGACCCGGTGATGTGGCGGGACATATTCGTCGCCAACCGCGACGCCGTGCTGCATGCCCTCGACGACTTCGAAGCCGGTGTGGCCAGGCTCCGGCAAGCGGTCGAGAGCGGTGACACCGATGCCCTGCTGTCGACCCTTGACCGCGCCAGTCATGCCCGGCGCTACTTCGATTCCTTACTGAACCAGAGCAGTTATCAGGCGGAGTATCAGATGCAAGAACAAGCGACGTTGCGCTACCGGGCCGGCCCCGGTGGTGAAGTGCGGGGGCGCATGCGCGTGCCCGGCGACAAGTCGGTCTCTCACCGTGCCATCATGCTCGGCGCCCTGGCGGAAGGGGTCACCGAGGTATCGGGTTTTCTCGAGGGCGAGGATAGCCTGGCGACCCTGCAGGCATTTCGTGAAATGGGGGTTGCCATCGAGGGGCCGCATCAGGGGCGGGTGACGATTCATGGAGTCGGCCTGCATGGCCTGAAGGCACCGTCGGGGCCTCTCTATGTCGGCAATGCTGGTACGGCCATGCGGCTTTTTGCGGGCCTTCTGGCTGGTCAGGCGTTCGATACCGAGCTGACCGGCGACGTTTCCTTGACCAAGCGGCCCATGGGGCGGGTTGCCGATCCATTGCGCGAGATGGGAGCGGTGATCGAGACGGCTGAAGGCGGACGTCCTCCCCTCGTGCTGCGTGGTGGACAAAGGCTCAAGGGCATCACCTATGACATGCCCATGGCCAGTGCCCAGGTAAAATCCTGCCTGCTGCTCGCCGGTCTGTATGCCGAGGGCGAGACGCGAGTACGCGAGCCGGCGCCGACGCGAGACCATACCGAGCGCATGCTGGGCGGTTTCGGTTATCGAGTGGATCGTGAGGGCGATACCTGCTGGCTCGAGGGGGGAGGGCAGCTATCCGCCTCGCCCATCGATGTGCCTTCCGATATCTCCTCGGCGACCTTTTTCCTGGTGGCGGCGGCCATCACCCCGGGCGCCGATCTGGTGCTGGAGCATGTCGGCGTCAACCCGACGCGCATCGGCGTGATCAATATCCTTCGTTTGATGGGCGCCGACCTGCGCCTTGAAAACGAGCGCGAGGTGGGCGGCGAGCCGGTGGCCGACCTGCACATCCGCTATGCGCCGCTCCACGGTATCGATATTCCCGTCGACCAGGTGCCGCTGGCCATCGACGAGTTCCCGGCACTGTTTGTCGCCGCCGCCAATGCCGAAGGCGTGACGCGTCTGCGCGATGCCGCCGAGCTGAGGGTCAAGGAATCCGATCGGCTCCAGGCGATGGCCGATGGCTTCTCGGTGCTGGGTATCGAGCATCGGCTGTATGATGACGGTATCGACATCGTCGGCCGCCCCGACGGGCAGGGCGGAGAAGGGCCCAGCTATGGCGGTGGCCGCGTCGACAGCCTGGGCGATCACCGTATTGCCATGGCCTTTGCGGTGGCGGCATTGCGAGCCAGCGAGTCGGTCACCATCGAGGATTGCGCCAATGTGGCGACCTCATTCCCCGGCTTCATCGATCTGGCACGGCGCGTAGGCCTGAGCATCGAGGTACAACAGGAGGATACATGACCGAACAGGCCGCGGTGCTTACCATCGATGGGCCGGGAGGCGCCGGCAAGGGCACGATCAGCCGGCTCGTCGCCGAGCGACTGGGGTGGCACCTGCTGGATAGCGGCGCGCTCTATCGTCTTACTGCCCTGGCGGCGCTTCGTCATGGGGTCGCGCTGGATGACGAGCCGGCCCTGGCTCGAATCGCCGCCGGACTCGATGTGGTCTTCCTTGCCGAGGGGGGAGAAGGTCGAGTGCTGCTGGAGGGACAGGAGGTTACCGGTGATATCCGCACCGAGCGGGTAGGCGATGCCGCCTCGCGGGTGGCCTCGCTTCCCGATATTCGCACAGCCCTGTTGCAACGCCAGCGGGATTTTCGTCAGTTCCCGGGGCTGGTAGCCGACGGTCGTGACATGGGCACGGTGGTCTTCCAGGATGCACCGCTCAAGATCTTTCTCACCGCCTCGGCTGAGGAGCGTGCCCGGCGGCGACACCTGCAGTTGCGAGAGGCTGGGGTGGATGCTAGTCTATCGAGTCTTCTAAAGGAGATTCAGGCACGCGATGCACGGGATATGCAGCGCAGCGTGGCGCCACTGGTGCCGGCCGATGATGCCGTCACACTGGATACCACGAGCCTGACGATACCGGAAGTGGTGGATCGGCTGACGGCATTGCTGGCCCGAGAAGGCCTGGCGCCGAATGCCTGAAACTCCCTTGCGGCGCCTTCGGCAAGATGTGATGACGTGGAGGGGCATTGTTTTCCGTGAGCCCGTCCAGGTCGAACCAGCGCCAACATCCCCGAAGGTAGTCTGAAATGGCCCGCACTCGCTGGTGGTGCGGAGGAAAGCGGCCTCTGGTCGCATTCACGTTGATCACGTAGGAACATCATGAGCGAAAGCTTTGCTGAACTGTTTGAACAGTCTCTCCAGGACATCAACATGGAGCCGGGCGCCATCGTCGCGGCTGCTGTCGTCGACATCGAAGGTGACTGGGTCACCGTCAATGCCGGCCTGAAGTCCGAAGGTCAGATCCCCGCGGCCCAGTTCCGCGATGAAAACGGCGAACTGACCATCGCCGTCGGCGACGAAGTGCACGTCGCTCTGGAAGCCGTTGAAGACGGTTTCGGTGAGACCCGTCTGTCTCGCGAGAAAGCCAAGCGCGCCGAGGCGTGGAAGGTTCTGGAAGCTGCCTTCGAGAAGGAAGAGATCGTCAAGGGCGTGATCAACGGCAAGGTCAAGGGCGGCTTCACCGTCGACGTGGATTCCATCCGCGCCTTCCTGCCGGGTTCCCTGGTCGATGTGCGTCCGGTGCGCGACACCACGCACCTCGAGAACAAGGAGCTTGACTTCAAGGTCATCAAGCTCGATCCGAAGCGCAACAACGTGGTGGTGTCTCGTCGCGCCGTGCTCGAGGCCGAGAACAGCGCCGAGCGCGAAGCACTGCTAGCCACCCTGCAGGAAGGCCAGCAGATCATCGGTATCGTCAAGAACCTCACCGACTACGGTGCCTTCGTCGACCTGGGCGGCGTCGATGGGTTGCTGCACATCACCGACATGGCCTGGAAGCGTATCAAGCATCCGAGCGAGATCGTGGCCGTCGGTGACGAGGTCAACGTCAAGGTGCTGAAGTTCGACCGCGAGCGCAATCGCGTTTCCCTGGGCCTGAAGCAGCTGGGCGAAGATCCGTGGGTCAACATCAAGGATCGCTACCCGGAAGGCACCAAGGTGCACGCCACGGTCACCAACCTCACCGACTACGGCTGCTTCGCCGAGCTGGAAGAAGGGGTCGAGGGCCTGGTCCACGTGTCCGAAATGGACTGGACCAACAAGAACATCCATCCGTCCAAGGTCGTGCAGGTCGGCGACGATGTGGACGTCATGGTACTGGATATCGACGAAGAGCGTCGTCGTATCTCACTGGGCATCAAGCAATGCACCGCGAATCCATGGGAAACCTTCAACGCCCAGTACAATAAGGGCGACCGTGTTTCCGGTACCATCAAGTCGATCACCGACTTCGGTATCTTCATCGGCCTGGAAGGCGGCATCGATGGCCTGGTTCACCTCTCCGACATTTCCTGGACCGAAGGTGGCGAGGAAGCCGTTCGCCAGTTCAAGAAGGGCGATGAGGCCGAGGCCGTCATCCTGTCCATCGATCCTGAGCGTGAGCGTATCTCGCTGGGTATCAAGCAGCTCGATACCGATCCGGTTGCCGAGTTCCTGGCCGTCAATGACAAAGGGTCCATCGTTACGGGCCGTGTCGTCGAAGTTGATGCCAAGGAAGCTCATGTCGAGCTTGCCACCGATGTCGTCGCCGTGCTGAAAGCTTCCGAGATCAGCGCTGATCGTGTCGAGGATGCTCGCAACGCACTGAACGAAGGCGACAGTGTCGAAGCGCGTATCGTCGGTGTGGACCGCAAGAACCGCCAGATCAACCTGTCCGTCAAGGCCAAGGATCAGGAAGATACGCGTCGCAACATGAGCAAGCTGCGCGAGCAGGATGCCGAGGGCGGAGATGCTCCGACCACCATCGGTGATCTGATCAAGCAGCAGATGGGGCAGGACTGATTCGTCGGCAATAGCCTTCGTTGACGAGTCCCATCTCGACACCGCTCCTCAGGGGGCGGTGTTTTTTTGTGTTATGCATATGAGAATGCTTTATATGCATGACAAGGGGGTTCAATAAAATTAGCGATGGTTACGGGCTATCGGGCGATTTATATTTTAACTGTCTCTTATATTATCGGGCCGGAACTCAGGGTATGTGCTAGTGTCTATTCGAGGGTTAAGAGAAACTCGAAAGCGAGAGTTGCTCATTGCGTGATTAAACGCGATAATAACAATTGTCCCGTAACGTCCCATCCCGTAACTCAAGGAATATTTAGATGTCCTCACTGCTCAGCAACTACATGCAGAAGGAAGAGCAGCTCAAGCAGCTGCAGGCCGAGCTGGAAAAGCTCGAAAATGACGAACGTCTCAAGGCCGAACTCGAGTTCAAGAACAAGCTGCAGGCGCTCATGGACGAGTTCGACAAGAGCGCTTCAGACGTGATCGAACTGCTCAACCCCAAGGCTGGTAGCGGAAGTGGCGCGGCCAAGAGCACTGCGGCCAGCAGTGGAGGCCGGCGCAAGCGTAAGCTGAAGATCTACAAGAATCCCAATACCGGCGAAGTCGTCGAGACGCGTGGTGGCAATCAGAAGACGCTCAAGAGCTGGAAGGACGAGTTCGGTGCCGATACCGTGGAGTCCTGGCTGGTTCGCGTAGAAGACTGATCATGCCTTGATGCCTTGCCTGGAGGCTGAAAAGCGCCAGGGAGGTGAAGGTAACGCTCGCCCATACGAAGAGCACTGCCCCTTGCATATATAGGGGCAGTGTTTTTTTCTTTTAAAGAGTTGGCAAGCCAGTCTTTCGCTCGAGGATGTCCATCAGGGAAGTGCAAGATGCTGGTGCTCAGCATAATGGTATGCGTAGCTCGAATCCTTCCGCTCGAGGGATGAGGTGGGGAGGCTCTCCGCTGAGGGCTTCACCTTCGCCCGAAAGACTACGGTAACTCATGAAGCGCATGGCTTCGCTGAGCTGGCCGGCGGTACTCAAGTGAAGGCGGGCGTGACGCTGTCGTGGCAGCTGCAGGAGTCGAAATGTCGGAGGGAGCGCCAGGTCCCGGGTGCTTTCGGGTTCCACCTGGACGCCGATATCGAAGCGTGGCAATTCATTACCCAGTGTCTCGTCCTGGAGGATGACAATGGGGACGGTCTCGTCCAGTGCCTGAATCTCCGAAGGAACGGACTGGAGGTATTGCTTCCACTCACTGGTGTTGTCCAGAGGCAGGGAAGTGTTGTAGAGGCGCGTCAGAACGGCATGATTCGAAGGTAGCTCATCGATCTGGTAAGCAAAACTGGCCTGGCCTTGCTGCTGAATGCAGAGGTCGAGTTGTCGTTGTTGCCGATAGCGTCGGGGGGACTTGCCGTGATATTTCTGAAAGGCTCGCGTGAAGGCCGAGTGGTTGCGATAACCGCAGGTGGCGGAGATGCTTTTTACGCTCAAGGGTGTCTGGACCAGTAGTCTGGCTGCCTTGGCAAGCCGGAGCTGGTCTCGATAGGCCCCCGGCGACAGGCCGAATACATCGCGAAAGCGACGACGGATCTGAGAAGGGGAGTAGCCCATCCGGTGAGCCAGCTCCTCGAGTCCCGACGCGGTACCCAGTGTATCCTGCAGCCAGATCTCGGCCCGTATCATCTCGTTTATCATGGTCTGGCCCTGGTAGGTCGTCCATCATCCGTGAACCCGACTCGCGATCATGCACACGCCTGTCCATGAGTCCTGTATACGACCCCTATGGGCACCCTGGTCAAGCGGTATGGCATGAAATCGTTGGGTTAGTGCCTGATAATAAACTCCTTTATGCCGTTAAAATACGGTTAAGGCAAGTTTCCTTAGGAGCGATGCGCGTTTCGGCATAGTAAGTGAGCCCACTCTTACGCTGGATGCCGGGTAACAACGGATGATAGTTGTTGTCCAAATGGGTATACTGACGGCCTGGCCTTGCCGGGCCATGGTCAACGCCATCTTCCTTTCGCGGTTTTACTGGAACCGATCGGTAGCGAATGAAATATCAGAATTCACGAAAACCCATGGATGAGCGTGAAAAATTGCGCAAGTTCCGTGAGCTTGATGACGCCTTTGCTCAGGCGCTGCGCGAGCTCGAGCAACCCGACAGTTCGCTGGAGATTCCCACCGGCCCACCGGTGCGCTCCCTTGCGGCCCTTGACGAGGAAGAGCGGCAACGCGAACGTGAAGCGACGTTCGAGCACAAGCTCAGGCTATTGATGCAGGACTACGCCCAGCCCGAGGAAAGTGTCAGCCACCTCCTGAAGACCTTGAAAGCCCTGGGCAAGATCGCCTGACCTGACTGCGCTTTGTTTTGCCTGGCAATGGTCTGCGTGTGCCCATCCCGCGTCAAGAATCGACTCAGAATACGCATTCACACCACGTGAACTCCGTTTCAAATCGCCAGTCCTGACGATTTGTCATCGTCGTGACATCTCATCGATGTGATTGAAGAGGCCATCGCCCGCTGCCTCTTCAGCCCGAGCTTAGTTGTCCCGGTAGCGATAGATGCGCAGGCTGGGCAGCAGTGGTGTGTCTTCGAGGCGTGCATCGCGGCGCTTTGCCCTGGTGCGTTGTTCGGGGGGCGTTGGCGATGGCTGATTGATATCCGGTAGCCGGCCGTTCGTCGACGGTACGAAGAGGGGGAGAGCGACGTTCATTGCCCGCCGGGCATGGCCGTCCTCGAGTGGTTCTCGAAAGAATAGATTGGCACGCATCAAGGGAGCCTGAGGTTGCACCTGGGCCAAGGGTTCACTGTCGGGCAGGCCGGCCAGGGTGCGTAACTGGATGCGGATGTGGGTTGCCTCGCTATCCAATGCCAGCAACATGCGCTCGGCATCCCGGACGCTCAGGCGCTTGATGGAGCGTCCACTGGTATACCAGGCCAACCGGATGCGAGACACCTCCGCCGGTGCCAGGGGGATGGCTCTCCAGCATTGCTTGAGGTGAAGTCGTGCCAGGCCTACGCCACGCAGGTGGTCATGCAGGGCCGGATGACGGAAGGGCAATACGGCCTTGATTTCGGGAATCAGGCTCGGTACGTCACGGCGTATTTCGGCAAGCTTTTCGGCGAGGGTGCGTTTGGCAGCATTGGTGGCCTCGAGTTGCTCGATGACGGCGCCATTCGCGGCGACCAGGCCAATATAGCTGCGAGTGCTGCGTCCGTCCTGTCCCTGCTGATACCAGAAATCGAGCAATGCACGGTGCAACCAGGCGGCATCTGCCCTGGGTGTATCGAAGGACCAGGCATCGGCGTTGGAACGGTGCCAGGTGGCTACCAGGGTCTCGGTGCGCTCGACCAGATCGTCGAATGCGGCTTCCAGTTCTGCCAGTAACCGGTATTCCGGAGCTTGTGCCATCGGTGTCACGTCATCGGGTCGTCACGGTCGGCGCGGGCCAGCATGGCGTCGATATCGGTCTCGTCCATGGATGGTTCGCCGGCGATGCGATGCGACTCGTCCGCCCAGGCGCCCAGATCCAGAAGTCGGCAACGCTTGCTGCAAAAGGGGCGGTAGGGGTTGTCCTCGGTCCAGAGGACTTTCTTGCGGCACTGGGGGCAGGCGATTTCCAGGGGGCGGTCTGTGCGAGGCTCTGACATGGGGCGTTCTCGTCGCGGGTTGCGGTGACGGATCAATGACAAGGATGACGAATCAGGGAGTCGGGGGCAATCCGGCGAGGGCTCGATATTGTCGATCGAGCTCGGCGACCCGGTCGGCCAGATGCCGCTCGTCGCCATCGTTGGCAAGGATATCATCGGCTCGGGCCAGGCGTTCGTCGCGAGGCATCTGGGCTGCCACGATGGCGCGTGCCTGGGTTTCGTCGACCCCGTCGCGGCGAGCGGTACGTTCGATCTGCAGGGGCTCGGGGACATCGATGACCAGGCAGCGGTCGACCAGCTCGCGCTGGCCGGATTCGAGCAGCAGCGGCGAGACCAGCAGGGCATAGGGGATGTCGCGTTGACGGAAGTTCTCCAGCCGTTCGCCGAGTCTTTCCCGGATGCGAGGGTGAGTGACCGATTCCAGCCAGCGGCGTTCGGCGTCGTCGGCGAAGACGATGTCACGCAGGGCTCGACGGTCGAGGCAGCCATCCTCGAGCAGGACCCGAGGGCCGTGGCGCTGGCGAATTTCGGCCAGTGCCGGCTCTCCCGGCGCCACGACCTCACGAGCGATGTCGTCGGCATCCACCCAGGGAATGCCGAGTCGGGCGAAAGCGTGTGCCACCGTGGATTTTCCCGAAGCGATGCCACCGGTGACACCGATGATAAGAGGTCTTGCGGTCATGTCATGAGATCCATTGCAGGTACAACGCCATCAACGGCTCGCCGGCCAGCAGCATTATCCAGCCGGCAAGGGCGAGCCAGGGGCCAAAAGGTATGGCCTGGTGACGTTTGCCGGGGTCCAGGGCCTGGGTTACCAGGCCGTACAGAGCGCCACCAGTCGCGGAAAGGATCAACAGCAGGGGCAGGTATGGCCAGCCGAGCCAGGCGCCCAGCGCTGCCATCAGCTTGAAGTCGCCATGGCCCATGCCACGCTTGCCTGTCACGCGCTGGAACAGTCCATGAAAGCCCCATAGTGCGACATAGCCGATCATGGCGCCGAGCACGGCATCCGACAAGCCGACAGGCTGGAAGAGCAGATGAAAGAGCAGGCCCGCCCAGAGCAGAGGCAGTGTCAGGATGTCCGGCAAGAATTGCAGGCGCAGGTCGATGACTGCCAGAACGAGCAGAGATAGACAGGCACCGAGGACGAAGGCCGCTTCCAGCGTTGGCCCCTCGAGCGCGAGGAGGGTCAGCGTGAACAGGCCTCCGGCGAGCTCCACCAATGGATACTGGAGACTGATCGGTCTTCGGCAATGGGCACAGCGACCGCGCAGCCCGAGCCAGCCGATCAGAGGGAGATTGTGTCGCCAGGCAATGGGCGCTTCGCAACGTGGGCACATCGAGGGTGGATCGAGAAGATCGAAGCGTGATGGCGACTCCGGTTCGAGCGACAGGGCGGCCCGTGCTTCGGCACGCCAGCCGCGCATCAGCATCACCGGCAGACGGGTGATGACCACGTTAAGGAAACTGCCGAGACTCAGACCGAGAAGAGCGGCGAGTGGCCAGAGCAGAAACGCTGGGAGGTGGCCGGGCATCAGGTTCTCCTTCCGTGGTATCCGGCCGTCATTGTACGGGTCATGTCGAGGGCTGTCCGCCTTGATCGGCGCGACACGCGACGGGCTGTCGCGTCGCGGCGGGATGGTCTAGAATCTGGCCCTCATCTCGTCAGGAACGCGACCATGACCCAGATGCTCGGACCGGTGATGCTGGACCTCGAAGGCCCCCGGCTGCGCCGCGAGGAACAGGAACTGCTCCGACACCCTTCGGTGGGAGGTATCATCCTGTTCGGCCGCAATGTCGAGGATGCCGCACAGGTGCGCGAATTATGCCGGTCGATACGACGCGTCCGCCCCGAGGTGCTGTTGGCTATCGATCAGGAGGGTGGCCGGGTGCAGCGCCTGCGCGAAGGCGTGACGCGGCTGCCGTCGATGGCGCGCCTGGGGCGTGAATACGAAGTGGCTCCCGAGGTCGCCCGACGCCTGTGCCAGGATGCCGGCTGGCTGCTCGGCATGGAAATGGCAAGCTGCGGCCTGGACTTGAGCTTTGCCCCGGTGCTCGATGTCGACAGCGGCGTTTCCTCGGTCATCGGCGATCGAAGTTTCGGCGGTTCGCCGGAAGCCGTAAGCGGGCTGGCCGGCGCCTTCACCGACGGGCTTCACGAAGCCGGGATGGCCGCCGTGGGCAAGCATTTCCCCGGTCATGGCGGTGTCGCCGCCGACTCTCATCATGAATTGCCCGTGGACGAGCGCTCCCTTGCGGCCCTGCGCGCCCGTGATCTGGTGCCCTTTCGCGCCCTGGCGTCACGCCTGGATGGTATGATGCCGGCGCATGTGGTCTATCCCGACTTCGACCATCGTCCGGCGGGCTTTTCTGCGGCCTGGCTCGGCATGCTGCGTGAAACGCTTGGTTTCAAGGGAACGATCTTTTCGGACGACCTGAGCATGGCGGGGGCAAGTACTGCCGGTAGCCCGGCCGAGCGAGCTCGCCTGGCTCTGGAGGCGGGGTGCGACACCCTGCTGGTCTGCAATGACCGGCCAGCCGCCCTTGAAGTACTGGAGGCCTGTCGCGGACGAGCCTCAAAGCGTGCCGCCAGATTGCGTTACGGCCGCGCCCGTCCCGATCTCGATGCCCTGAGTGCCCTGGCGCGCTGGCGCCGCGTGCATGCGCGTCTCGAAGCCATGGCCGCCGACTGACATCCTTTCGATACTGCTACGACGAGCCTTCGATGCCTAAACTCGATGCTGATGCCCTGCCGTCCCTGGCCGACATGCGTGCGGTCATGGATAGCGCCGATTGCCTGATTTCTCAACAGGAGATCGAGCGTGCCCTGGACCGCATGGCCGAAGAATTGACCCGAGACCTCGGTGACAGCCTGCCGGTCTTCTATTGCGTCATGAACGGGGGCTTGATCACCACTGGACACCTGCTGACTCGTCTCGGCTTTCCCCTTGAAGTCGACTATCTGCATGCCACCCGCTATCGCGGCGGTACTCGCGGTGGGGAGCTGTTCTGGCGCGTGTCGCCGGAGATTCCCATGGCGGGTCGGCATGTGGTGATCGTCGACGACATTCTCGATGAAGGGTCGACCCTGGCCGCCATACTCGACTACTGCCGGGAGGCCGGAGCGGCGAGCGTTGCCACGGCTGTGCTCGTGGACAAGCGACATGACCGCAAGGCGGCACCCGGACTCAAGGCCGACCACTGCGGCCTCGAGGTTGCCGATCGCTACGTGTTCGGCTATGGCATGGACTACAAGGGGTATTGGCGCAACGCACCGGGCATCTTTGCGCCGAAGGACATGTAACGCGAGGCCGACCGGCATCGTTGCCAGGTGTCGGTCAGCTCTTGAACAGCGGCATGATCATGGCGTCAGTGCCTGACCGGCCGCTTCTGCAGCTTGCGCTGCAGGGTACGGCGATGCATGCCGAGGGCCCGTGCGGTAGCGGAGATGTTGCCGTCGTGCTCCTGCAAGACTTTCTGGATGTGCTCCCAGGTCAAACGATTGATCGAGGGAGGGGCATCCGCCACTTCGGCCTCCGGGTCGCCTTCCTCCCGGGATAGCGCTGCCAGCACTTCGTCTGCATCGACCGGCTTGCATAGGTAGTTGACGGCACCGAGCTTGATGGCCTCGACGGCGGTGGCGATGCTCGAATACCCCGTCAGCACCACCACGCGGCAATCCGGTACCCGCTCCAGCAATGCCGGCAACAGCTTGAGCCCCGACTCGTTCGCCAGCTTGAGGTCCAGGGTTGCGAACGCCGGGCGGTAGCGCTGGGCCAGGTCCAGCGCTTCGCTGCCGTCGTGGGCCACCAGGACCTCGAAGTTGCGTCGCGTCATGGCACGATGCAATACATGGCGGAACATCTCATCGTCATCGACGACCAGCAGGCGTTGGGGTGTCTCTTGCATGATCCTCAGGTCCTCATTCGGGCACCGGCTCAGGCCGAGGTGTCGCTACGCGGCAGGCTGACCTCGGTCAGAGTGCCGCCTTGCGGATGATTGTACAGGCTCACGCCTCCACCGAAGCGATTGATGGTGGCGTGGGTCAGAAACAGGCCGATGCCGAGCCCCTTGCTCTTGGTGGAGACGAAGGTGTCGCCGAGTTGATCGGCAATCGACAGGGCGACACCAGGGCCATGGTCGCGAATGTCGATGACCACTTCCTCGATGTTCCAGTCCATGTGAATGGTGATGTCGTTGGGATTGGCGTCGGCGGCGTTGTTGAGCAGGTTGGTCAGTGCCTGATCCAGAGTGGCATCCACGGCCAGCCTGGGCTGCCCCCGTCGCTCGGCGACTTCCAGGCGATGGTCGACATCGGGTCGCAGCACCAACCAGCGCTGTACAACGCTGTTCAGCCACTCCCTGGCATCTCGTACCTCGGCGCTGGCCATGCGACGGCGGTCCGCATTGTCGACCAGGTGGCGCAGGCGCGTCTTGCAGGTGTCGACCTGTTCACGCAACAGGTCGATATCCTTTTCCAGTCGGGCATCGCCGGCGGCGTCTTCGCGCATTTCGCTCAGCAGGACCGCCATGGTGGAAAGTGGTGTACCCAGTTCGTGGGCGGTACCGGCGGCCTGAGTCGCCACGGCCAGGACCTGCTCATTGCGCAGTGCCGACTCGCGGGTTCGTGACAGCGACTGTTCACGGTTGCGCAGCGCGCGCGCCATCTTGTAGATGAAGAAGGTCACCAGCCCCGCCGAGAGGGCGAAATTGAGCCACATGCCCAGGGTGTGCAGGTTGATCCAGCTCCTGGCGTGGGGCATGCCGAGTTGCGGGACCGGGTGGTAGAAGAACATCAGGAAGCTGTAACCGGCCATGCCGGCGGCGGCGACCGCCCAGGCATGGCGCCAGGGCAGGGTGGCGGCGGCGATGGTGACCGGTACCAGGTAGTAGCCGATGAAGGGATTGGTGGAGCCGCCGATGAGGTAGAACAGCAGCGTCAGGCCGACGATATCGGCGAGCAGATGAGCCAGGTACTCACTGTGCGTCACGGCCCAGGGGCGGCCCAGGCGCCACCAGGTACCGATATTGATCAGGCTCATCACCGCCATCACCGCGATCACCGCAGGGATGTCCAGCGCGAACCCGAGTCCGGCGATGCCGATGACGACGCCGATCAGAAAGCCGGTCCAGGTGATCCCTCGAACGATGGTCAAGCGGACCAGGTTGCGATTCGGGGTGGATAACGGCAGTGGCAGAGGGGCTTGCATGGTCGCTCCGCGATCGAGACAGGTGTCGATGATAACCGATCCTGCCTTGTCGTGGCCCGGATGCCGGGCGCGACGCTCTGTCGCCCCCGTGCCGCGGTGGCAGTGCATGGCGTGAAACCGGCCGTTATCGGGCCACGGCCTGTGCGTCCTGGTAGTCTGGCACGACTGTCCCTGGCATGGATGAGTCGGCGACCCTTCAAGGGTCACGCGGGTACCGTCTTGCCTCGCCAATTGCCACTCTCGGCCTTACGCTTCCCGTCGCTTCAGTTCGCTCCAGGCGGCATAGGTGCTCAGGAAAACGCGACCGGACAAGTCGTCGAGGAAGTGGCTCTTCTTGAGGCGATCCATCACCGGTCCCTTGACCTCGGCCAGGTGCAGGGTGACCCGGGAGTCCTTGAGGCGGGCATTGATGGCGTCGAGACTCTCCAGCGCCGAGGCATCGATCAGGTTCACCGCCGAGCAGATCAGCACCACGTGCTCCAGCTCCGGACGGCTGGCCACCAGGGTATAGACGGTATCCTCCAGGTAGCGTGCATTGGCGAAGTAGAGGCTCTCGTCGACGCGCAGCAGTGCCAGGTGGCTCAGGGTCTCGGCGCTGTGGCGCGTCACGCTGCGAAAGTGTTCGGTACCGGGAATCCGGCCTACCAGGGCACTGTGGGGGCGGCTCGTGCGGTACAGGAAGAGGCCGATGGAGAGTGCTACGCCGCTGATGATGCCGGCCTCGACCCCCTCGATCAATGTCAACAGCATGGTCAGGGCCATGGCCGAGAAATCGCTGCGTGAATAGCGCCAGGTCTGCCGGATCAAGGGGATGTCGACCAGGGTCAGCACGGCCACGATGATGGTGGCGGCGAGCGTGGCGACGGGCAGGTGGCGGAGCAACGGGGTCAAGGCCAGGGTGACCAGGGCGATGCCAACGGCGGCGAAGGCACCGGCCATGGGGGTTCGGGCGCCGGATTCGAAGTTGATCACGGTGCGCGACAGACCGCCGGTGACCGGCATGCCGGCAGAGAGGGCGGCGGCGATATTGGCGCCACCCAGGCCAAGCAGTTCCTGGTTGGGCGATATGCGCTCGCGGCGCTTGGCAGCCAGCATCTGCGCCATGGAGATGGACTCCACGAAGCCGACCACACTGATCAGCAGCGCCGGCACCAGCAACTCACGCCACAGGGGGAGGTCGATCGCCGGGAAGGTCAGGGGAGGCAGGCCTCCCGGCACGTCGCCGACCACATCGACGCCGAGCTCCCCGAGATCCAGCCACCAGCTGAGCAGGGTCGTAATGATGACGGCGAACACTGGACCGGCCCTGGCGCAGAGGGCGGCCAGCCCCCTGGATATGCCGATGGCGGTCAAGGCGCCCTTGCCGTAACGCCGCATGACGATGAGAAATGCCAGACAGCCGATGCCCAGGGCGAGCGTCGGCCAGTGCAGCGCATCGAGATGCGAGACCAGTCCCGTCAGCAGTGAAAGCGCCGTATAGCCCGAGACCTCGATGCCGAACAAGTGGGTGAGCTGGCTGATAGCGATCAACAGACCCGAGGCGGAAAGGAAGCCTCCGATCACCGGGTGGCTGAGAAAGTTGGCGAAGAAACCGAGGCGTAGAATGCCCATCACCACCAGCATGGCCCCGGACAGCAGCGATAGGACGAGGGCCGCATCGAGGTAGGCCGCGGAGCCCGGCGGCGCCACGCCGGACAGGGCCGCACCGGTCATTAGGGCGATGATCGCCACCGGCCCGACGGCCAGGGTGCGACTGGTCCCCAGCAGCGTATAGGCCAGCAGTGGCAGGATGCTGGCATACAATCCGACGACCGCCGGGAGACCGGCGAGGATGGCGTAGGCCAGCGATTGGGGTATCACCATGACGGTGACGATCACGCCCGCCAGCAGGTCGGCACCGAACAGGCGGCGGGTGTAGTGAGGTAGCCAGGTCAGTATCGGGAGATATTTCTTGAGCATCCGGGCCAGTCGCAGGTGGGAGAATCGGTAACCAGAACGCCTGACAGACTAAACGATCCGTCGCTCAGGGTCAGCGTCAGCACGCCGGTGAAGCGTCCACGTCTCGAGTCCGGTCAGGGGCGAGACGGTATCGCGCTCGGCCGATGGAAGGAGCGACGAACCGGGTTGGTGGCGTTGTCGTCCCGTTGGGCCCATGAGGACCGGTGAGTGGGGCCATCAATGGCATCAGGTTTCATTTGCCTCCCTCGGACGGCCTTGCCAGGCGGTCCAGGAGTAGAGGGCCAGGCTGCACCAGATCAGGATGAAGGTCGCCAGCTGCGTCGGCGCCAGGGGTTCGTTGAATACCAGCAGGGCGATCAGGAACTGAATGCTCGGGTTGAGATACATCAGAAACCCCAGGGTGGCCAGGCGCAGGCGCCGTGCAGCGCCGGCGAAGGCCAGCAGGGGCAGGGCGGTGATCACGCCGCTGGTGATCAGCAGCAGTGTACTGCGATGGTCGGCCAGGAAGTGGGACAGCCCGGCTTCGCTGAGCCAGGCGAGTGCCAGCAGGCCGAGCGGCATCAGCAACAGGGTCTCGACGAACAGGCCGGAGAGGCCATCCAGCGGTACCTGTTTGCGCAGCAGTCCGTAAGTGCCGAAGGACAGTGCCAGCGCCAGGCTGATCCATGGCACCTCGCCGAGCATGACCAGCTGGATGATGATGGCGATGCCGGCCATGGCCACGGCGACGCCCTGGAGACGGTGCATGCGTTCGCGCAGTACCAGCAGGCCGAGTGTCACGTTGATCAGGGGGGTCAGGAAATAGCCGAGACTCGCCTGGAGCACCTGCCGGCTTTCCACGGCGTAAATGTAGAGGCCCCAGTTGAGCCCGATCAACACCGCGCAGGCCAGTACCCGACCAAGGCGGCGCGGGTGTCGCAGGGCCTCGGTGACCGGGGACCAGCGACGCAACAGGGTGACCAGTCCCACCAGGAAGACGCAGGACCAGAGGACGCGGTGGATGAGTACTTCATAGGCGGGGATGCCTTCGAACAAGGCGAAGAAGAGCGGAAAGCACCCCCACATCAGGTAAGCGGCGAGGCCGAAGCCGACCCCCTTGCCGGCGTCGGGGGAGACGCTTTGATTCCTTGGCATGTTAAGCTTCCTAAGAATGTCCGTCCTATCATAGGGCCGGTATCGCTTCGATGCCATGGCTGCGCGATGCCGGTGTCTCGGTTAGGCTGAATACCAACCCTGGTCCCGATGATGGAGTCCCTGTATGAGCGAGCTGCGAACGACCCTGGTGCAGTGTGATCTGCGCTGGGAGGACCCCGATGCCAACTGCCGGATGCTCGAGGAGACGCTGGGCGGCCTGGAGGGTGATCAGACCGACCTGATCGTGTTGCCGGAGATGTTCGCCACGGGGTTCACCATGAACTCCAGAGAAATGGCCGAACCCATGAGCGAGAGTGCGACCGTCGCCTGGCTGCGTGACCAGGCCGTGCAGCGTGGCTGCGTGGTCACCGGCAGCGTGGCGGTGGTCGAGGAAGGCGAATATTTCAATCGTCTGATCTGGGCGCGACCGGACGGCAGCCTGGTGAATTACGACAAGCGCCACCTGTTTCGCATGGCCGGTGAACACGAGCGTTACGCCATGGGCCATGAGCGGGTGATCGTCGAGCTCAAGGGGTTCCGGATTCTGCTCAGTGTCTGCTATGACCTGCGCTTTCCGGTCTGGCTTCGCCAGCAGCCGGCTCCCGGTGAACACTTCGAGTATGATGCCTTGCTGTGTGTCGCCAACTGGCCGGCGCCGCGCCGTCACCCCTGGCGTGTGCTGCTGCAGGCGCGTGCGGTGGAGAACCTGTGTCCGGTGGTCGGCGTCAATCGTGTCGGCGAGGACGCCAAGGGGCTCGGCTACGCCGGCGACTCCATGCTGGTCGATGCCAAGGGTGAAGCCCTGATCGATGAGCCCGAGGGCCTGCCTTTCGTGAAGACCGGGACCTTGTCGCTTGAAGATCTGCAGGCCTTTCGCGAGAAGTTTCCCGCCTGGCGGGATGCCGATCATTTTACCCTGTCGGACGGAGTCGGTGACTGATGCGACTTGATCGCTTCCTGGCGGAAAGTACCGACCTGACTCGCGGGCTGGCCAAGCGGGCCTTGATTCGCGGCGAGGTCACTGTCAATGGTGAGCTGGAGAAGAAGGCGGCTCGGCATGTGGCGGAAGCCGACCGGATCGTCTGGCTTGGCGAGCCCCTTTCTCTGGTCGGGACGCGCTATATCATGCTTCACAAGCCTGAAGGGGTGGAGTGCACGGCTCGACGGGGTCTCTATCCCCGCGTCGTGGATCTGCTCGATGTTCCCAAGCTCGAACGCCTGCAGCCTGTCGGGCGGCTCGATGTCGACACCACGGGACTCTTGCTGATCACCGATGACGGGCAGTGGTCGCACCGTATCACCTCACCACGCCGGCGCTGTCCCAAGACCTATCTAGCCCACCTGGCTCGGCCCCTCGAGGGTGACGCGGCCAAGCGTGCGGTGGACGCTTTCGCCGAAGGCGTCAAGCTCGACGGAGACGACACGCCGACTCGACCGGCCGAGCTGACCTGCCTGGATGATCACCGCGTCAGGCTGGTCATCGACGAGGGGCGCTACCATCAGGTCAGGCGCATGTTTGCCGCCATGGGTAACCATGTCGAGACCCTGCATCGCGAGTCGGTGGGCGAGCTGGTGCTCGATGACACCCTGGCACCGGGAGAGTGGCGAGAATTGAGCCCCGAAGAAGTCGCGCTTTTCTGAGGGGGCCGCCAGGTGTTGACGCTGGTCCCGAGCGTTCAGGCGTAGACGTGGGTTCGGGCCCTACCGGCATGCTTGGCGGTATAGAGTGCCTTGTCGGCGAGCCCCACGAGGGCCAGGGGGTCGTCGGCATGCAGGGGATAGGACGCGATGCCACAGGAAATGGTGACGGTGCCCACCGGCGTTTCCTGATGATGATGGACGGTACAGGCCAGTGCCTCGAGCAGGGTCTGGGTACGTTCCTGGACGTCACTGGCCTCGGTGTCATGCATGAGCACCGCGAACTCTTCACCACCCAGCCGGCATATCACGTCGGCCTCTCGAAAATGCTGTGTCAGGCGCTTGGCGATGGCCGCCAGGACGCTGTCACCTGCCTCATGTCCATACAGGTCGTTGATCCGCTTGAAATGATCGATATCGATCATTACCAGGGTCAATGGGTAGCCCTGCCGCCGTGCCTGGGCGGCGGACTGTTCCAGTAACTCGGTGAAGTAGCGGCGATTGTGCAGCCCGGTGAGAGGGTCCGTGTAGGAGAAGGTCTCGAGCCGCTTCACCAGGGTCTGCAATTCTCCGGTCCGTTGGGCCACTTCCTGCTCAAGGCGCAGGTTGAGGCGCTTGAGCTCCTTATGGGTACGGCTGTACTCGAACAGCGAGATGGCCACAATGGCCAGGACGAAGACCAGGGCGCCGGTGCTGACCGGGACCCGCCACCATGGCAGCAGGCCATGGGCTACCGCCATGTCTGCCACCAGCAGTAGACCGAAGAGTGCGTGGCTGGCCAGGATGGCTTTCTGTTCTGCATCGAGCTGGCGCAGCCGCGGTGCGATGATCATCGTCAGCAGGCCGAGGCTGGCGATCAAAAGAAGATCGAAGATCGGAAACGTGGTGGAGAGGTTGACCCACCCCGCCAGGGCCGCTCCCAATGCCACGACTAGGTAGAGCAAGTGGAATTGCCAGATGCGCCGGATCAGTCGCGTCCGCGTATCGGTATACCAGTGTTCCAGCAGCAGGCCAATGGCGATCGGCAGTGTGTAGTAACCGCCGGCGGCGAGATAGTCCCACAGCAAGGGACGCTCGATCAGCAGCTGGCTGGCCTGGGTGTCGGCCAGGATCATGATCCCCGAGGCGCATCCGAACAGGGCGACGGGAGCGAAGTTGTAGCGTGTGCCGGACTGGATCACGGTGAAGACGCCGGCCAGCAGGGCGAGCAGGAGGCAGGTGAGGCTGATGATCAGGTCGACGGCGGAGTGTCGCAGCAGGTAGCCGAGCAGGTCGGCGCGCTCCATGAGCTTTATTTCGCCCCACAGACCGATATCGGTGTAATTGGAGTAGATGCGAAAATAGAGTGGCTTGCCGGCGAAGTCGAGGGGCAGTTCGATCATATGCCATGGCCAGCCTGCGAAGCGGCCTTCGCCACGGTCATCGAAATTGAAATCGCCGTAGCGGTAGATTCGCTCTCCTTCCAGGTAGACCTCGGTGATCAGGTCGACACTGTAGATGTAAAGCACAGGATCTCGCCACTCGCCTTCCGCCGGCACTTCCGCCGGCAGCGTCGTGCGGAACCAGGCATGGTGGCGGCCGTTGCGGCCCGGCGGGTTGGAAGGGAAGCCGATAGCCTGCCAGGCGGTATCATCAAGAGTGTCGCTGGCCCAGGCGGGTGCTCCGTTCTCGTCGATGGGAGACTCCCCCCAGCGATATTCCCAATGGTCCGTCAACGAGATGATCGAGGCCTGGGCCGACGCCATCAGGCAGAGCAGGAACAGCGCTAGCATGGCCTGCCACGACAGACAGATGAATTGACGCATATGGCGTTCTTCGACCCTTGGCTCCCTTCGAGCCAGTATAGGTGGGACCATGAAAGGTCGAACTGTGCAGATTTAACGGTTAGGCCGAGTCCGAGCGAACGTTATTTATACCGTTATCTTTCTCCGTTGCAACAGTGAGGCCTTCGACGAAGAGAAAAATAGCGGCCGGGGCCGCTATTGCTGGAGATCAGGCAGCCGCTCTCGGAGGCCTGCGGCTTCCACCAGGGCCTTCGTGTAGTCCGTGGCGGGCCGTTCGAGCACATCGAGACAGTCGCCGCTCTCCACGACCTGGCCGTCCTTGAGTACCAGAATGCGATGCGCCATGGCGCGTACCACGGCCAGATCGTGGCTGATGAATAGATAGCTGATGCCGCGCCGGCGCTGCAGTTCACGCAGCAGACTGACGAGCTGTGCCTGAACGCTGCGATCCAGGGCCGAGGTCGGCTCGTCCAGCACCACCAGCTCGGGCGCCATGATGATGGCTCGAGCGACCGCGATACGCTGTCGCTGACCGCCGGAGAATTCGTGCGGATAGCGCGAGGCGCATCCTTCGGGCAGGCCGACTTCCTTCAAGGTATCGTTGACGCGTTGCTGCACTTCCTCGGCGTCCAGTTCGGGGTGGTGGAAGCGAAGCCCCTCGCTGATGATGTCCGATACCGGCATGCGTGGCGAGAGTGACCCGAAGGGGTCTTGAAAAACGACCTGAAAGCGCCGTCGTTGACGGCGCAGGTCGCCACCGGCCAATCGGTCCAGCCGGGTACCGTCGAAATCGAGGGAGCCGCGACACGGAACGAGACGCAGCAAGGCCTGAGCGAGTGTGCTCTTGCCGGATCCCGACTCGCCGACGATGCCCAGGGTTTCGCCGGGGGCGACATGCAAGTCCAGTGGCTTGACCGCTTCGAAAGGCGCAGGACGACGCTGGAAGAGTCGCTTTGGCCGCTGGAAGCTCACGCTGATACCGCGGGCATCGAGCAGAGGCGTCCGGGGAGCAACGGGGGTGGGGCGGCCGCTCGGTTCGGCATCCAGTAGTGCCCGGGTGAAGGGGCTTTTTGGCGAGACGAACACATCCTCGACGCGACCGCTTTCCTGAGCACGTCCCTGGTGCATGACACAGACGCGGTCGGCATGCCGGCGTACCAGGTTGAGATCGTGGGTGATGAACAGCATTCCCATGTCCTGTTCATCGCGCAGCTCGGCCAGCAAGGCGAGAATCTCGAGCTGCACTGTGACATCCAGTGCCGTGGTCGGTTCGTCGGCGATCAGCAGTCGCGGTCCATTGGCGATGGCCATGGCGATCATGACGCGCTGGCGCTGGCCCCCGGAGAGTTGGTGAGGCCAGGCATCGAGCAGTTCCGCTGCACGCGGCAGGCGCACGCGCTCGAGCAGCTCATGGCATCGCCGCCGCGCGGCCTGCCCCGTCAATCCCTGGTGTAGGCGAAGGACTTCACTGATCTGCTTGCCGACGTTATGCAGGGGATTGAGGGAGGTCATGGGTTCCTGGAAGACGAAGCCGACGCGTCCTCCCCTGACGCGTCGCCAGTCACGTTGTGACAGGCCGGTCAGATCGAGGCCGTCGAGCTGGCGCCTGCCGCTGAGCGACGCATTGGCAGGCAACAGGCCCAGGGCGCCCAGTGCCGAGATGGACTTGCCGGAGCCGGATTCACCGACCAGAGCCAGGGTCTCGCCGCGCCTTACCTCAAGGGACAACGATTCGACAACTGGAAGGCCATCGAAAGCGATGGTCAGCTCATCGAGCTGGAACAGGGGCTGGTCAGACATCGTGCGAAATCCTCGAGCCGGCAGGGCCGGCGCCGGCATGCTGGATATGACGGGGATCGAAGGCGTCTCGCAGGCCCTCGCCGATGAAGACCAGCAGCGAGAGCATGATCGAGAGAGTCATGAAGGCCGTGATGCCGAGCCAGGGAGCCTGGAGGTTGTTCTTGCCCTGGGCGACGAGCTCGCCCAACGAGGGGGACCCTGGCGGCAGGCCGAAGCCGAGGAAGTCCAGTGCCGTCAGCGTGGTGATGCCGCCGGTGAACAGGAAGGGGATGAAGGTCAGGGTGGCCACCATGGCATTGGGCAATACATGGCGCCACATGATCAGACGCGATGGCAGGCCCATGGCCCGGGCGGCACGAACATACTCGAGGTTGCGGGCTCGCAGGAACTCGGCACGTACCACGTCGACTAGCCCCAGCCAGGAAAACAACAGCATGATACCGAGCAGCCACCAGAGGTTGGGCTCGACCATGCTGGCCAGGATGATCAGAAGGAACAGCACGGGCAGGCCCGACCATATCTCGGTGAGGCGCTGTCCGACCAGGTCGATCTTGCCACCGAAATACCCCTGGACACCGCCGATCAGCACGCCAAGGGCGATGGAGCCGGCGGTAAGCACCAGGGCGAAGATCACCGATAGTCGGAAACCGTAGATCACCCGGGCCAGGACATCGCGTCCCTGATCGTCGGTACCCAGCCAGTGCTCCCCGTCCGGTGGTGATGGGGCAGGGTGCGTCAGCGTCATGTCCAGGGTGTCGTAGGAATAGGGGATGGGCGCCCAGAGCATCCAGCCGTCTTCCTCGATGGCTTTTCGGGTATAGGCGTCGCGATAGTCCGCCGGTGTGGGCAGAAATCCCCCGAACTCGGTATCGGGGTAATCGATGACCAGTGGGACATACCAGTCGCCCTGGTACTGCATCAGCAGTGGCTTGTCATTGGCGACCAGTTCGGCGCCCAGACTGATCACGAACAGCGCCAGGAACACCCATAGCGATACCATGGCGCGGCGATTCTGCCGGAAGACCTCTAGCCGGCGGCGCGTGATGGGAGACAGCCGGGAAGTGGAGGCATGCGTCATGGTCATCAGGACTCTCGCGTCTCGAAATCGATACGTGGATCGACCCATACATAGGTGAGATCCGATATCAGTTTCAGGATCAGGCCGATCAGGGTATAGAGATAGAGGGTGCCGAAGATCACCGGATAATCCCGTTGCATGACGGCCTCGAAACCGAGCAGGCCGAGGCCGTTGAGGGAGAAGATGACCTCGATCAGCAAGGCGCCGGTGAAGAAGATGCCGATCAGTGCCGATGGCAGTCCGGCGATAATGATCAGCATGGCATTGCGGAAGACATGCCCGTAGAGCACGCGTCGGTCACTGGCGCCCTTGGCGCGGGCGGTGAGCACATATTGCTTGTGAATCTCGTCGAGAAAGCTGTTCTTGGTCAGCATGGTAAGAGTGGCAAAGCTGCCGATGGCTGAGGCGGCGACCGGCAGGCTGATATGCCAGAAATAATCCTTGATCTTGCCCCAGGTCGAAAGGTCGGCGAAATCCGGTGACGTCAAGCCCCGTAGCGGAAAGACGTCCCAGTAGCTACCGCCGGCGAACAGCACGATCAGCAGGATGGCGAACAGAAAGCCGGGAATGGCGTAGCCGACAATGACCAGCCCCGAGGACCAGACGTCGAAGCGCGAGCCATGCATGAGTGCCTTGCGGATCCCCAATGGTATCGATATCAGGTAGACCAGCAAGGTCGTCCAGAGGCCCAGAGAGATCGAGACCGGGAGGCGCTCGAGAATCAGGGTCGTGACGGCCTTGCCGCGAAAGAAGCTTTCGCCGAGGTCGAAGGTGGCGTAGTCGACGATCATGTCGAGGAAGCGTTCCGGTGCCGGCTTGTCGAAACCGAACTGGGTTTCCAGGCGTTCGATAAGCTGTGGCGGTATGCCGCGGTTGCCACGGGAGTCACCGCTTTCGACCACCTCGCCTCCGCCACCCTCGAGTCGGGTGCTGGCTTGCGTGGACAGGCCCTCGAAACGCGCCAGCATCTGGTCGATGGGGCCGCCGGGGGCGGCCTGGACGATGATGAAGTTGAGCAGCAGGATCCCCAGTAGCGTGGGGATCATCAACAGCAGGCGGCGCAGGGTATAGGCAGCCACGGCATGTCCTTAGCGATGATGTCCGGATGTCGTACGACAAGGGTAGGGTGTAGAGGAGTGAGGCGTGAGGGGGAAACGCCCTGAACCTGACTCCTTACCCTCCTCACTCCTCACCGATTCTGCTGACGCGCCTCGACTTCGGCGGCACGTTGCGGGTCGACCCACCAGGCATCCAGGTCCAGGGTGTATTCCGGGAAGGGCTCTTTCCAGCCGAACTTGTCCCAGAAGGCCAGGCGGGTCACCGGCAGATGCCATTGGGGGATCACGTAGAAGCCCCAGCGCAGGACCCGGTCCAGCGCCCGGGCAGCGGTGTCAAGGTCGGCACGCGTGTCGGCGGCGATCAATCGGTCCACGAGCTCGTCGATGACCGGATTTTCCAGCCCGATGAGATTGCGACTCTGCGGAGCGTCGGCGTACTCGCTTCCCCAGAAGTCGCGCTGTTCGTTACCCGGGCTGGCCGATTGTGGAAAGCTGCCGACGACGATGTCGAAATCGAAATTACGCAGACGGTTGAGGTACTGGTTGACATCGACGACGCGTATCTTGCCCTGAATGCCGAGCCGTTTCAGGTTGCGCAGAAGCGGTTGTACGACGCGCTCGAAGCGGGTGTCGTGCAGGAGTACCTCGAGGCGAAGGGGATCGCCTTCGGGGGAGATCAGGGTGTCGTCGCGATAGGTATAGCCGGCTTCTGAAAGCAGCTCATGGGCGCGCCGCAGGCGGGCGCGCTGCTCCTCGGGCATGTCGATGGGCAAGGGAGCATCGAAGACACGCTCGGGCAGGGCATCACGATGGGGATCGAGCAGTGCCAGCTCGGCGTCGCTGGGCAGTCCTTCGGCGGCCATCTCGGAGTTGGCGAAGAAGCTGTGGGTACGCTGGTAGGCGCCATAGAAAAGGTTCTTGTTCAGCCAGTCGAAGTCAAAGGCAAGGTTCAGGGCCTCGCGAAGGCGGATATCCTGAAACTTGTCTCGCCTCAGGTTCATGACATAGGCCTGCATGCCGGCGGGTTGACCATCGGGGACTTCCAGGCGTTTGACGAAGCCGCCATTGGCGGCAGGGAAATCATAGCCTGTTGCCCAGTTGCGGGCCGAAGAGCCGATGCGCATGTCCAGGTTGCCGGCCTTGAAGGCTTCCATGGCCACCGAGGCGTCGCGGTAATAGTCGAAGACGAGCCGGCCGATATTGTGCCGTCCACGATTGACCGGAAGGTCCCGCCCCCAGTAGTCATCGACGCGTTCGTAGACGATGCGTTGGCCGGGGGAAACCTCGACGATTCGGTAGGGGCCCGAGCCGAGCAGGGCATCCTGGGTCGGTTGGGTAAAGTCACGACCCTGCCAGTAATGAGCGGGCAGTACCGGCATCTGCCCCAGGATCAGGGGCAGTTCGCGTGACTCGCTATCGGCCAGGTCGAAATGGACGGTATCTTCGTCCACGGCGTGAGCATCGGTCACGTCGGCATAGTAGGCCCCGTAGAATGGCTGGCCGTCTTCGGTGAGGGTCTCGAAACTGAATATCACGTCTTCGGCCGTGACCGGTGTGCCGTCGTGAAAGCGTGCTCGAGGGTTCAGGTCGAACTCTACCCAGTGCCTCTGTGGATCGAGGCGGATGCCGGAGGCCAGCAGGCCATACATGGTGAAGGGTTCGTCCGGGCTTTGGGTGAGCAGGGTATCGTAAGTTTGGCTGAGCCCGGCGGCCGGCGTGCCCTGGACGATGTACGGATTGGTCGAGTCGAAGCTGCTGCCGGTGGCGGCGCGGGTCAGGGTGCCGCCGACGGGGGCATTCGGATCGACATGAGGGAAGTGCGAGAAGTCTTCGCCCAGTGCCGGTTCGCCGTACAGGGCCAGGGCGTGTCGCGTCGGGACATCGGCGGGGTCATCGGCCATGACGGGCAGGCTGGCCATGACCACCAGCAGTGACAGGAGCAGTCGCATCATCAGAGAGGGTCCTTTCCCGGTATCGAGAAGGCGCGGAAGGGAAACGCTGCACAAAGGTCCATGCGGGCAAGTTGCTGGCTTGTCGCCAGCCGCTCTGGCGAAGCCCGTTCGGCCCGTCCAGAAGGCGGTTCAAGCTCGCTCCTGGCGAACCTGTTCGTGGTGCTGGTGCGCCAGCCCGGTCAGAATCCTCACCGGTACCGAACAGGCTCCGGTGCTTTCGCTCCGGGCGCCTTGTGCTTTGCTCCGCTCGCCGATTTGTCCAGCGTTTCCCGAGGTCGCGCCTTGTTCTTATCTACCGGAAAGTGTCAGTTGCTGCCCCGGTTGTAAAGCATCGGGTTGGTCGAGGCCGTTCCAGCGAGCGAGGTCGGCGGCCGCCAGGGCATGCTGGGAGGCGATGGACGACAGGGTGTCACCTCGCTGGACCACGTGGATGTCGGCGGAGTCGACTGTACCATCCATGGGAGATGTCCCGAGGCCGGCCACAAGGCGTTGGGCATGCCCCATCGGCACCAGGAGATCGCCCCCTCGGTCGGGGTGCGCGACATCGCCACGAAGGCCGGGGTTGAGCCTGGCCAGGCGTGGTCTGGAGACCCCGGCCAGGCGCGCCGCTTCGTCCAGGGTGACGCGACGGGTCACCGGCACTTGAGCGAAGGCCGGCCCTCCCTCGATATCGGGAAGCTCGACACCATAGCGCCGGGGCTCGGCGATGATCGCGGCGATGGCCAGCAGCTTGGGGACGTAATCCATGGTTTCCGCCGGCAGGTTCAAGTCCCAGTATTCGCCGGCATGGCCTTGAGACTGGGCGACCCGCCGGGCCTGGTTCACGGTGCCGGCGCCGGCATTATAGGCGGCCAGGGACAGCTCGATGTTGCCTTCGTACCATTGGTCGGCCTGCATCTCGATGTAGTCCAGCGCCGCTTCCGTTGAGCGTACGACGTCGAGTCGACCGTCCCAGGCATTATTGAGCCGGAGGCCGAGGGCCTCCCCGGTACGCGGCATGATCTGCCACAGGCCGGCGGCACCGAAGTGACTGCGGGCCTGCGGATCGAAGGAGCTCTCGACAAAAGGGACCAGGGCGATCTCGCCGGGAAGCCCTCGCGCTTCGACCTGCTGGATGATCCAGGTCAACCAGGGGCGGGCGCGCTCGGTGATTTCGGCGATATTGCCAGGACTCGAGCGGTATTCGTCGATCCAGTGCTGGACCCTGGCATGGCCGGCATCGGCGCGCCACTGGTCTCGCCACTCGAAACTGGCCCGCAGGCGCTTCCAGGCATCCCTGGGTTGAAGGTCGAGAGCGCCCCAGAAGGTCGCCAGCGACCGTGAACGCCCCTGGGTGGCGTCTTTCTCGGAGGTAGCGTCGAGAGTGGGGCGTTCGGCGGGCAGGGTCGCGGCTTGACTGTCCAGGCTATAGGGAATGGCCGCCAGCAGGGCGCCGACCAGACTCAGCGAGCTGGCGAATCCGAACAGGCGTCCGCGCAGGGTATGATAGGTCATGCAAGGGTCTCCGGGGCGCCGGGGCTCGGTACGTGCTGTGTCGAGCCGGTCGTCCAGCGGCCCTTTTCAAAGGGCGTTACCATGTGGCTTTTCAGAAGGAGTCCTTCCAGGCGCGCAGGGTCGTGAAGGTGGCCAGCCGAGTATCGGTGCTGCCGTGTTCGGTGGCGGCTTGTCGCACGCTTTCCTCGCCGCAGCGCAGGAAGGGGTTGATGCGGCGCTCCCGGCCCAGGGTACTGGGCAGCGTGGGACGCTCTAGCTCCCTGGCGCGCAGGCATTCGTTTTCGGCCTCGATCACGTCCCGGTTGTTCGGGTCGGCCGCCCTGGCGAAGCGCAGGTTGGCCAGGGTGTACTCATGGGCGGCGAATACCAGCGTTTCCTCGGGCAGATCATCGAGACGAGAAAGGGAGTGATGCATCTGTTCGGGAGAGCCCTCGAAAAGGCGACCGCAACCGGCGCTGAACAGTACATCGCCACTGAACAGCAGGGGTGGTATGCCGGCGGTGAAGAAGGCGATATGGTCGAGTGTGTGACCGGGCAGTTCCAATACCTCGAACAGGCGCCCCATTACCCGAATTTCGTCGCCATCGCCGACGCGCTCGTCGATCCCCTGAATTGAGGGGTTGTGAGGGCCGATGACACGAGGCGAGTAACGCTGGATCAATTCCGCAAGCCCGCCGGTATGGTCGGGGTGGTGATGAGTGATCAGGATCGTGCCGAGCGTCAGGCCTTCGCGCTCCAGCCATTCGATCACGGGGGCAGCATCACCGGGGTCGACCACGCAGACACTGTCGCTCGTATCCTGGCGAAGTAGCCATATATAGTTGTCGCTGAAGGCTGGAATGGGTGTCACGCTCAACATGGACTCGTTATCCTCGCGCCTTGACCGGGCTCGACGATGTCGAGGGTGCCGGACCCGGGGCAAATCGCAAAAAGTGTAAACTGTGGAGAGAAGAGCGGATCATGTCAAATTCGCGGGAGGCGGTAGCACTGGCGCGATTGGCCAGAGAAGGGCGCCGATACTGGGCCTGTGCGTCGGGGCAGGCGATCTGGCGTGCCGAGCGCGCCTGCATCGGGCCGCTGTGCGAGCGCTGGTTCGGCCCCCATGCCCTGGAGCTCGGCTTCGGGCCCGCGCTGACGGACATGTGTCCGGTGCATCACTCACTGCATTGGGCACCGACGGAGGCGCTCGCCGAAACCCCATCGACCCTTGTCTGTCCGCCCGATGCCCTGCCATTGCCCGATGGTTGCCTGAACCTGGTGGTCGTGCATCATCTGCTCGAGATACTGCCGAACCCTCATCATGTGTTGCAGGAGGCGGCGAGGGTCACTGCCGACGAGGGACACCTGGTGCTGTTCGGCTGGTTGCCGTTCGGTATCGCAGGGTGGTCCCGCGTCTGGCCCGAACGGCGGCGCCATCTCCCGGGGCGAGGACGCTGGCGCGGGCCGGCCCGGCTGCGTGACTGGCTGACGTTTGTCGACTTCGAGACGCACCGGGTAGACTACTGCGGCTTTCGTCTGCCCGGCGGCCTGGCGCGCAATGCCGTGCTGGAAACCGTTGGACGGCGGCATAACTTGCCGCTGAGCGACTGCTACATGATTCATGCCCGGCGCCGCTCCCAACTGGCCCAGCCCCGGCGCGGGCGGATGTCCTTTGCACCGTCGCTGCCCGGTTCCGCCCTGGGGGGCGCCACGCGGCTCGGGCCACAACCGGAAAGGGTGACAGAGGGTGAATGACGAACCGCCACAGGTGGCACTGAGCGATGTGACGATCTATACCGACGGGGCCTGTCGAGGCAATCCCGGACCGGGAGGCTGGGGAGCCCTGCTGCTCAGCGGTGATCACGAGAAGGCCCTCAAGGGCGCCGAAGCCAGGACCACCAACAATCGCATGGAGTTGATGGCGGCCATCATGGCGCTGAGCGCTCTCAAGCGTCCCTGTCGCGTCGCCCTGTGGACCGATTCCGAGTACCTGCGTCGGGGCATTACCGAGTGGATACATGGCTGGATCAAACGCGACTGGAAGACCGCCGCACGCAAACCCGTCAAGAATGCCGAGCTGTGGCGCGACCTGCACGAGCAGACCCGTCGGCATCATATCGAATGGCACTGGGTCAAGGGGCATAGTGGTCATCCCGGCAATGAGCGGGCCGATGCTTTGGCCAATGAGGCCATCGACGAGATGCAGGCCGACGGCTGACGCGCCGACTTTTCCCACTGCCGAGCAACGAGCACGAGACACGACATGCGCCAGATCATCCTGGATACCGAGACCACCGGCATTGATCCTCGCGATGGCCATCGCCTGATCGAGATCGGCGCGGTGGAGATGGTCAATCGACGATTGACCGGCAATACCTATCATCAGTACATCAACCCCGAGCGCGATATCGACGCCGAGGCCGTGGGGGTCCACGGTATCACCAACGAAAAGGTGGCCGACGAGCCGGTATTCGCCGAGGTGGCGGATGCTTTCTGGGCCTTCATCGAGGGTGCCGAGCTGGTCATTCACAATGCCCCTTTCGATGTCGGTTTCATCGATCACGAGCTCACCATGCTCAACAAGGCGCGGAGCGAGCCGTCGCTGGGTCCGGTGGCCGAGCATTGTCGTATCCTGGATACGTTGCAACTGGCTCGGGACAAGCATCCCGGGCAGCGCAACAATCTGGACGCACTCTGCAAGCGCTATGATGTCCAGAACGGACATCGAGTGTTGCACGGTGCCTTGCTGGATGCCGAGATCCTGGCCGATGTCTACCTGGCCATGACCGGGGGGCAGACCGCCTTGTCGCTGGACGCTTCAGCCGGCGATGACACCGGACAGGTCGACAACAGTGGTGGCTTGAAGATAAGGCGCCTGTCGCTGTCACCGGGGCAGCTCCGCGTTCGTCAGCCGGACGAGTCGGAGTGGCGGGCGCACCGTGACAAGCTGGCCGGTATCCGAGAGGCGTCGGGGCAGTGCCGATGGGACGGCCTTGAAGGATGGCCCGGGAAGCTCCCCGGGGGGGACGTCTGATGCTGAGGCGTGCGCTGCCTCATGGCGCCGAGTCCGGACGCCTGATCCGTCTCGCCGAGGGGCGCATCGCACCGGCCTCGGATGGTGGACCCCTGCAGTCGACGGCCTCTTGGCACGCAGACGTGCAGCCGCTTTGCTGGTGGTGGGGAGAGCCCGTGGGGCTGTCGCTTGAAGAGCGGGCGGGTGACGACTGGCTGGACGGTCGGGACTGGCTGGTACGGCTGCCGGGCGACTGGTTTCCGCTGGTTTCCACGGCCCTGCAGGTCGGAGCCTGGTTGCGCAATCACCGTTTCTGCGGCCGTTGCGGGGCGCCGTCATCGCGGCTCGACAGTGAGTTTGCCATGCAGTGCGCGCAATGTGGTCAGCGCAACTACCCCCGCATTTCGCCGTGCATCATCACCCTGGTGACGCATGGTGAGTCGATGCTGCTGGCGCGGAGTCCGCGCTTTCCCGCCGGCCGGTATTCGACCCTGGCGGGATTCATCGAGCCGGGGGAGTCCGCCGAGGAAGCCGTACGTCGCGAGGTCGAGGAAGAAGTGGGGGTGGCCCTGGGCAGGCTCCGCTACTTCCAGAGCCAGGCCTGGCCCTTCCCGCATTCCCTGATGCTTGGCTACTTTGCCGAGGCGGCCAGCCGGCGGATTCGTATCGATGGCGTGGAAATCAGTGATGCCGCCTGGTTCACGCCCAGGCAATTGCCCAGGCTGCCACCGTCGTACTCCATTTCCCGCGCCTTGATCGATACGCATCTCGCGGAGGTCGGCGCCAGGGCCTGAACAGGCCCGGCAAGACGCAGGAGTCGGCCCCCTCACTTGGCGGGAAACAGGCTGGTGAGCCTGGTGGCCAGCATGACATTGCCCGTGGCTTTCAGCTTGCCGGTCATGAAGGCCGTCATGCCGTTGATCTCTCCGGACATCACGCCTTTCAGTGTCTCGGTGCTCAGGCTAAGGCTGACCGAGGGGTCCTCGTGTTCACCGGTGCAGATCTCGAGCTCTCCGTCCACGACCTTGAGGTAGTGATCCTCGGCGTCGCTGAAATGAAACTGAAAGATGTCGTTCATGCCCCGGGCGGCCTGGGCATCGAAACGGTCATGAAGTTTGTCGAAGGTGGACATGGCGGGGTCCCTGTGGGTCATTGTGTCGAAAGATGATGCAAGCGTATTTAAAACGGTCGTTTTAATCAAGCCGACTTGTTCCACTGGCGCACTGGCGTCAGCATGTGAGTCGACTGGTCGAGAGGAGTCATATCGTGAATGAATGGTTGGGTGAGTTCGGCATGTTCCTGGCCCAGTGGCTGGTGGTGGTCGCTGTCGTCGCCCTGCTGCTGGTCATGGTGGCAAGGGCCCGCTCCGGGGGCGGCGAGGAACGCAGTCATATCAAGCTGGAGGAGCTCAACGTCCGGCGTCGCCGTCGTTCGCGGCGATTGCGCCTGGCGGCCAGCGAACCGAGTGCTCGAAAACGCTTGGCGAAGGCCTTTCGGCGGGACGACAAGGCGCGAGGCAAGCAAGGCGATGCCGACGGTTCGCCTGATTCGCGGGTCTGGGTGCTGGACTTCCATGGCGATCTCAAGGCCAGTGCCACCGGCAGGTTGTCGGAGGAAATATCGGCCGTACTGGATGCGGCGAGCGAGGGCGATGAAGTCGTTGTGAGGCTTGAATCGGCGGGTGGACTGGTTCATGCCTATGGTCATGCCGCCGCGGAGATGGATCGTTTGCGTCAGGCCGGGCTCTCCACCACGGTTTGCGTCGACAAGGTGGCGGCCAGTGGAGGTTACCTGATGGCGTGCTGTGCCGATCGGGTACGCGCGGCCCCCTTCGCCGTGCTGGGGTCAATCGGTGTGGTAGCGCAACTGCCGAATGTCCATCGCTTGCTCAAGCGCCATGATATCGATGTGGATGTCCTCACTGCCGGGCATTACAAGCGAACCTTGACGGTGTTCGGTGAAAATACCGAGGAGGGCCGGGAGAAGTTTCTGGCCGAGCTGGACACGGTGCATGCACTGTTCAAGCGCTATGTCGCTGAACGCCGACCATCCCTCGATATCGAGGCGGTGGCCACCGGTGAGGCCTGGCACGGTACGGAGGCGTTGCCCAGGGGATTGATCGATGAAATCGGTACCAGCGAAGCCTACCTCGCAGAACGCATGAACGATGCCAGGGTCATTGCCTTGAGCATCCAGCCTCGGCGCGGGCTTGCCGAGCGATTGGGCCTGTCGGTGTCGCGAGGCATCGAGAGAGGCGTCGAGCGTGGCATGGAAGCGCTCGATGCGAGCCTCTGGCAGAAGCGTTGAACCGAAGACCGGGCGTACCGGTCACGCGCCCAGCCTACCGAGTGCTTCGATGAGGGTGCCGGCTCGATCTCCATGCAGCGAATAGTAGATCGTCTGAGAGGCGCGCCGGGTAGTGACCAGTTCCTCCCGGCGCAGTATCGCGAGGTGTTGTGACAAGGCGGACTGGCTGAGGGCGAGTCGCTGGTTGAGCTCGGTCACGGAGAGTTCCGTGCCGGCCAGCAGGCAGAGGATTCGCAAGCGATTGTCGTTGGCCATCGCCTTGAGTAGAGCACTTGCCTGGTCGACTACCGCATCGCCCCCATCCAGCAGGCGCTTTGCCTGGCGCTGAGTGTTGGTCATGGTGTGTCCCCTCGAGCTAGCGAGCCCAATGCCGCAGTTTTCCCTCGCCGGCCACCGGGTCTTCATGGGTCGTTCTGCAGCCTTCCACAGGCTGCTTCCGCCATCTCAGTTCTCTGATTCAGGCATTACTCAACAATTTTGTTTTCACTATAGCCCACCCAGCTGATCACCTGCGATTCAACGCTGACTCAATGACTGAGGCGGCGCCTGAAAGTGCTCTTCACTACCTCTTTGTCGACAATTTTGTCGATGAGTTTCGTTCTTTTGTCGAACTCTAGCCATTGGTCTGAGATTCATCAGAAAAATGTTGGTCTAGGGTGTCAACAATCGAGCCGACAATCATGGTCGTGTATCTGGAGGTGGTGTCGCATGCCGCGTTATCGAGACGAATTCCGACGTTCCATCGAGTCCCCTGAAGCATTCTGGACCGAGCAGGCCGATCGTATTCCCTGGTTTACGCCCCCGCAGACGACGCTGCGGCATGATGACCAGGGCCACGCACGCTGGTACGAGGACGGTGAGCTCAACCTCTGCCATGCGGCGCTGGACCACCACGTCGAGCAGGGGCGGGGCGAACAGGCCGCCATTCACTGGGATTCACCTGTCACCGGCCAGCAATGGACCCTGAGCTATCGTCAACTGCGGGATCGAGTGGCGTACTTCGCCGGAGCGTTGCGTGGGCTGGGCGTATCGTATGGCGATCGAGTCGTGATCTACATGCCGATGGTTCCCGAGGCGCTGGTTGCCATGCTGGCCTGTGCCCGTCTCGGCGCCGTGCATTCCGTGGTGTTCGGCGGTTTTGCTCCCCACGAGCTGGCGGTTCGTATCGAGGATGCCGAGCCAAGGGTCGTCGTCACGGCCTCCTGCGGTGTCGAGCCCGACCGGGTCGTGCCCTACAAGCCTATCGTCGACGAGGCACTGGCTCGCAGTGCGCACAAGCCGGCCGCTTGCGTGCTGCTGCAGCGCGACACACATGCCGCCCGACTCGGTGAAGGGGATCACGACTGGGACGCTCTCGTGGCAGAGGCCGCGCCTGCGGCATGCGTGCCGGTCAAGGCCACCGATCCGCTCTATATCCTGTATACCTCGGGGACGACGGGCAGGCCCAAGGGCGTGGTGCGTGATACCGGGGGATACGGTGTGGCGTTGCACTACTCGATGGAAGCGGTCTACGACATGGCGCCCGGCGAGGTGTTCTTCTCGGCCTCGGATGTCGGCTGGGTGGTCGGCCACTCCTATATCGTCTATGCGCCATTGCTGCGGGGGTGCACCACCGTGGTGTATGAAGGTAAACCGGTACGCACGCCGGATGCGGGCGCCTTCTGGCGACTGATCGCCGAATACCGGGTGAAGAGCTTCTTTACCGCGCCGACCGCCTTTCGAGCGATCAAGAAGGAAGATCCCGAAGGGAAATGGCTTTCCCGATACGATCTGTCGTGTCTCGAGTCGTTGTTTCTGGCCGGGGAACGGCTGGATCCTCCGACCTTCCACTGGCTTCAGGATAGGCTCGATGTGCCGGTCATCGATCACTGGTGGCAGACCGAGACCGGGTGGCCGGTGGCGGCCAACTTGCAGGGGCTTGAGCCCATGCCGATCAAGGCCGGGTCGGCGACGGTTCCCGTGCCGGGCTTCGATGTCCGGGTGCTGGATCGCGAAGGGCGTCGCGCGATGGCACAGGAACAAGGTGCCGTGGTGATCAAGGAGCCCATGCCGCCTGGCTGTCTGAGCGGTATCTGGCGTGACCCGAGGCGCTTCCATTCCGCCTACATGGCGGCGTTTTCCGGTTACTATCTGACCGGGGACGGAGGCTATGTCGATGAGGATGGTTATCTGTTCATCATGGGGCGGACCGATGACGTGATCAATGTCGCGGGGCATCGCTTGTCCACCGGCGAGATGGAAGAGGTGGTCGGTGCCCATCCGGCGGTGGCCGAGTGTGCGGTGATCGGCATCCAGGATGCGCTCAAGGGGCAGGTGCCGTTAGGCCTGGTCATCCTCAAGGATGGGGTCACGGGCGATGAGGCGTCCCTGGAGGCCGAATTGATCGAGCGGGTGCGCGAGTGGATCGGGCCGGTCGCGTGTTTTCGGCAGGTACTGGTGGTCGACCGCTTGCCGAAGACGCGGTCTGGAAAGATCCTGCGCAAGTTGTTGCGCAATATCGCCGATGGTCAGGCCTATGGAATTCCGTCGACCATCGATGACCCGGCGAGCCTCGAGTCGGTTCAGTCTGCGATGCAAGCGCACCATGTCGGTGCATCGACGCAGGCTCGGCAGGAATGATGGGCGGGTAGGGGGTGGTCGGTATTTGGCCGGGCGCCGCCGGGTGCGTATAATGCCCGCGTTTGCGCCCGACCCACTCATCATGAGGGTTCCCTCACCCCTCCCGCCAAAAAGGCTGTCCCGATGTTCGTATTATCCGCCGCACAGACCCGTCGCTGCCTGGCGTTGCTGGTTGCCTTCCATATTCTGGTCATTGCTGCCAGCAACTACCTCGTTCAGTTGCCGTTCAGCCTGTTCGGCTTGCACACAACCTGGGGCGCCTTCAGCTTTCCCTTTATCTTCCTCGCTACCGACCTAACGGTACGGCTGTTCGGCAAGGAGCCGGCCCGGGCCATCATCTTCCGGGTGATGTTCCCGGCCCTGCTGGTGTCCTACGGGGTGTCGGTGGTATTTCCGCGAGGTGGCTTCGCCGGAGTCGAGGCGCTGGCACAATGGGATCTGTTCGTGGCGCGCATCGCGCTTGCCAGCTTCATGGCCTATGTCGTCGGGCAGTTGCTGGATGTCACGGTGTTCGATCGGCTGCGTCGCCTGAGAATCTGGTGGGTGGCGCCGGCGATGTCTACCCTGTTCGGCAATCTGGCCGATACCTTCGCTTTCTTCTCGATTGCCTTCCATCGCAGCCCGGACCCCTTCATGGCCGCCAACTGGCCCGAGATCGCCTGGGTGGACTATGCCATCAAGCTCGGTATCAGTCTGGCGCTCTTCCTGCCGCTGTACGGTATCCTGCTCGGCTGGTTGACACGCCGGCTGGTGACGCTTACCGGCGGCGAAGACATGACGCCCGAGCAGGCCCGGGCGCGTTCTTGAATTCCCTTCCTGACGTCAACCGCACAAGGAGAGACCACGATGCCCGTCGCGCTCAACCATATCGATACCGGTGGCGAAGGCGTGCCGCTGGTGGTGGTTCACGGTCTGCTGGGCAGTGCCGACAATTGGCGTTCGCACATCAAGAAGTGGCGTGAGTCGCGGCGGGTGATAGCCGTCGATCTACGCAACCATGGTCGCTCTCCTCATGCCGAGGGCATGAGCTACGAGGCGATGTCCCAGGATCTGATGGCGCTGCTGGACCGACTCGATGTGCAAGAGGCCCATCTGCTGGGGCACTCCATGGGCGGAAAGGTCGTGATCAGCGTGTCTCGGCTCGCGCCATCGAGGGTCGCTTCTTTGATCGTCGCCGATATTGCGCCGCAGGCCTATGGTCATGATCACGATACCATCTTTGCCGGACTGCGACGTCTCGAGAACGGGGCGCCGACCACTCGTGGCGAGGCTGATGCTCTGCTTGCCGAGCATGTCGATGAGCGGTCGACTCGGTTGTTCCTGGCCACCAACCTGGCACGTGGCGAACAAGGCGGGCTTCGCCTGCGGATCGGCCTCGACGAGATCGAGGGGGATTATGACGCCATCATGGCCGAGCCGGCTGGCGAGGGCGCCTTCGAAGGGCCGACGCTGGTCGTGCGTGGCTCACGCTCGCGATACGTCACCGATGAAATGCTGCCCGCCTTGCATCGTGTGTTGCCCGATGCCGAACTGGTGACGCTGGAGGCTGGGCATTGGCTGCATGCCGAACAACCCGAAGCGTTTCAGGAAGCGGTCAACCGCTTCCTGGATGGGGCAAGTTGATTCAAGGGCTGCCGATGTCCACGGCGAGTCGAGATACCGGGTGTTGCGCCTCGATCAGGCCGGCATCGAAAAGGAAGCGCTCCATGGCCTGATAGCGTTCCTGACTCAAGGCGGCAGGTGTCTGGGTCAGGCGTGCCCGTATTTCCGGCCAGGCATCACGGTTGACCGGGGTATCCAGGGTCGGTTCCGTGGCGGTGAGCAATGACCAGCTGTCGTCGGGATGTTCGAGAATCCATGCCGTAGCTTCCTCGAGTGCCGCCACGAAGCGCCGAATGGCCGAGCGCTGGCGCTTCAGGTCATTGCGATTGGCCACCAGGATCAGGCCATCGTGTCGTGGCATGCCGTGGGCTTCCACCGCGAAACTTCGTGTCGCCAGGCCGTCGTTGGCCAGGGCACGAGGGAGAAGGTGGCGCATGCCACCGATGACGGCATCGACCCGTCCCTCCTGCATGGCCTGTTCCAACCGGTAGTGAACATTCGGGGTATCGAGGCTGTCCATGGGAACGTCGTGGTCGGCAAGCATGGCTGGCAGCAGGATCTGCTCCGAGTCCTGGTCGGCGTGGCCGATACGGGCGCCCTTCAACTGGGCAGGGGACTCGATGCCCGTGTCGCGCCTGACGATCAGGGCGGTCAACGGGACACCGACCAGCGTGGCGACCCGCACCAGTGGCATACCGTGATCGACCTGCAGATGAAGCAGGGGCTGACGGGTCAGTGCCAGGTCGATTCGCGAATCGGACAGCAGCTTGGTCGGTACCTCCGGGTCGGCGGGAGTCGAGAGGCTGACGTCCAGCCCCCGGTGCGCGAACATGTCACGGGCCTTGGCCACATAGAGGGCGGCGTGCCGTGGGCTGGGATACCAGTCAAGCGATACGTCCAGGTGGTCGACCGGCGGCGGGGCGATCGGCTCTGCCGGCCCCATGGCGACAGCCGGGGCGATGGGGCGGGAGGGGGTGTCCACCGCCGGGCCGCTGGGCAGGCCTCGGTAACGCTCCATCGGTTCGGTCGATGCCATCGGCTGGAGGTCGGGCACCATGACGACCGTGTCCAGCGGTGGATAACGTTTCTCGGTGGTGCCGTCTTCCTCTGTTGCCGTGGCAAGTGAAGGAGCGCACAGGCAGCCGACAAGCAGCAGGGTACCCAGCGCCAGCAGCGACCGGCGAAGTGAGAACATGGCAGTGACTCCAGCGGTGACATCCAGCTCGGCTGTGCCGCGATGATCGGTTGAATCCGACGGGGACCGAGAATGCCTAGTCTATCGGCGCCGGTCGATACCTGGCCAGTATCGGCTGGTCGGGTATCAGAGGAAAGCCCGTGCATCTTCCGTGTCGTTGACCTGATGCCCTGCTTCCGACGCCACGGAGTCGCTCTGGATCCGGCATCGCGAGGCTTGCATGGTCATGAGATAATCCTCTTTCATCTGCCAGGATAGGGCGCATGGACTCGATCAATACCCTCTTTCTGCTCAGTGGCTTTCTCATTGCCTTGAGCATTCTCGCCAGCCGGTTGTCGACACTGGTGGGAGTGCCATTGCTGTTGATCTTCCTTGGCCTGGGCATGCTGGCCGGTGAAGAAGGCATACTTGGGATCCAGTTCGATGACTATGCACTCGCCTTTCTGATAGGCCATCTCGCCCTGGCGATGATTCTTCTCGACGGCGGCCTCCGGACTCGGCTTAAGACGTTCCGCGTCGGTTTCAGGCCGGCCTTGAGCCTGGCAACGCTCGGGGTCTTCCTGACCAGTGCTCTGGTAGGCGGCATTGCCATGCTGGTCTTCGATCTGACCCTGGTTCAGGGACTGCTGGTCGGGGCCATCGTCGGCTCTACCGATGCCGCGGCCGTGTTCTCGATGCTGGGCGGGCGTGGCATCAACCTCAACGAGCGGGTCGGTGCGACACTGGAGATCGAGTCTGGCACCAACGATCCGATGGCCATCTTCCTGACGTTGATGCTGGTGGAAGTGCTGGTCGGCGATATCGGTGGCGTTCTGGAAACCGGATTGTTCTTTCTCCAGCAGTTCGGCCTGGGGATCGTCATCGGTATCGGTGTCGGCTGGGTGAGCGGCCGACTGTTGAGCTGGCTGGATCTGGCGCCCGGTCTCTATTCATTGCTGGCGCTGGCGCTGGGCTTTTGTGTCTTTGGCCTTACCAGTGCCCTGGGGGGAAGCGGTTTCCTGGCGATTTATCTCACCGGCTTGATGATCGGCAATCGGCCAGGGCGCCATCTCAACTTCATTCTGCCGGTACACGATGGCCTGGCCTGGTTGAGCCAGATCGGTCTGTTCCTGGTGCTGGGCCTGCTGGTCACACCCAGCGAGATGCTCGAATATGCCTTGCCCGCTACCCTGGTGGCCCTGGCGCTGATCTTCGTGGCACGCCCCCTGGCCGTGCTGGTCGCCATCAAGCCCTTCTTTCGGTTCCGCTGGCGTGAGGTCATCTTCATCGCCTGGGTAGGGCTGCGAGGGGCAGTGCCCATCGTGCTGGCGATCTTTCCGGTAATCGGTGGCGTCGAGAATGCCTCCTTGTACTTCAATGTCGCGTTCGCGGTCGTGCTGCTGTCGCTGCTGATCCAGGGAGGGACCCTGCCGTGGATGGCGCGACGGATGCGGGTGCTGCTGCCGCCCATGATCACGCCAAATCGGCGTGGCCCGCTCGGTATCCAGGCCGTTAACGATTTCGAGATGTTCGTCTACGTGGTGGAGAACAGCGATCTCGAGGACGTGCCGATCCGATTGCTGCGTTTTCCCTCCGGTGCCTTGATCGCGTCATTGTTTCGCGATGGGGTGATGTTGCACCCCAAGGGGTCTACGCGATTGTGTCGCGGCGATGTGCTCTGCGTGATCGGGCGTACCGACGACTTGCCGGCACTCAACAAACTGTTCAATGGTGATGCCACGCTCAAGCGCGAGAAGGCTTTCTTCGGCACTTTCACCTTCTCCGGTGATGTGCGCATGGGGGATCTGGCCGAGGCCTACGGATTGACGTTGAGTCCCGGGGAGCAGGAAATGACACTGGAGGAGTTTCTGTCGCTGCGTGTGGGAGGGCACCCCGTGGTGGGCGACGATGTCGATTGGCACGGCATACACTGGGTCGTGAGCGAAATGGAAGGGAACCGGGTGACCCGCGTCGGGTTGAGGCTTTACTGAGGCTTTGTTGACGGGGCCGGGCATGGCCGGCCCCGTCTCCTTACTTCACGACCTTGTTATAGATGAAGAGTACGACCAGCGCACCGATGATGGCGATCGCGAAACTGCCGATATTGAAACCATCGACTTGCCCCATGCCGAGCAGGGTACTGATCCAGCCACCCACCACGGCGCCGACGATACCCAGGATGCAGGTCATGATGATGCCCCCGCCATCCTTGCCAGGCATGATGAACTTGGCGGCGATACCGGCGATAAGGCCGAAAATGATCCAAGCAATGATGCCCATGCGATCCTCCTGATCTGTTGACGTAGGCTTGCCATATCAGCGATAGGCGGAAACAGTCTGGCCGACCGTCGTGTGACTGTCCATGCCATCGAGCCGTGTCGGTCGTCAATGAAGGTTGCCGGGTCCCGTGCCAAGAGCGGTTGTCCGCTGACAAGGGATCGGCGATGATTGTCGGGCCGCCACATCCGTGGCGTTTCCAGGCTATTTCTCTCGAGGCTTCATGATACTGCTCGTTCTGTTTGCCGTTCTTGCCATCGGCATTTCCTTTCTCTGTTCGTTGCTCGAGGCAGCGCTGCTGTCCATGACACCGAGCTATGTTGCACAGCTTCAGGATTCCAGGCCTGCGCTGCATCGCCGGTTGGCAAAGTTGAAGCAGAACATCGATCAGCCGCTATCGGCCATCCTGACGCTCAATACCGTGGCGCACACCGTCGGCGCCACCGGTGTCGGCGCCCAGGTCACGGTGGTCTTCGGCGAGGCCTGGTTGGGGGTGGCGTCGGCGGTGATGACGCTGCTGATCCTGATCGCCTCCGAGATCATCCCCAAGACCATCGGGGCCACCTACTGGCGTCCACTCACGGGCTTCATCGCCCCGGTGCTGGAGGGAATGGTCTGGTTGCTCAAGCCCTTTGTCTGGCTCTCCGAGCGCATTACTCGTCGCATCGGCCGGGAAGGCGATGACACCGATATGCGGGGTGAAATCAAGGCGCTGGCACGGATCGGGCTGGAGGAAGACGCGCTGGACGCCGATGAGGCACGGGTCATCACCAATATCCTCAACCTCCACGAAATCGGTGTGCGCAGCGTGATGACCCCGCGTACCGTCTGCATGGCCGTCAAGCCACAAATGACCGTGGCCGAGTTCGACGAGACCCTGGGTGATGCTGCCTTCACGCGTTTTCCCGTGATGGATGGTGGCGAGCAGGCCATGGGATATGTACACAAGGCGGATACTTATCATGCAGACGCCGAGGCAACTCTCAAGTCGCTGATGCATCCGGTCAAGTCGGTGGCCGCCGAGGAAGATGTCGAGCGTGTGTTCACGATGATGGTGGCTGACAAACAGCACCTCTGCGTGGTCTATGATGACTTGGGGACCTGGCTGGGGCTGATCACCCTCGAGGACGTGATCGAGACGATCCTTGGGCAGGATATCGTCGACGAGACTGATAACGTGGCCAATCTGCGCAAGTATGCCAAACAACGCTGGACCAAGAACCTGCGTCGTCAACCGAATCGAGAGGCTCCGTCCGAAACACCGCGTTGACAGGAGGCGAAGATGTCGAAACCGTCCAGGCTGGGCATCCTGCTGCCTGACGATGGTCCCGAGGATTATGAGTGGTATGCGCCGGGTCGCCTCGAGGGAGGCAGCCGGCTACCGTGTATCGACGTGGGGGCGATTCCGAGCGATGGTCATCATGTTCCCGCCGCGCTGTTGGCGCTGGGCGCCACCGAGCGGCTCCTGCCGGTCGGTGAGGAACTGGTGCATCGGCGCGGGGTCGGGGCCCTGGTCTGGGCCTGCACCAGCGGCAGTTTCATCGGAGGGCTGTCGTGGGCGTGCCGTCAGGCTGAAGAGCTGGAAGCGGCGCTTGGTGTGCCGGTTACCAGTACCGCACTGGCATTCCGCGACGCCCTCGAAGCGCTGGATTGCCGGTCCCTGGATTTACTGAGTCCCTACCCCGACGAGGTCACCCTGCGACTGGTATCCTTCCTGCGTGAGTGCGGCGTCGAAGTCGTTCACAGTCGCGCCCTGGATTGCCCCTATGCCGCCGATTCCAATGCGGCGGATATCCTGGGCGAGGTGCGTCGTTTCGCAGCCGCCCATCCTACGACCCGACCCTTGATGGTGCCCGATACCGCGGTCAATAGCCTGGCGCTGCGGCCAGCATTGTGCCGGGAAGCGGGCCGAGACGTGCTCACCGCCAATCAGGTCACTCTGTGGGCCGGCCTTCGACGTCTGGGAGAGGCGCTGCCGAAGGCGTTGCTGGGGCCTCTGGCGGATTCTTGATTCTCGAAGGTCCGGATGCCAATGGACGACGGCCGAGGAAACGATGACGGCCCCTCTGCCGAGGGGCCGCGCGTCCTTCCGGGGTTCTACCTTCTAGGCACTATCTGAAAAGTCGGCGAGCGAAGGCTAGACAAGGCGAGAACCTGCGAAAACGCGGAGTTTACAAAGAGTAAATGAGCATTTTGAGCAGGTTTTCAACGTCGTATAGCCGAGCGCAGGCAGTTTTCAGACAATGTCTAGCGCCGAGCGATGATCCAGACGGCATGCACGATACCCGGAATATAGCCCAGTATCGTCAGCAGGATGTTCAGCCAGAAGTGCAGGCCGAAGCCGACCTGAAGAAAGACGCCCAGGGGCGGCAGCAGGATGGCGAGAATGATGCGGATGATGTCCATTTCTATCCCTCGGTGATGGAGTGGAGAATGTTCGTGAATCTGGCTCGGCACCTGGTGGGGTGCCCGTCGCTATCATGATGCCAGAACCTCATGCCGTAAAAGAGGCGATAAGTACATGAGGCGATTGGCAGGGGCTGTGACAGCGAAAGGGCATGATGCTATCCCGCCTGTCGGTTATCTGTCCTGATAGACACGATGGAGATGCGGTATGGGCTTTCGGTTCAGCCGGCCGCGAGCTGCCGTGTTTCCTGCTGGGCGAGGGTCGCCTGACATCATCATCGAGACGAACTATAGCCGGGGACGGTCATGTTCGAGTGTCTTGAGGGGCGAGTCGTCAACATGGCAATTGGCGAGAGCGATCAGCGTCCTCCCCGTAAGTCACGCTGCATAATGTGGAGGCCTGACCTGGAACGGCTCGTACACGGGTCCTATTCCCGGTGACGGGTTCCCAGGCCGGGCAATTCGATATGTCGGCCTTGTCGTCGCGTCTAGTGGGCGGTGATCACTCGGCAGTCTGCTGAATGGCTGACCTTATGTGTGATGCTGCCGATCATCAGGCCTTTGAGGTCGCTTAGACCTCGGCTACCCATGACGATGGCGTCAACGCCTTCGTCCTTGGCGGTGGTCAAGATGAGTTGTCGCGGGTCGCCATGAGACAGAAGGGTGGAGACAGCATTACTGTCCAAGCCTTGAGATTCAGCGTCTTCAGCGGCTTTGTCGAGAAGGGTGCGCCCGACCTTCTTGCGTTCTTCTAGTGTTGCGTCGAGGGGGACGACACCAACTCCCCAGACCAGAAGCGTTTCGTGCTCAAGTGGCTCGGGCACGTGCAGAAGTGTTAGGCGCCCACCAGATGGGTCGAGTAATTTGCACGCGACTCGGAGAGCTAGCTGTGAGTGCTCTGATCCATCCAGAGGAACGAGAATCGACTGAAACATGGCGAACTCCAGGTATTCGTTAGAAAGGTCATGCTCAGTTCACAGCTTAGTAGCAGAGCGTGTGTTGTGCGTGGGGCGCAATGTCACATGCCACTAACGGGAGCGAGTCGGCAGGGCGGCGCTTCGTCTCAGTAGACGCGAGGGCCGAGCAGTGGTGATGGCCCTTTTCGAAAACGTCCGCATATTCTTTGCCGGTCTGGGCGGGGTGGTGCAACGGGTAGCGTTGCACCGTTGCACTTTTGGGCAGTTTTTGACCACCGGAAATGAAAAAGGGAACCAGCCAAGTAGCTGATTCCCTTGAATAAGGTGGCGGAGGGACAGGGATTCGAACCCTGGGAAGGCTCGCACCTTCGCCGGTTTTCAAGACCGGTGCATTCAACCGCTCTGCCATCCCTCCGGCTTACGGCGATGTATCCTACCAAGATTTTCTGCTGAGTCAAGACCCTTGCCCGATCAAGGTGTTACCTGTGCAAGAAGGGCAGGTGGCGTATACTGGAGGGAGGACGTCTCTTGCAACCTTCGGCAAACGTCGAGACGTCGGCCCTGGAGAGTCGCGGCGGGCGGTTCGACGAGGCGCTTGCGTCGGGAACCTTCAGGGGGCATTCTGTGTCGATTGCCTGGATCATCATAAACAGGGAGCTCTGGATAAATGGCTTACCAAGACACTCACGTGACACATCAGCAGTCACGAGGCGTCAGCGCCAACAAGACGCTGCGCAACACCTATGGGCTGTTGTCGCTGACGCTGCTGTTCTCGGCTGTGACGGCGGGCGCTGCTGTGGCGCTGGGCGTCCAGCAGATGAACATTCTGGTGTTCTTCATCGGTGCCTATGGGCTGATGTTTCTGGTCCACAAGACGGCGAACTCGGCCTTCGGCCTGCTGGCTACCTTTGCCTTCACCGGCTTCATGGGCTTCACTCTCGGGCCGATCCTCAGTGCTTACCTGACTCTGCCCAATGGGGCCCAGCTGATCATGACCGCATTGGGCATGACCGGTCTTACCTTCCTCGGCCTTTCGGCTGTGGCGCTGGTCACCCGCAAGGACTTCAGTTTCCTCAGCAATTTCTTGCTCGCCGGTGCTATCGTGCTGGTGCTTGCCATGCTGGCAAGCTTCTTCCTGCAGATCCCCGGCCTGTCACTGATGGTGTCCGCCGGCTTCGTGCTCTTTTCCTCCGCGGCCATCCTCTACCAAACCAGCGAGATCGTGCACCGTGCCGGCGAGACCAACTACATTCTCGCTACCATTACCCTGTACGTCTCCATCTACAACCTGTTCATCAGCCTGCTTTCCATCCTGGGGATCATGAGCCAGGACTGATTCGGCCCGGACTCGCCTTCATGCTGGCCCCGCTACGGCGGGGCCAGTGCGTTCAGAGAGATGTAGCATGCGTTATGCGATCCTGTTGATGGGGGCTCCCTACAGCGATCAGGCCAGTCATTCGGCATTGCGCTTCGCCCGCGCCCTGATTGCACGAGGGCACTGCCTGGAAACCGTGTTCTTCTATCATGATGGTGTTTACAACGCCGCCCGGCTTGCCGCACCTCCTCAGGATGAACCCCACCTGGTGGATGGCTGGGTCGCGTTGAATGCCGAGCATGGCGTCACGCTGCAGGTCTGCATCGCGGCTGCCCTGCGGCGCGGGCTGATGGACGAGCGCGAAGCGAGTCGGCATGGCAAGTCGGGATACAGTGTGGAAGCTCCTTTCGAATTGACGGGACTCGGTCAGCTCATTGATCTCGGGCTGCACTGTGACCGCCTGGTGACCTTCGCCCACTAGGATCTGTACGAAAAGTGCCTGTACTCGCTGCGCTTTCTCGACCGATTTCGCCTTGTGACCCACACGGATGCGGGAAATGCGCGGGCCCGTCAGGAACGGGCCTAGCCCTTACCTTGCCTCGCCGACTTTTCGTACACGACCTAGAGGGTACCGTCCGGAGGAATGATGATGCGTGATGAAGACATGTCGGACGGCGACCTGCTGGTGATCCTGCGTCATGGCCCCCATGGTACGAGCTGGCTACGAGAAGGCTTGGATGCTGCCCTGGTGGGTGCTGCCTTTGGACGACAGGTCGCCTTGCTGTTCATGGGAGAAGGTGTTCTGGGCCTGCTTGAGGGGCAAGGGCAGGGCGCGCTTGGACAGAAGGGCACAGGGCCGACGCTCGAGATGCTCGAGATGTATGATATCGAGGCGCTGTATGTCGAGAGCCAGTCAATGGCGCGATATGGCCTCGATCAGGAGGATCTCATGCTGGCAGCGCGTCATCTGGACGGCACATCCATCGCCGAGCTGGTGGAGCGCCATGCCCTGGTGCTTGCCTTCTAGTGGGACTCGTGCCACAACGAGGAATCTATGAAACTGCATATCGTGAACCGTGCGCCTGGTGCCGGGCATGCGGTCGAGCAGGCACTTTCGGCCATGATGCCCGAAGATCGGTTGCTGCTCATCGAAGATGGGGTGCAGGGTGCATTGCCATCCCTGGTCGATGGATTTGCCGGGCTCGAAGGACGGCTCTATGCCTTGCGCGAGGATCTCGAGGCCCGGGGGCTCATGAGCCGTCGCGACGCGAGGGTGAAGGTGGTGGACACCGATGGCTTCGTGACCTTGACCGAACAGGCTGAACGAATCTTGAGTTGGTACTGATGGCAACGACGGAAATATACCGTTATCTATCTCTCGATAATAATATCGAGATAGCCCTGGACCCCGAAGGCTATCTTGTCGATCTGGGGCAGTGGACCCCCGATGTCGCCAGGGCGCTGGCCGATGAAGAGGGAATCGCACTGGACGAGGCGCATTGGGAGGTGATCGAGGTGCTGCGTGATTTCTATGAGCGCTACGAGATGGCGCCTGCCATGCGTCCGCTGGTCAAGGCCGTGGGACGTGCCCTGGGGCCCGACAAGGGACGCTCCATTCATTTGATGCGCCTGTTTCCCGGTAGCCCCGCCAAGGTAGCGGCCCGTCTGGCGGGATTGCCCAAGCCCAGCCATTGTCTGTGACATGAACTTTCTGGCGCATGGCTGGCTGGCGAGGGGCGGGACGGACGATTTCCTGTACGGCAATCTCATCGCGGATGGCGTCAAGGGCAGGGACCTCGATGCCTGGGCGGCGGACGTCGCCAGGGGGATCCGTCACCACCGTCGCGTGGATGCCTATGTCGATGCACACCCGGTGGTGCGTGGCGCCCGGGCAAGAGCGCCAACGCCCCAGCGTCGCTATGCCGGTATCGCCCTGGACCTGTTATGGGATCATTTCCTGGCCCGCCATCTGCTGGTTCCCGAACGTGATGCGCTGGTGATGCGTTGTTATCGGGTACTGGATGGCCGTGTTGCGCCACATCGCCTCGAGGCGATGATGCCAGCCCTGGTAAGCCAGGACTGGTTGAGAGGGTACGCCGACTTCGCCTTCACCTGTCGTGCGGTGGCGGGCGTGGGCCGTCGGATCGCCGGCCCCAATCATCTGGCTCGACTGGTGCCCTGGATGGAACGCGATTATGCCCTCTTGGCCCGGGATTTCGCGTCGCTCTGGGACGATCTCGAAGCGACACTGGACGTGGCGCCCTGAGGTTTCAATCGCCACGCAACCACAGGCAGTCGATGGTATCGCCGGCCGCTACGTGCGAGTCGGGCTCGATGACCGCCAGGGCATCGGCGCCGACACAGGACGACAGTACACCGGAGTTCTGGTCGGGGTAGGCTTGGGCGACGATTCCTTCCGCGGTAAACGATAAGGTGACGCGCATGTAGTGCCGACGAGGACCGGTACGGGCCGTGAAGTCGGCGCGGGCGGCGAGCTTGGGTAGTCGGGCCAGTTCGCGGCAGCCGAGCAGAGCGCCCATGAGGGGGCGCAGGAACAACCAGGCGCCGACGAAACAGGAGACCGGGTTGCCCGGTAGCCCGACGAAGCGGGTCTCGTCGCCGTCACCATCGGGGAGACGGCCCAGAGCCAGGGGCTTGCCCGGTCGCATGGCCAGCCGCCAGAGGTCGAGACGCCCCAGTGACGTCAGGGCCGCCTTGACGTGATCCTCCTCGCCGACACTCACACCACCGGTGGTGATGACCACGTCGGCATCCCGTGCTGCTGCATCCAGCAGGGCGCGCGTGCCCTCGGCATCGTCCGGCACCGTAGCCAAGCGCGTGATATCGGCGCCGAAGGTCTCGAGCAGCCGTGTCAGCATGGGACGGTTAGTATTGTAGATCTGGCCGGCACGCAGCGGCTGGCCGGGCTCGACGATCTCGTCACCGGTGGATAGCAGGGCGACACGCGGACGGCGGCGCACCTCGACCTCGGTGATGCCTTGTCCGGCGAGGTGGCCAAGGGCGGCGGCATCGAGACGCATGCCGGCAGCCAGCAGTGGTGCCCCCGCGCGCACGTCGCTGCCTCGAGGACGTATATTGTTGCGGACCGGGATGTCGTCGGGAAAACGGATACCATCGGCCGTGACCTCGACGCCTTCCTGCCTGACGACGCAATCGGCGCCCCGCGGGATCTCGCCTCCGGTGAAGATGCGGGCACAGCTGTCCGGCGCCAGTGGTTCGGCATTCGCGCCGGCAGCGACACGCTGGGAAATCGGCAGGGTCCGCCCGGCATCGGCATGGCGCAGGGCATAACCATCCATGGCGCTGTTGTCGAAAGGCGGCACGTCGAGACAGGCCGTGACATCGTTCGAGAGTACCCGCCGTGCTGCTTGATCACAGGCCAGGGTCTCCGTCGGCACGACCATGACGCCTTCGAGCAGGGTGTCGAGGGCTGCTTCCACCGGTTGAAGGGATGCAGTCTCAGGCATGCTGGCCTCGTTCGGGAATCACCAGATTGGCGAAGTTGCAGGGTTGATGGCGGCTATCGAGCTGCTCGGCGAGAATACCGTCCCAGGCAGTGCGACACGCACCGGTGGAGCCGGGCAGGCAGAAGACGACCGTGGCGTTGGCCAGTCCGCCGAGACAGCGACTCTGCACGGTGGAGCTACCGATCTCTTGCCAGGAAAGGTGGCGAAAGAGTTCGCCGAATCCCTCGATGCGCTTGTCGAGCAATACCGAGACAGCTTCGGGAGTGGAATCGCGCCCGGTGAAGCCGGTGCCACCGGTGGTCAGGATGACCTGTACCTCGGCGTCGGCGATCCAGGCCGCCACCTGGGCGCGAATGTGGTAGACGTCGTCGGCAATGATTCGCTTGTCATGCAGTTGGTGTCCGGCAGCCTCGAGGCGCTCTACCAGGGCCTGGCCGCTGCGGTCGGTCGCTTCGGTGCGGGTGTCGGAGACGGTAAGCACCGCCACGGAAAGGGGAATCATCGCCTCGCTCATTCGCCGTCGCTCCGCTCGCGTTTCGCGGCCTGGCGAGCTTCCAGTGCGGCCAGCTGTTCTGGTGTGGCGTCGGCCTGGTAGAGAGATTTCCACTCACGGTAGGGCATGCCGTAGACATATTCGCGCGCGGTTTCGTACTCCAGCGTTTTCCCGCGGGCTTCGGCTTCGGCCACCAGCCATTTGGACAGGCAGTTGCGGCAGAAGTCGGCGAGGATCATCAGGTCGATGTTCTGAACATCCTTGTTCTCGTCCAGATGGCGAAGCAACCGGCGAAAGGCGGCAGCCTCGAGTTCAGTACGGGTAGCGTCGTCGAAATCCTGCATGGTGTCGCTCCGGTTGGATAGAAGTTCGATATCGTGTCGGAGAGGGACGGTCCTCCGTCAATGTCCATCCCGCGGTGTGCACACCGACAGCACCACGGCATCCTCCTCGCTGACCGAGACCAGGGCATGGCCCATGTCGCTGTCGAAGTAGATGCTGTCGCCTCGGGTCAGGTGAAGCGGCTCATAGAACTCAGAAAACAGCTGGATCTCGCCTTCGAGGATCATCAGGAATTCCTCGCCATCGTGGCGGACCCATTCATTGAATTCCTCGAAGCGGCGAGCGCGCACGATGGTCTTGAAGGGAATCATGCGCTTCTGGGCCAATTCGCAGCTGAGCAGTTCGTGCTCGTAGGTCGGGGTAGGGTGCTGTTGTCCTTCGCCCCGACGTGTCAGGTCGCGGCGGCCCATGGTGCGTGTCTTGGTCCGGGGCTGTGTCAGCAGTTGCGGCAGGTCGATGTCGAGGCCGCTGATCAGTTTCTGCACCGCGGTGAACGTCGGCGAAATCTGGTCGTTCTCGATCTTGGAGAGGGTGGAGCGTGCCAGCCCCGTGCGTTGGCTGACGTCGCCCAGGGTCCATTGGTTGGCCAGGCGAATCTCCTTGAGCCGTTCACCGAGTCGCAGGGGCTCGACGAACGGCTTGCGCCCGGAAGCGATGCGCAGGGCGGCGTCCTGATCGTTGCTGGCGGTCATCGGAATTCACTATCGGAAACTGGGTTTCCCCTCAGATTACCACACCCGCCCGGGCTACCGGGTAGTCCGGGCGACCCGCACCTGGCCAGTGGCGACATGTCAGTCCGGCCAGCCATCGTCGATGATGTTTCTCGAGGCCAGGAAACCCTTTGTTCCACCAGAGTGGGCATCCATCGAAAGGGGCAGGGGGTCAGTTGAAGGGCAGGCCGAGCAGGGCCTTGAGATGAGCCTCGGTACTGCGCCCCAGAGCGTCGCCCGAGTAACCGCCCTCGAGCACCGAGACCAGACGACGCTGCGCATAACGTTCGGCGATGTCGACGGCGAGCTGGCTTACCCAATAGAAGTCTTCATCGCCCAGACAGAGTTCGGCCAGAGGATCTTCGCGATGGGCGTCGAAGCCCGCCGAGACCAGTACCAGGTCGGGCTGGAAGTCGTGCAGGGCCGGTAGCCAGCTCGCCTCGATGGCGCGCCGGAAGGCGGGGCCTTCGGTGCCGGCCGGTAATGGTACATTGACGATGTTGGGAGCACGGCAGTCGAGATATCGCCAGGGGTAGAAGGGATACTGGAAGCTGGTGCAGATCAGTACGCCGGGATCATTCCGGAGAATATCGATGGTACCGTTGCACTGGTGCACATCGAAGTCGAGAATCGCGACGCGGCGCGCACCATACTGGCTCCGGGCGTGGGCGGCGGCCACCGCGACATTATTGTAGAAGCAGAAGCCCATGGCGTCCGAGGCCTCGGCATGATGTCCCGGCGGACGCATGGCGCAGAAGACGTTGTCCGCCTGATGCCGGTAGACCCGATCGACACCCTTGATCGCCGCGCCGGCAGCCAGCCTGGCGATGCGCAGGCTGTCGGGCGTCATGAGGGTGTCGCCGTCGATGGGCACGATGCCGTTTTGCGGCGCACAGCGCTCGAGATAACGCAGGTGGCTTTCGGGGTGGACACGCAGCAGCTGTTCTTCGCTGGCCTCGACAGCCTCCGACTGCATGGTCTGCTGGAGGATGCCCGAGCGTTGCAAACGCGCACGGATGGCGTCCAGTCGCTGGGGCGACTCGGGATGCGCCGGGCCCATGTAGTGCCGGGAGTGATCGGGATGAGTGATGTAGGCCGTTATCATGCGTGCCCTCCGCTGGGTTGCGCCTACCATAGGGGTGGAGAGTCCTTGCATGACACTGGCAATAAGTCGTACACAAGGGAAGCTACGCGCCGATTTTTCGTACACCCTCTGATGTCCCGGTCAGTCGACGGAGCCTTCAATGAGCACTCGCTTTCTACCCCATTTCTTCGAGCCTCGCAGCATCGTGGTGGCCGGGGCATCCGAGAAGTCCCATTCCATGGGGGGACTGGTAATCCGCAATCTACGCGAGGGTGGGTTTTCCGGCGAGATCTGGGCACTCAACCCCAAGGGCTACGAGGCGGTGTTCGGCGAACCCTGCGTGAGCCGTGTCGCCCGCTTGCCTCAGGTGCCGGATCTGGCGGTGATCTGTTCACCGGTGGAGACGGCGCCGGAGTTGATTGACCGCCTGGGGCGTTTCGGGGTGAAGGCGGCGCTGGTGCTGTCGGGCGGCGTGCAGCTCGACGATGCGCGAGGCGAGAAAGGGTCGGTGCGCTCGCGCATGTTGAGTGCGGCTCGGGCGTCCGGCATTCGGGTGCTGGGCCCCGAGTGCATGGGGCTGATCGTTCCGGGCCGCAGGCTCAATGCCTCCTACGCCAGTCAACCGGTCAGGCGCGGGCGCGTGGCCTATCTGGGGCAGTCCGGCATGCTGGGCAACGCCATGATCGACTGGGCGGCGGGGCGCGGTATCGGCTTTTCGCATCTACTGACGCTGGGCGACAGCGTCGACGTGATGCTGCCCGACCTGATCGACTACATCAATCAGTACGCACCGACTCAAGCCATCCTGTTGCACCTGGAGCGCATTCTCGACGCTCAGCATTTCATGACCGCGCTGCGAGATGCCTCTCGTCACCGGTTGGTACTGGCCATCAAGAGCGGCCGTACCGCGGAGTCGGACATATCCAACCTGCCGGCGACACCGGGTATCGCCAATCGCGATCAGGTCTTCGATGCTGCCTTTGCCCGGGCCGGTGTGGTGAGAGTCGACGATTCCGATGAACTCTTCGATGCACTGGAAACCCTGTCACGCATGAAGCCTCTGCGTGGCGGTCGGCTGGCGGTGGTCTCCAACGGCCTGGGCCCGGCCATGCTGGCCATCGACAAGTTGATCAGCGCCGGCGGCCGCCTGGCGACCTTCGAGGCATCGACGCAGCGTCAGTTGCGACAGGAACAGCGAGATCGCAGCAAGCCGGGCGAGAATCCGGTCGACCTGGGAGGCCTGGCGACCCCCGCACATTTCGTTGAAGCATTGGAGCTGGTTGCAGCCGATCCGGGTGTCGATGCCGTACTGGTGGTGCATGCACCGACTCGCCTGGCCCCCTCGGTTGACACGTCGAAGGCCGTCATCGACGCTCGCAAGCGATTCAAGCGCAACCTCCTGACCAGCTGGATGGGACTGGAAGAGGCCCTGTCGGCCCGGCACGAATGCAACCAGGCGGGCATCCCCACTTACATCTCGCCGGAGAAAGCCATCAAGGCTTTCATGCACATGGTCGACTATCAACGGGTGCAGGCGCTGCTTCAAGAGACGCCGCCGAGCCTGCCGTTTGCCACGACCCCGGCGATCCGTGTCCGTTGCCGTGAATTGATCGACAGTGCCCGTAAAGAGGGGAGAGAGAGCCTCGATCACTCCGAGGTATCGCGGGTACTCGAGACCTACGGCATTCCCTCCGCCCCGAGCCGCTATCTGCGGACACCCGAGCAGGCCGGGGAGGCGGCAAGATTCTTCGATGGTCCCATGGCACTCAAGGTGGTTCACGATGGCAACTGTCACCCCTTTCGCTATCGCCGCCATCCGCACAAGCTTTCGGCGGGGTTGTTGCAGGATCTGGCCACGCCCGAGGAGGTGGTCGAAGGCGTCACCCGCCTTGGGGACAAGGTACGCGAGAAGTTTCCCGACCTGACCGTCCGTGAGTACTGTCTTCAGGCGATGCAGCGTGGCAAGCATTCCATGCAGTTGTGTGCGGGAATCACGCGGGACCCGGTATTCGGGCCGTTGATCGTGTTCGGCATCGGAGGCTACAAGGTCAATATCCTGGCCGATCGGCAGGTGGCCCTGCCGCCCTTGAACATGTCGCTGGCGGGCGATGTCGTCGGGCGTACTCATGCGGCCCGCCTGATTCGCGAGCACTCGAGCGACCCCGAGCGGGATATCGAACGGATAGGCGAGTTGCTGGTCAAGCTCTCTCAGATGGCCAGCGATCTACCGACGCTGAAGGGGCTTGAACTCAATCCGGTCCTGCTCAATCGTGACGGGGTGGTGGCCGTGGATTTCGCCATGGATCTCGGTGAGCCGGCGCGCTTCGCGATCATGCCGTATCCGGAGGAACTGCGTGAGTGGGTGACCCTGGGGAATGGCTGGGATGTCGAAGTGCGACCGATACGCGCCGAGGATGCCCCGCTGATCACGCGCTTTCACACCCAGCTCTCCGAGGAAAGCATCCGGTTCCGCTATTTTCACAACAAGGCCGATCTGTCACAGCGGGATCTGTCGATGCTGTCGCATATCAACTATGACCGCCAGATGGCCTTCATCGCCGAACATCCGCTCGAGGATGGCACCAAGGAAATGCTCGGCGTGGTGAGGGTCTGGAACGATCCCGACAACATTCGCACGGAGTTCTCGATCATCATCCGTGACGACCTGCAGGGGCTGGGTATCGGCAAGTTGCTGATGGAACGCATGATCCGTTACAGCAAGGGCGTCGGTACCCTGGAGATGGTCGGCCAGATCATGGCCGACAACCATCCCATGCGTGCGCTGATGAAGCAGCTCGGTTTTCGCCAGCGCTATAACATGGAGGAGCAGGTCGTGGATGCCGTACTGCGCCTCAACGAACCGCATAGCGAATGGCAGCGCCATCGTCTCGAAACGCTGCAGGATTGACGGGAAGGTCCCTCTCAAGGTGCCAGGCGGAAGTGGCTCCAGGTATCGGCACGGCGCTCGTAGCGGATGCGGTCATGCAAGCGACTGGGCTGACCCTGCCAGAATTCGATCATCTCCGGTACCACTCGATAGCCGCCCCAGTGGCCGGGTCGCTCGATCTCCTGGCCCTCGTAGGCTCGCTGGAAGCGCTGTTCCCGCTCTTCGAGCCAGTTTCGGCCGGGAATCACCACACTCTGGGTGGCCACCCAGGCACCCAACTGGCTGGCTCGGGGGCGACCGGCGAAGTAGGCATCGGACTCCTCGTCACTGACCTGTTCCACAGGACCTTCGACGCGCACCTGACGGCCCAGGGAAGGCCACCAGAAGACGAGGGCCGCGTGGGGGACATTGGCCAGCTCGCTGCCCTTGTGGCTCTGGTAGTTGGTGTAGAAGACCAGGCCTTGCTCGCTGACGTCCTTGAGCAGTACCACACGGGCATGAGGCATCCCCTGGCTGTCGACCGTGGCCAGCGTCATGACGTTGCCGTCGTCGCCTTCGGACTCCAGGGCCAGAGCCAGCCATTCGTCGAACAGGGGCATGGGCTGTTCCGGTACCTGGTCCTCTTCGAGCCGACCGCCTTCGTAGTCGCGCCGTATATCGGCAATATCTCGTGTCATGGCGTTCTCCTGAAATATTCGGTCATGGTCGCCCGCTCGGCGTGTCAAGCTCAAGGCATGATGGCTCGATGTCATGGAGCGGGGCATTCGAGCATTCGGTTCAACTCACGCTTCGGTCTTCAACTGGCGGCTGCGAAAGCGGGCATAGCCCGTGCAGCCGGCGAACAGTGCCAGCGAGACCAGCGCTTCCAGGCTGCCTCGCATCAACTGTCCGGGCAGGCCGGCGACCATCACCCCCTGAGCGAAGTAGAGCAGGCTGACGAAAGCGAGCCAGGCGTGCCCCCTCGCGCGCCTGGCCAGGATGGAGGGCAGGAAAAGTACCAGCGGCAGCACGAAGGCCACCATCGGGCCGATGCGGCTGGCTTCGCTTTCCACCGCCACGCCTCGATAGATCATCATCAGGATCAGTATCGCATAACTGCCGATCACCAGGCGGCGACAGCGCGTCACCAACGCCACCAACCCCGCGCGTGCTTCGAGATTGTCCAGCCAGCGCTTCATGCACCCTCCTCGCCGTGGCGGTCCAGGGCAAGCGCCAGTCGCGCCAGGCGCTTGCCCTGGGCGAAGGCCAAGCGTCGCTCATGGTCATCCAGGGGGCGGTCACTGCGCTTGCCGGCCAGATGGCTGGCACCATACGGCGTGCCGCCGGCCTGGGTCTCCATCAGCTCCACTTCGCTGTAGGGCAGTCCCGCATAGACCATGCCGTGGTGCAGCAGAGGGAGCAGCATGGAGATCAGCGTGGTCTCCTGGCCGCCATGCAGGCTGGAGGTGGAAGTGAATGCCGTGGCAGGGCGGTCGATCAAGGCACCTCCCAGCCAGAGTTCGCTGGTCGTGTCGATGAAGTGCTTCAAGGGCGCAGCCATGTTGCCGAAGCGAGTCGGACTGCCGAGTGCCAGGCCAGCGCAGTGGCGAAGGTCATCGAGGCTGGCGTAGATCGCCCCTTCGGCGGGGATGTCCGGATCCACCGCTTCGCAGGTAGGCGAAACCGGGGGGACGGTGCGCAGGCGCGCCTGGATGCCGCGCACCGACTCGACACCGGCCGCGAGGCGCTCGGCCATTGCCTGGGTAGCGCCCTGGCGTGAGTAATAAAGAATCAGGATATAGGGCTGAGGAGACATGCGGGTCCCTGGGGCTGGGAGATGGAGAACGGTGTCAGTCGAGCAGGCCGAGCACGTCCTCGGGAGGACGTCCGATCACGGCGCGCAGGCCATCGTCGGCGATCGGGCGTTGCAGGAGCTTCGGGTGCGCGCGAATGGCTTTCACGACCTGGTCAGGATCGTCGAGATCGGCGTCCAGATCTTTCCATTCGGCTTCATTGGTTCGCACCAGGGCCGTACCGTCGGCATCCAGTCGTGACATCAGGGCCCGGAGCTCCTTCTCGTCGAGCGGGTCGTCCAGGTAGCGGCGAACCCGAACGTCGGCACCGCGTTCTTCGAGGAGAGCCAGGGCCTGACGGGATTTCGAGCAGCGTGGATTGTGCAGCAGGGTCAGCATGCGAGGCCTCATGTCGGATCGAATCGCGTGGCGCCATTGTAGGCCGTGGCCGCTGAGCCCCACAACATCGGGTGACCGCAGGCATATAAGCAGTGTCATCCTCAGTCGTCGCGCTTGTGCCAGGGCAGGGCGCGTTCGATGGCGCCGAGCACTGTCATGATGATCAGCGCCAGTACCGTGACCATGGCGGCCAGGGCCAGGTCCCCGACACCGGCGGCAATACCGATGGCACCGGCCAGCCAGATGGAGGCGCCGGTGGTGATGCCCTGTACGCTGGTGCCACTGCGAATGATGCTGCCGGCGCCGAGGAAACCGATGCCTCCGATCACGCCTTCGACGATGCGGGTCGGGTCGATGCGTGCCGATGAGTCTCCGCCAGTCGTGGCGTGCAGGATTTCCAGCCCGACCAGCAGAAAGGCGGCGGCGCCCAGCGCGACCAGCATGTGAGAGCGGAGGCCCGCGGGCTTGCCTCGGAATTCGCGTTCGATGCCGAGCACCAATGCCAGCCCCGCGGCAGCCGACAGGCGGGTGAGCATCTCCAGCAGTGTCAGCTCAGCTTCCATGACATTCTCCTTGCTCGTCTGGGTCGTGTTCGCGTCATTGCTGACAGGATGTCCTGTCCTATAAAGGGTGGCGTATGGAGGCCGTCTTGAGAAAAAAACGTTAATTTATACCGTTATCTTTTTTAGTGAGACATCGCAATCACCTGGCCGAAGACAGACGTCGATACACCCAGGCCTGCTGGCCGCTGGAAAGCGTGACCTTCTGACGATAATACCGGATACCGAGCCGTTCATAGCGATCGAGCCGCTCGAGCTCTTCGGCATCCACCGTCAGCAGCAGTCCGGAAACGCTACTCCCCTCGGCGGGTTTCAGGTCGAGCCCCTCGCGCCGGTAACCGGGCAATGTCACCCTTTCCGGATCTCCAGCTCGACCGTAGACGAGCCAGCGGACCGGGGCATGGCGCAGGGTGCCGTAGACGAAAAGGTGGTGTTGCCCCTTTGCCACGTCAGGCAGCGCATCCGGGCGCTCATAGGTCCAGGGGCTGAGCCAGGTCAGCCAGAACCAGCCGGCAAGGACGAAAGGCGCGAGGCACAGACTCGACAGGGCAAGGCGGCGAAAGGGCATCAGGCGCGGTCTCATCGACGGAAAAGGCATATCCTGCCACAGGGTACGGTCTGCTAGAGACCCATCATGATGCTTTGCTGGCCTGACACGGGGCGCTAGGATGAGGGACTCACCATTCGAGACGGAGGTGCCCCATGACACAACGCCAGCATGACGAAATGGACTTTCGGGCACTGGTGGGCGAGGTGCAACCCTTGCGTGGTGGCAACGACCGTGCCGATCCCGGTCGACCTCGTCGCGACCCCAGCGACGCCCAACTGGCACGGCGTGAAAGCGCCGTCGCCGAGGGCGAGGGTCGCCTGGGGCTATCGGACGATTTCGTGGACCTTGTGCCTCCTTTCGACCCACTCGAGTTTCGCCGTGACGGCATTCAACGGGGCGTGATGGAGCGCTTGCGTCACGGCGGCTATCCCGCCCAGGCCAGCCTGCATCTATTGCGCCGGCCGCTGGAAGAATGTCGCCGGGCCTTGCCCGGCTTTCTTCGCGAGGCCCGTGAACACGACCTGCGCTCGGTGTTGATCGTGCATGGTCGCGGTCGTGAGATCGACAGCCCATCCAATGTGCTGCGTTCCTATCTTGCCAAGTGGCTCGCCGCCGTGGAGGACGTGCAGGCATTCGCCTCGGCGGGGCAGCGTGATGGGGGCATCGGCGCTACCTGGGTCATGCTGCGCAAGAGTGAGCGCGCCCGAGCCGATAATCGCGAACGGCAGCAGAAGCGGCGAGGTTGAGAGACCGTAGCCGATGACACAAGGAAGCCGGCCAGGGGCCGGCTTCCTGTCTTCGAGGGACTTGCCGTTTTGGCTCGGCCGCTTGCAGCGCTTCCGAACCGGTCGTTTCAGGCGACGGCTGGTTCGCGACGGGCTTCACGCATCCGACGCCGGAACAGCGGCTCGCCAGTGTCGGTCCCGGGCTGGTAGCTGCGGCTGAAGGTATCCAGGGCGTTCAGAGCGTCCTCGACGATCTGGTCCTCGCGCAGCAGGAACGCATCGAAACCGCAGCGCGACATGTAGAACAGCTGATCGATCAACACGTCTCCCACGGCACGAATCTGACCGCCGTACCCGTAACGCTCCCGCAGCAGCCGCGCGATGCTGTAGCCCCGACCATCGGTGAACTTGGGAAAGTCGATGGCGATCAATGGTGCGTCGAGCAATTGCCTGGCAAGCTCGGGAGTGAGTTCGGTATCACTGCTCAACAGCGGGGCGACGTTCTCGCTCGGGGCCTCCAGCCACTCCGTCACGGAAACGATGACGGAGGTGTTCGCGGGGCGCTCCGCGCCCTCTTCGAGGAGCACCCAGTCGTCATGCTGGACGCGGCGATCGGCGATCAGGGTTCGATGCTGTTCAGGCATAGACATGCTCCTTGAAGGGTTTCAGGCCGATGCGACGATAGGTGTCGAGGAAGGTCTCGTCGGGCGTACGCTCGCCGACATAGACTTTCAGCAGCTTGTCGATCACGTCCGTCACGTCCTCGCGGTAGAAGGACGGACCGAGGATCTTGCCCAGGGACGATTCGTTGCCCTGGCTGCCGCCGAGCGAGATCTGATAGTACTCCTCGCCTTTCTTGTCGACGCCGAGGATGCCGATATGGCCCACGTGATGATGGCCACAGGCATTCATGCAACCCGAAATGTTCAGCTCCAGGGGCCCCAGGTCATAGAGGAAGTCCAGATTTTCGAAGCGTTCCTGGATGGACTGGGCGACCGGAATCGACTTGGCGTTGGCCAGCGAGCAGTAATCGCCGCCGGGGCAGCAGATCAGGTCGGCCAGAGTGCCCACGGTCGGGTTGGCCATGCCGAGCTCATCGAGACGCTGCCAGAGCTCTTCCATGCGATCCACCGGCACATCGGTCAGCACCAGGTTCTGCTCGTGGGTGACGCGCAGCTCGCCGTAGCCGAACTCGTCGGCCAGATCAGCCACCGCCGCCATGTCCTCGGAGGTCACGTCGCCGGGCGAGTGATCGTGACGCTTCAGTGACAGGGTCACGGCCTTGTAGCCGGCGACCTTGTGATCGGTGACGTTGTTGGTCACGAAACGGGCGAAGGCGCGATTTTCCCCTCGCAGGCGTTCGTAGGCCTCGATAGCGTCCTCGGCGACCTCGCGGCGGGGTGGGTCGACGAAGTGCTCGGCCACGGCGGATACCGCCTCCTCGGTCAGGGTCTGGGCGCCGTCCTTGAGATGGGCCCATTCCTCTTCGACACGGCGTCTGAATTCATCGATGCCCAGTGCTTTGACCAGGATCTTGATGCGTGCCTTGAACTTGTTGTCGCGGCGACCGAACTGGTTATAGACCCGCACCAGGGCTTCCAGGTAGGTGAGCAGATGGCGCCACGGCAGGTCCTCGCACATCACGCCACCGATCATCGGTGTGCGACCCAGGCCGCCGCCTGCCAATACCTTGACGCGCACCTCGCCGGCGTCGTCGCGCCAGAAGCGCAGGCCCACGTCGTGAACCTGGATGGCCGCGCGATCCTCCTCGGCACCGGTCACGGCGATCTTGAACTTGCGCGGCAGGTAGGCGAATTCCGGGTGGAAGGTCGACCACTGCCGGATCAGTTCGCACCAGGGGCGCGGGTCGACGTCTTCATCGGCGGCGATGCCGGAGAACTGGTCGGTGGTCGTGTTGCGAATATCGTTGCCGCTGGTCTGGATGGCGTGCATCTGCACGCTGGCCAGATCGGCCAGGATATCCGGCACGTCCTCGAGCTTTGGCCAGTTCAGTTGCAGATTGGTGCGCGTGGTGAAGTGGCCATAGCCGCGATCGTAGCGCGCCGCGATCTCGCCGAGCTTGCGCAGCTGGTAGGAAGCCAGCATGCCGTAGGGGATGGCGATACGCAGCATGGGGGCGTAACGCTGGATATAGAGGCCGTTCTGCACACGCAGCGGCAGGAATTCCTCATCACTGATCTTGCCCTCAAGATAACGGCGCATCTGGTCACGAAACTGAGCGACGCGCTCGTCCACGAGGGTCTGGTCATGATTGTCGTAGCGATACATTCTACGCCTTCCTACGATAGGGAAGTGGCACGGTTGCGACTAGCTTACCGGGTGATCTTTATACGAGAAAAGAATAAATATGCATAGTTTATATTCGAAATGGAATGAGGCATGACGCCTTGCCCTGTGTCCGGCTTCATGCTGACCATCCCGCAGCGTTCATCATACGCGCAGTTCGGTCCATCGGCCGCGTTGCCAGATAGCCGCGAACCAGGCGGAGTTCAGGCATCGATAGCCGAGCTGCACCCACCAGATGCCGGCCAGGCCGGCGTCTTGATGGACGCCGACCCACCAGGCCAGGGGCAGGAAGACCAGCCACTGCAGGGTCAGGGTCGTGGTCATCACGGTGCGGTTGGCCCCGGCGCCGAGCAAGGCCTGGGCAAACACCAGGGCGGCAGCATCCAGCACGATCATCAACGCCGTGAGCTGCAAGGGGAGGCGCCCCAGGGCAATGAGGTCGGCATCGTGCAGGAAGAGGCTCAGCACCGCATCGGGGAAGGCCAGCATTGGCAATGCCAGCAGCAGCAGGCATGGCAGGGCGATGCACACCACGTCCCAGCCCCAGCGATGGGCATCGCGGTAGTCCTGGCGCCCCAGGGATTGCCCTACCAGGCTCATCGCTGCCATGCCCAGGCCGACACCGGGCAGTATCAGCAGCAACGAGAGGTTCACCAATACATGGCCTACCGCCACGCTGGCAGTATCGATATGGCCGAGAATCCAGAACAGCATGGCATAGCCGGCAGCGAACCAGACCTGCTGGAAAGAGTGAGGTATGGCCAGCCGCAGGGTCGTCAGCAAGGTATCGAGATGCGGACGCGCAGCAAGAAAGCCGCTGGTCATGGCGTGGCGCAAGCTGTAGAAGGCCCAGATCGCCAGCCCTACGTACAATGACAGTGTGGTGCCGGCACCGGCACCGGCGGCACCCATGGCGGGCAGCCCCGCCAGGCCGAAGATCAGGCCGGCACTGGCCAGGCCGTTGACCAGGTGCATCGCCAGCATGATGCGCAGGTAAAGCCCGGTGCGCTGAATGCCGTTCCAGTAACCGCGAAAACAGAAAATCATGGCCACCGGGATCAGCGATACCACGCGCCAGCGGAAGTAGGCCACTGCTTCGACATTGACCGCTGGGTCCTGGCTGATCCAGGCCATCAAGCGTGGCGCCTGCCATAGACACAGCAGTGTCAGGGGCAAGGCAACGAGCAGAGCGATGATCAGTCCTGCGTTCAAGGCCTGGGCGCGGCGACCCCATGCCTGTTCACCGTGGCGACGGGCGGCCTGAGCCTGTACACCGGACGACAGCCCGAATACCACGGCGGTGATCAGGAAAATGGCATAACCCCCGATCCCGACGCCGGCCAACGGAACCTCACCCAGAGCGCCGACCATGGCGGCATCGATCAGGTTCAGCAGACTCTGACCGAGCATGCCGCCGATGATCGGCAGGGCAAGGCGCAGGATGATGCGACGCCTGTTGCCGTCGGGCAGCAACGAGGCGATCGCGGTGGCCGAACGCACAGGCGTGGTGATGCGTTCGGACATGTCAGCTCGGGTCGTAGGAGAGTACCGGCATGAGCCAGCGTTCCAGCTCGGTCAGTGTCATCGCCTTGCGCTCGGCCAGCGTCTCGACCTGGTCGCGGGTAATCTTGCCGGTGGAGAAATACTTCGACTGGGGATGCGCGAAATACCAGCCGGCCACGGCGGCCGCGGGCCACATGGCAAAGCTTTCGGTCAAGGAGAGGCCGGAGTGGGTCTCGGCATCGAGCAGGCGGAACAGCGTTGCCTTTTCCGTATGATCGGGGCAGGCGGGATAGCCGGGAGCGGGACGGATGCCTTGGTATTCCTCGGCGATCAACGCTTCGTTGTCCAGTGTCTCGTCGGGTGCATACCCCCAGTACTGCTTGCGTACCCGCTCGTGCATGTATTCGGCAAAGGCCTCGGCGAGGCGGTCGGCCAGCGCCTGGACCATGATGGCGTTGTAGTCGTCGCCGGCGGCCTTGTAGCGATTGGCGAGCTCCTCGACACCATGGCCGGCGGTGACGGCGAAGCCGCCGATCCAGTCGGGCTTGCCGCTTTCCCTGGGGGCGACGAAATCGGCCAGGCTGTAACACACCCCCTCGCGGTTCTTGGTGGTCTGCTGGCGAATGTGGTGGAGTCGTTCTATCACCTCGGTGCGCGACTCATCGGCATAGACCTCGATGACGTCGTCGTCGACGGTGTTGGCCGGCCACATGCCGATCACGCCCCGGGCCTGGATCAGCCGCTCATCGATTAACCGCTCGAGCATGGCCTGGGCGTCATCGAACAGACTGCGCGCGGCTTCGCCGACTTTCTCGTCGTCGAGGATGCGCGGATACTTGCCGGCCAGCTGCCAACTCATGAAGAAGGGCGTCCAGTCGATGCGCTCGACCAGGGGCGCCAGGTCATGGTTCTCGAAGACCTCGAGGCCGGACAGTGCCGGACGCGGGGGGGTATAGTCCTGCCAGTCGATGGCCGGCTTGCGCTGACGAGCGGCGGTGTAGTCCAGGTCAGCCGCCTTGGGCCGGCGCTTGGCGTTGCGCTCGCGAACTTTCTCGTATTCCTCGCGGATCTCGCGGACATAGGCCTCCTTGAGGCCGGGCGAGAGCAGCTTGCCGGCCACGCCCACGGCGCGAGACGCGTCGGTGACATAGATCACCGGATGCTCGTAGCCAGGCTCGATCTTGACCGCCGTATGCGCCTTGGAAGTGGTGGCGCCACCGATCAGCAACGGCAGCTCGAAGTTCTGGCGCTGCATCTCCTTGGCGACATGGACCATCTCGTCCAGCGACGGGGTGATCAGTCCGGAGAGCCCGATGATGTCGGCCTTTTCCTCGCGGGCCGTCTGTAGAATCTTCTCTGCCGGCACCATCACGCCGAGATCGATGACCTCGTAGTTGTTGCACTGAAGAACCACGCCGACGATGTTCTTGCCGATATCGTGGACATCGCCCTTGACCGTGGCCATGACGATCTTGCCCTTGGCCTGGGTATCTTCGCCCTTTTCAGCCTCGATATAGGGGATCAGGTAGGCCACGGCCTGTTTCATCACGCGGGCCGACTTGACCACCTGGGGCAGGAACATCTTGCCGGCCCCGAACAGGTCGCCGACCACATTCATGCCATCCATCAAGGGCCCCTCGATCACCTCGATGGGCCGCTCGGCCCGTTGCCGGGCCAGCTCGGTGTCGTCCTCGATATAGGCGGTAATGCCCTTGACCAGGGCATGTTCGATGCGCTTTTCGACGTCCAGGTTCCGCCATTCCAGGTCCTCCTTCCGGGAGGCGCCGCTGCCGTCGTCCTTGTACTTGTCGGCCAGGTCGAGCAGGCGTTCGGTGGCATCGTCGCGGCGATTGAGCACCACGTCCTCGACCCCCACGCGAAGCTCCTCGGGCAGGTCATCATAGACCGCCAACTGGCCGGCATTGACGATCCCCATGGTCATGCCGGCGCGAATGGCGTGGTAGAGGAATACCGAGTGGATCGCCTCGCGCACGGCATTGTTGCCACGGAAGGAGAAGGAAACGTTGGAAACGCCACCGGACACCATGGCATGGGGCAGATGCTCGCGAATCCAGCGGGTTGCCTCGATGAAGTCCACGGCATAGTTGTTGTGTTCCTCGATGCCGGTGGCGATGGCAAAGATGTTCGGGTCGAAGATGATGTCTTCGGCCGGGAAATCGATCTCGTCGACCAGCAGGCGGTAGGCACGCTGGCAGATCTCGGCTTTGCGCGCGAAGGTATCGGCCTGGCCCTGTTCGTCGAAGGCCATGACCACGATCGAGGCACCGTAGCGGCGGCACTTGGTTGCCTGCTCGCGGAAGGCGTCTTCGCCTTCCTTCAAGGAGATGGAGTTGACCACCGCCTTGCCCTGGATGCACTTCAGGCCGGCTTCGATGATCTCCCACTTGGAGGAATCGACCATGATCGGCACCCGGGCGATATCCGGTTCGCCGGCGATCAGGTTGAGAAAGCGCACCATCGCATCCTCGGACTCCAGCATGCCTTCGTCCATGTTGATGTCGATGACCTGGGCGCCGTTCTCGACCTGCTCCAGGGCCACCTCCAGGGCAGTGGTGTAGTCCTCTTCCTTGATCAAGCGCTTGAAGCGTGCCGACCCGGTGACGTTGGTGCGCTCGCCGACGTTGACGAACAACGAGTCGTGCTCGATGTTGAACGGTTCCAGACCGGACAGCCGGCAGGCTAAAGCGCGTTCGGGGAGTCGGCGCGGTGTCGTGTCGCGAATCGCTCGGTGGATGGCGGCGATGTGTTCGGGCGTCGAGCCGCAGCAGCCACCGATGATGTTGACCAGGCCACTCTCGGCGAACTCGGCGACAATGGCCGCCATCTCCTCGGGTGTCTGGTCGTATTCACCGAACTCGTTGGGCAGGCCGGCATTGGGATGCGCAGAGACAAAGGTATCGGCCTTGTTGGACAGCTCCTCGACGTACGGGCGCAGCTCTTCGGCCCCCAGGGCGCAGTTGAGGCCCACTGACAGCGGCCGGGCGTGGCGTACCGAATTCCAGAACGCCTCGGTGGTCTGGCCCGAAAGGGTGCGGCCGGAGGCATCGGTAATGGTTCCGGAGATCATGACCGGCAGTCGCTCGCCTCGCGCCTCGAACAATTCCTCGAGGGCGTAGATCGCCGCCTTGGCGTTGAGGGTGTCGAAGATCGTCTCGATCAGGATCAGGTCGCTGCCGCCCTCCACCAGTGCCTCGGCGGCTTCGCGGTAGTTGTCGCGCAACGCGTCGAACGTCACGTTGCGCATCGCCGGATCGTTGACATCCGGGGACAATGAGGCAGTGCGCGAGGTGGGGCCCAGCACACCCGCCACAAAACGGGGTACGCCGGTTTCCCGGGCCACGGTATCGCAGATGGCGCGGGCCAGCCGCGCGGATTCGCGGTTCAGCTCCGGCACTAGGTCTTCCATGCCATAGTCGGACTGGGACAGCCGGGTACTGTTGAAGGTGTTGGTCTCGACGATGTCGGCACCGGCCTCGAGATAGTCGCGGTGGATGCGCGTCACCAGGTCGGGGCAGGTCAGTGCCAGGAGATCATTGTTGCCCTTGAGGTCCGTCGGCCAATCCACGAACCGCTCGCCGCGGAACTCCTCTTCGGAGAGGCCGGCGTTCTGCAGCATGGTGCCCATGCCGCCATCCAGCATCAGGATGCGTTCGGCGAGACTGTCGGTGAGCGTCGCGAGCGAGGATACGGGAACGTCGGCCATGGGTCGGGGTGATCTCCAGCGTGAAAGCATCGGTCTTGGAAAAGCGCTGAGCAGGGCGCCGTACAAAGCAGCGATATTGCATGCGCGATCAGTGCAGTATTTTTCCTTGTTCGGCGTGGTGCGCCGGATAGGCGCCCTATGGTAGCAAAAGGTGGGGCGCGGCGGCAGGGCATCAAAGACCTAGTGAATCACTCGGGATTGTCTCGGCGCCATCGCTCGCTTACCATGAGGGAAAACACCGATTCCCGGCCCGCGTCCGTTATCCTCATCCCCGGTCGGGGCCAGACCAGTGAGAGCATCATGAGCGACAGCATCCAGATCACCGATAGTGCCCAGGACTACCTCGCCGAACTGCTGGCCAAGCAGAACGTCGAGGGAATCGCCGTGCGTATCTTCATCACCCAGCCGGGGACGCCTTACGCCGAGACCTGCCTGGCCTACTGCCGGCCTGGCGAGGAAGAGCCCAGCGATGAGCGCCTCGAACTCGAGAAGATCGCCGTCTATCTGGACAAGAACAGCGTGCCTTTCCTCGAGGAAGCCGTGGTCGATTTCAATGCCGATCGCATGGGCGGGCAGCTCACCATCAAGGCGCCCAACGCCAAGATGCCCAAGGTCAACGCTGACAGCCCCATCGAAGACCAGGTCAACTATGTGCTGTACAGCGAGATCAACCCCGGCCTGGCGGCCCATGGTGGCGAGGTGCGCCTGGTTCAGTTGACCGAGGAGCAGGTTGCCGTCCTGTCATTCGGCGGCGGTTGCCAGGGCTGTGCGGCCGTTGATATCACCCTCAAGGATGGTGTCGAGAAGACGCTGATGGAGCGTATTCCGGAGCTTTCGGGCATTCGCGACGTGACCGATCATACGGATACCACCAACGCCTACTACCGCTGAGGGCGCCGTTTGATCGAGGCGGTGTCGACAACGCCGCCTGTCTAACCTGAATTCAAGCAACACTTCAAGCAACACGGCTTCGGGCCCCGCTCATGCGGGGCCTTTTTCGTCTGGCGCGTCGTCACCCTTCATCGGCGAAGCGGCCGTCTCGGTCCGCCACTCTTCACGCAATGCCTCGAGCGAGGCCCATAGCCGTTCCTCGAAATGGCGTTCGCGCTCGTGCCAATGCTGTGCCTGCTCCGACATCTGTCGTTCCAATGCCTCGAAGCGGGCACTGAGCTGTTCATGCTGGTCGCGCAGGGCGGCCTCGCGCTGCTCGGCACTGTCCCGGGCCTGCTCGGTCTCGTGCTGAGTCTGACGGGCAGCGGCAAGATCTCTCTGCAAGGCGCTCTGCTTTTCCTGGGTGGTTTCCAGACGGCGGGTCAGGCGCTGCTCGCGCTCGGCATGGGCCTTGTCGGCGGCCTGACGTTCCTGTCGTTCCTGGTCGAGCAACCCCATCAAGCGCGCTTCGGCGCTTTCGTTGCGCTCTTCCTCCTGAGCAAGGCGTTCGCGGTGCTTCTCTGACTGTTCCTCGAGTGCCTGCTTGTGCGCCTGTTCACGGCGCTTCATGTCCTCTGCCGACGCTTCCAGGCGGCGCGTCAGCTCATCGCTGCGCTCGCGCGATTGCCTTTCCCGATCCAGCAACGCCTCGTGCTCCGCGCGCAGCTTGGCCAGTTCTTCGGTGCGCTGCTCGAGGCGCTGGTCGACCTGGGTCAGGTGCGCCGAAAGGGCGGTCTCGCGTTGTTCGGCATCCTCGGCGCGGCGTTCGGCCTCGGTAGCCTGCTGTCGTGCCTCGTCGACACGGGCGTCCGATTCCTGGCGGTAATGGGCCAGCGCCTGGTTCGCTGCTTCCTGAGCCTGTGTCCAGAGTGTTTCGGCCAGTTCCTGCAGCTCGACGGGCATCCCCTGAGGAGGCGGGACGTCGCGATTCTCTTCGCGAAGGCGACGCCATTCGCGCAGGTGCTCGCTGATGGTGGTGAAACTGCCCGTGCCGAGCGTCTCGCGAATCTTGTGCACGCTGGGCGCTTCCCCTTTGGCCATCAGGGCATCGATAGCGCGCTGTACATCCTCGTATCGCACACCAGTGCGTGCCATGGCAGGTCTCCTTCTCGGGTGATCGGTGCGGCGGGCGAGAGAATGGCCGTATCAATACCGGCATGGAAAGCCACCACGCTGCGTACCGATGGATGGGCGCAGGATAGCGCTTTTGAGGCGGAAGATAAAGCTTATTACATACTACGTAAAACGTAATTTTATTTATCTATTTGGCATGATAATCAAGATTACGCGGCTTATCTTGATTAAAAAGGCTTACAGAGCGACACTGAGGCCAGTGGTGGAGCGATCCACCATGAGTGACACGAAGAGGAAGCTGGATGGAAGAAGAATTGCCGCAAGCGGCCTACCCGGTGGCCTCGGAGATCGGGACGGCACTTTACGAGTCGAGTGCCATGTCCTCGGCCGGCAGCCTGGCCAGTGGGGCAGGGCGTATTGCGGCCACCAGTGACGTCCAGGCGGTGGCGCTATGGCTGGAGGAGTATCGCGCCAGTCCGAATACTCGGAGAGCCTATCGGCGCGAGGCTGAACGCTTGTTGCTGTGGCTGGCCGAGCGGGGCATGTCGTTGGCTGAGTTGCGTCGCGATCATCTCGATGCCTTCGAGGCCTTTCTCGGCGACCCGATGCCGAGAGAGCGCTGGATCGGTCCGACTCGGCCCCGTCAGGACCCGCGTTGGCGGCCGTTCCGTGGCCCCTTGTCGCCGGCGAGCCGACGCCAGAGCCTGGTCATTCTGCAAGGCCTGTGCGCCTGGTTGGTCGAGGCGGGGTGGCTCGACCACAATCCGTTTCGACTGATGCGCGACAAGCGACGACGGCTGGACAATCGGCAAACCACGATCGAGCGCTATCTGGAGCGACCGCTGTGGGACTGGCTCTGGCAATGGCTGAATCGGCCACCGGCAGACCGGGCGTCCGAGCGTGAGCACTTCATCTGGGCGCGTCGGCGGCTGGTCTTTGGCTTCGCCTATCTGCTGGCACCACGAATCAGCGAGATGACCGCCGCTCGGATGGATGACTTCGAGCGACGCGAGGGCCGCTGGTGGTGGCGAGTGACAGGGAAGGGCGCCAAGACGGCGCGCATCCCCGTGCCGCCGGACATGATGCAATTGCTCGCCGATTGGCGAGTCACCCTGGGGCTCCCGCCGGAGCCGTCACTCGACGAGTCGACACCCTTGCTGCGGGGGCTCGATGGACGGCGCAGCGTGGGCGATAACCACCTGTACCGCTTGATTCGGGCCACCTTCGAGCAGGCCGCCAGCACCATGGAATGCCAGCTCGGTGCCGATGCAGGGCGCAGCGTGGCCCAGCTGCGACGTGCCACGCCGCACTGGCTGCGACACACGGCACTGACGCACCAGGCCCAGGCCGGTATCGAGCTGCGTTATCTCGCCGAAACAGCGCGCCACTCCCGGCTCGATACGACAGCTCGCTACCTGCATGCCGAGGCCGAGGAGTGGCATCGACAGCAGGCATGGCACGGTTTGACACTTCGAGAGGAAGAGGGGGCGGACGACGCAGGGAAGCAACCGGTATAATACGCCCAGAAGCTATCAGGAGCCCTCATGAGCACAGAGATCACCGCTGAACAGGCCCAGCAGGAACTGCTGGAAGAGTTCGAGATGTTCGACAACTGGATGGACCGCTACCAGTACATCATCGACATGGGCAAGCAGCTACCGACCTTCCCTGAGGAATGGAAGGTCGAGGAGCTCAAGATCCAGGGCTGCCAGTCCAATGTCTGGATGCATCACCGTCGCGACGGTGAGGCACTGCATTTCGATGCCGTGTCGGATGCCGCCATTGTCTCGGGGCTGATCGCGGTGCTGATGCGCATCTACAATGATCGTCATCCGGCGGACATCCAGGCCACCAGTCCGCATTTCCTCAAGGACCTCGGCCTCGACAAGCACTTGTCACCGACCCGCAGCAACGGCTTGAACGCCATGCTCGAGCGCATTTATCGCGTCGCCGAGCAGGAAGTCGCGTGACTCGGTAGCCCCCATTTGACACCCGGCTAAAATCGTTTTGGAGAAAAGTCTGCGCCTATCATCATTTTTTTGGCGAGATAATGATTTTGGCGGCTCAAGAGCAGGATGAAACCGGACTGCCTCTATCGACAATGAAAGTCGTCATCCAGCTCGGGGTCTTCCCGGCACAACCGTTCGCTGGGGCCGCCGGGTACCGGGTCGATGCCGCCTGAAGTGCCGGGATGGCAGCGCAGGATGCGCCGAACCGCCAGCCCGCCGCCTTTCAGCGGGCCGTGCACCTTCAGTGCTTCAGCCGTGTATTGAGAGCAACTGGGCCAGTAACGACAGCGCGGGCCGAGCAGGGGGCTGATCAGCCACTGATAGAGGCGCACCAGGCCGATCATGATGAAGGCCAGCCCGGTGCGCAGGCCTCGGACGAGGGCACGCATGACGTCAGTGGGGCGTCTTGTCGCCGTAGAGCGCTTGCGGGTCGATCATCGGCTCGCTGGCGACGCGGGCTTCCTCCGCATCGAGCGCCACGTAGAAGCAGCTTCGACGCCCGCTGTGGCAGGCCGGTCCTGTCTGATCGACCTGCAGCAGAAGGGTGTCGCCATCGCAGTCGAGACTGGCTGCTCGCAGGTGTTGCTGCTGTCCGGATGACTCTCCCTTGCGCCAGGGCTTCCCCCGGGAACGTGACCAGTAGCAGACACGCCCAGTCCGCAAGGTTTCCTCCAGGGTCTGGCGGTTCATCCAGGCCATCATCAGCACTTCGCCGGAGTCATGCTGTTGAGCGATGGCGGGCATCAGGCCATCGGCGTTGAAGCGGGCGGCGTCCAGAATAGCGCCGAGCGGGCGACGGCTGTCGAGAGGGGCGCCTTCCAGCGCCTTGAAGATATCGGACATTGGAGCTCCGGCTGACTCAGGATGTCTGAGGAACCGCATGGCAGGCATCGCAACGGCCGAGTAGCTCGATGGTCTGACGCTGCACCGTGAACCCCAGTTCGTGGGCGCGCTGTCCCAGTTGCTCGTTGATATCGTCGAGGTGCAACTCCTCGACCCGGCCGCAATCGCGGCAGATCAAGAGCTGGAAGCCATGGGCATGCTCGGGGCACGGGCAGGCCACATAGGCATTGAGCGACTCGATGCGATGCACCAGGCCCTGGTCGATGAGAAATTCCAGGGCGCGATACACCGTCGGCGGTCGGGCAGAGGCATGCTCGGTGGCAAGGCGATCGAGCAGGTCATAGGCCTTCAGTCCGCCACGCGTGTCGGCGATCATCTGCAGCACCCGCCGACGAATCGGCGTGAAGCGGACGCCACGATGACGACACTGTCGTTCGGCCTGGTCCATCAGGGCTCGGGAATCGGTCATGCTGGCCATGCGGTCTCGGGATTGACGACCCATTCTACGCGCCGCGCACCGCCATCGCCAGACATCGCGCTAGGGGGCTTCTTCATGCCGATGCGGCTTGCACGGTGTCCAGCTCGCTGCGCCGCGCGAAGTGCTGCCGGGCGAAGTCCACACGCTGTTCCACCTCGAGTCCTTTGGGCTGTTGCTCGATGAGGTCGAGACGGTTGCGAAGCCCCTCGCCATTGGCCATCTGGATGGCCAGCCCTGGGCGTGCATTGAGCTCCAGCAGCATGGGGCCATGGTCGCGGTCCAGTACCATATCGGTGCCGAGATAGCCCAGCGAGGTCATCTCGTAACAGCCTGCGGCCAGACGCAGCAGAGTGCGCCAGTTGGCGATCCGCAGGCTGGCCAGTTCATGGCCGGTATCCGGATGATCGTTGCGTGAACGGTCGAACTGCACGCCACGAATCGCCTGGCCGGAGGCAATATCGATGCCGACGCCCACCGCCCCCTGGTGCAGGTTGGCCTTGCCGTCCGAGGCAGCCGTGGAAAGCCGCATCATGGCCATCACGGGATAGCCCTTGAAGACAATGACGCGGATATCCGGTACGCCTTCATAGGTGTACTCGTTGAAGGTTTCGTCGAAGTTGATCAAGCCTTCGATGAGCGCTACATCCGGCGATCCCCCCAGGGAGTAGAGACCCGAGAGGATATTGGAGACATGGCGTTCCACGTCCTTGAGCGTCAGGTGGGCGCCACTGGGCTTGACGTAATGCTGCCCCTCGACACGTTCGATGACCAGAATGCCCTTGCCGCCACTGCCCTTGGCTGGCTTGATGACGAATCCTGTATGGCCATCGAGCATGTCGCGGATATGCTTGACGCCGAACTGGGTCGACACTGTGCCGATCAGGGCCGGTGTGGTGATGTCGTAGCGTTGGGCGAGCAGCTTGGTCTGGAGCTTGTCATCGACCAGCGGATAGAGCCGTCGGTCGTTGTAACGGCCGATATAGCGGATATTGCGCCGGTTCATGCCGATGATGCCCTTGGCGCGAAGCTTGCCGGGAGTCGTCCACATCGGCTCAGTCCTCCGTGACCGGCTTGAAGCGACGCAGTTCCAGCAGTCGGTAGCCGGTATAGTTGCCGAGCATCAGGATCAAGGCCATCAGGATCAGCTGCACACCGAGGAAGTTGAAGGTGATGTGGCGAATCCAGGGGTTGTTCATGGCCAGGTAGGCCAGTACGGCGGTCAACAGACTTCCGCCGCCCTGGATCAGGACTTCCTTGGGGCCTTCTTCTTCCCAGAGGATCGACATCCGCTCGATAGTCCAGGAGAGGATAATCATCGGGAAGAAGGTAATGGTCAGGCCGGCGTTGAGCCCGATGCGATAGGACAGCACCGAGAACAGCGAAATGATGGCGATCACCGTGATGATGACCGCCGTGACCCTCGCCACCAGTAATAGGTTGAGGTAGGAAAGATAGTTGCGGATCACCAGACCCACGGCCACTACCAGCAGGAAGCCGATCAGGCCGGTGGCCAGCGTGGTCTGGATGAAGGCCAGGGCGATCAGCACCGGCATGAAGGTGCCCGAGGTCTTGATGCCGACCAGCACACGGAGCAGGACCACGACCAGGGCGCCGATAGGGATCAACAGAATCGTCTGGAACAACGCCTGCTCTTCGAGAGGCAGGCTATGGATCGAGAAGTTGAGAATGGTGTCGGATGCCTCGGCCATGCGGCTGCGCACGGCAGCCCCGGCCGGCTGGTTGCGCGAGAGCATGGAGAAATAGACCTGGGAGTTGGTACCTCCCTGGACTTCGAGCACTGCCTTGCCGGCATTCTCCCAGAGGAGGAGATTGTCGGGGCGTCCCTGCTCGCCGGTGGCCGGATTGAAGAGCGCTTGCTGTTGCTCGTCGTAGACCTGGATCCAGGGCGTCAGGCTCTGCCGGCGCCGCCCATGTTCCAGCATCAGGCCGCTGACCCCGCGTGCTGAAATGCCCGCCTGGTTGAGCAGGCGGACCAGCAGGGGCACACGATCGAACTGCGTCAGCAGCAATCGGGCATTTTCACCCTGGCGCTCTTCGCTGAAGTCGCGAATCAGCTCTCGAGCGAAGGTGAAGGGGTCGGCGCTGCGTGCCCAGGCGCGGTCGATGACCTGGGAAGCTGCCGTATCATAAGGGCGCTCCCAGACGACATCCGGCCCCGGAGAGGGTGGTGGCACCTCGGGCGCTCGGGCCCGGGGGGCGACCTGGATGCGACTGCTGTAATAGAGTTGCTGATTGCCGGTGGCATCACGGGTCGACCACAATGCGCGGCGGCTGCCGCTCTCCTCGAGAAAGGAGAGACCGTATCCCGGTGAGGCCGTGTGCTCGGCCAGTACCCGAAACCCTTGCTGGGTGGAAGGAAGCGCCATCTCCACCTTGGCGGGGCCGCCATCGGCGAGGAAATTGACCTGTGCTTCGATTTCCCAGACCTGCCGCTGTTCGCCTGGCGTCCAGGGGACCTCGAACTGGACATGACGGTGAATGCTCAAGCCGATGCCGGCAACCAGCAACAAGGCAACGACCAGGTAGAAGGGCAGTCGGGACATCTCAACGTCCTTGGTGAATCAGGGAAAGAAATACATCCATGTATCAGGGCGTTTCGTCTTGCGATTCGGCATCGTCGGCCGCGTTCGTGAACTCGGGCCGCTCATGGAGAAAGTCCTCCGCGACATCGATGATCGCAATATCCATCAGGAAATGACGCCCGAGCAGGACCGGGTAGTCGAGATGGCGACGGTCGGTCAGCGTGAACTCCACCATCTCACGGATCGGTCCCAGGGTCATCAGCAGCTCGATGACCGGGCGGGATTCCTCGCCCGCGGCCTGGGTCACCCGTACGCGACGTTCCAGCGGCGCTTCCAGCCAGCTGTCCTTGACCGCTTCGACCGCGCTGTCGTCGTCATCGAGACCTAGCTTGAAGCGTACCCAGTCTTCGCCATCCCGCTCGAAACTGGTGATCTCTCTGGCACTCAGCGAGGACGTGTCCGCCCCGGAGTCCACACGAGCCTGCAGATAGGTACCGACATTCGGCAGGCCAATCCACTCGCTGCGGCCCAGGAGCTCCTTGTTGGCCAGCCGGTCATCGGTTGCCTGGCACTCGGTGACGACCCGGGTCGTCTCTTCGCCTTGACCATCATCCAGGGCGGCAATATCGCCTCGCAGGTTCCGCAAGAGGCTACCGACCTCGCGCACATCGGCCGTCAACGTCCGCTGTTCCAGCCTCTGCAACGACAGCAGGTGCGATTGGTTATCGCAACGAGCGGCGAGATTGCTCTCCAGTCGCTGAATGCCCGCCTCGAACTGTGCCGACGTCACCGGTGGAAGTGCCGGTTCGCGAGACTGGGGAGGTAACAGGGAACACCCCCCGAGTAACGTCATGGTGCCGAAGAGCGATAACATCAACGATGGGCGATTCGGCATATCGTGGGTGTCCTTTGCACTGACGTGAACGGGATGCATGAGTTGCAGGGATGATAAGGAGCCGGCCTGCCGGTGTCCACGATGGCAACCGGTGTGTTGTGGTGGAAAGGCTATCTTCCATTCTACTTAGCCTCGCGCACAGGCTTATCGTCGGCAAGGGATGGATATGGATTCTTGCCGAGCAATAGAAGGAGGGTGGCGTCGGCAAGGAAGGGAAGAGGGCGACCGGGTGACGGCGGGGAGGGCGCCATGATGGCGCCCTCGCGCATCGATCAGGACGTAATGGCGGCTGGTGCCTTGATACCGAACAGGATCAACAACGCCGCCAGCAGCAGAACGGAACCGCTCACCGCGAAGACACCGATGGCACCACCTGTATCGTAGATCAGTCCGCCGGTCGCCGCACCACTGGCAATCGCGAACTGGATCGCCGCGACCAGTAGGCCGCCTGCGCTTTCGGCTTCATCGGGTACCGTTCGGGTCAGCCAGGTAGACCAAGCGACGGGAACGGTGCCGAACGCCATGCCCCAGAGTGCGATCATCGTGGCATCGACCAGGGGGATGCCACCGACACCCGCCAGTCCCAGGCCAAGGAGCCCCATCATCGACGGCATGACGATCTGGGTGAAGCGCATATTGCGCTCCAGCATGATGCCGCCCAGGAAAGTTCCCAGGAAGTTGGCCAGGCCAAACGCCAGCAGGATGCTGGACATGCCGTTCACATCGACCCGCGTGACGGTCTCGAGGAAAGGTCGGATATACGTGAAGAAGGCGAAATGTCCAGCGAATACCATGGCGGCAGCCAGTATGCCGAGACCGACCACTGGTCGTTGCAGAACCTCGAACAGGGTTTTCAGGCGCGTGTGAGCGTTTGGCGCCATGTGTGGCAAGGTGACGAACTGAGCCACCAGGGCCAGTCCTCCGAGCACCGCGGCGATCAAGAAGACACTTCGCCAGCCGATGATCTCGCCGAAGAAGCTGCCCATGGGCGCCGCCACGATAGTGGCTACCGAGACGCCGCTGAAAATCATCGACAGTGCTCGCGGCACGCTGTCTTCAGGGACCAGGCGCATCACCGTGGCCGCCGACAGCGTCCAGAAACCGCCCAGCGCAATGCCGAGCAGCACACGGCCGAGCAGCAGCAGTGTCAGGTTCGGTGCCAGTGCCACCAGCAGATTCGAGAGGACCAACAGCACCGAAAATCCCTGAAGGACATGGCGTCGATCGATGTGTCGCGTCGCGGCCGTGATCAATAGGCTGGTCACCAGCGCGATGGCCGCCGTTGCCGTCACTGTCTGTCCGGCCATGCCTTCGGTAATACCGAGATCCGACGCCATGGGCGTCAGCAGGCTCACCGGGAGAAACTCCGCGGTAACCAGTCCGAAGACCCCAAGCGTCATCGAGAAGACCGCGCTCCATGCCGGCGCGGTCTGTTGTGACACATCGTTCATCAGTGGCTCCTGTCCTTGAACAAAATGGCATCGTGGGTCAGGCAGGATAGAGCGATGGATTCGGACGGTATATCCCATACCGTCTCGAATGTATGATCATTAGTCCGAATGATGGTCCGGAGAGCACGGAGATGAATGGGCTGGCATGGCCCAGCCTTCTATTTCGCAGAATGTATATTATGTTAAATAGTGTGTGGGTGTCCGGTTCGACGACTGCACTGCTACTGCTCGCCCTGGAGCGATTCCAGCTCGTCCTGGCGCTCTCGAAGCTCCGTGACGGCTTCTTCGAGTTTCTTGCTGAGCTTGCGAATATCGTCCGAGTCGCCTTCACTGCGAGCCTCGGACAATGCTTCCTGGCGCTCTTTAACCTCGGTCATGCTCTCGCTGACGTCTTCTTCAGCGTCTTTGATGACGCTGTCATTGGTGCAGTGGCGCTGCACATTTTCCAGTCCCTTCTTCAAGCCTCGCACACGGTGCTCATTGCCGTACTCCTCGGCGATACGAAGCTGCTTCTGGATGGCTTCCACCTTGTCCTGACAGAGTGAATCCACCTCGCCGGCAAGGCCCTGTTGTCCGAAGGCAAGCATCAATGCGGGAATGGCGCAGTAAAAGGTCCGTTTCATGGTCATGTATCCTGTCAGGTGATCGACGCAGGCATCTGCCTCGGGGACGGTATGCTATCCAGGCGCTGCTTGCCATGCACGCCGCGCTTCACGCCCCAGCCCCCTGGGCAGCACGACCCGCTCGGCGCCCAGATAATCCAGAAAATGTCGAGCGGCTTGCTGGAGTGCCTCGGGCATGCCGTCGGGAAGTCGGGACGGGACGATATCGCTTTCCCAGTGCCAGGCGTGAATGGTCAGGACACCCTCTCGGTACTGAGCGTCAAAACGGGCGACGAAACGTTCGCCCCATGCTACCGGTAGTACATAATAGCCCCAGCGCCGCTGTTCCCTCGGCTTGTAGACCTCCCACACATAATCGAAACCGAAGACGCGCGAGACCCCGCCTCGGTCCCACATCAGCGGATCCAGTGGCGCGAGAAACCGCATGTGGCGATCGCACGAGCCGCCTGGTGAGACGACGTCATCCAGAAGCGACATGGCGCCGGGCGTGGTCCAGTAGCGTTCGCCGTCCACGTCGACCTCGATCAGTTTTCCCCGCTTGATGGCTCGAGAGGCGATGCGGTCGCGCTCGGCGCGCCGACAAGGCAGAAACCAGACGGCGGCATCGGCCGTCGGACGCAGGAGGCCGACGGCCTGTACGCGACGCACGATCAAGTGCTCCAGCGCATCATCCTCGTCGACATTCGCGGTACATGCCCCATCCGGCAATACGCGTGCGGGCAGATCATAGGCATGCCGACCCTTCACGCGATGGTGCGTCATCAAACGCCCGGAATCCCATAGGGCCTTGAGCAGATGGCGTGAACGCTTGGGTCCGTACCAGCTGCCGCGCAGGGCCGGATCGGACCGCTGATCGCCCAGTTCGAGGCTGGTCGAGGGGCCCTGCTGTGCTACCTGATCCAGAATCTCTCGAGCTTCCGGAGAGTCGATATCGACGCCGCGATGTTTCCAGCGACGCGCGAACCAATGATGGAAAGGCGCCTGAGCCCACCACTGCTCGGGCGGTATCAGGCTGGCCTGCTTGTCCCACCCATCGACCAGCAGGCGACGACGATAGGCCGCCTCCTGCCAATCGCCCTGCCGATAACCCGGCACTCGCGATTGCAGCACCAGGTCGGGATTGGTGCCGAGCGGTGCCAGCGGATCGAACTGAATGGTACCCAGGTGCTGGATCACCGTCGCCAGCGGCGCCGGCCGAGCATGATGATGGACCAGCAGGCGCCGAGCATCGGCGAGGCTCAGGGTAAGGCGCTGTCGTTCGCTCATCGAAGGTCTCATGCCTGGAGCCTTTCGAGATTCGGTTCAGTGCGCAGCGCGCCGGGTGGATGACCAGTCACCCGCTTGAAGGCACGGCTGAAGGCGGCCTGGGAGCCATAGCCGAGGCGCTGGGCCACGACGTCGATAGGCAGCTTGTCGCGTCCAATCCACTGGGTGGCCAGGCGCATGCGCAACTCGGTCATGTAACGATGAGGGGTCAGCCCGGTGACGGTCAGGAAACGTTCGGCAAAGACCGAACGTGAGCTGTCCATCTGTTTCGCCATCTCGGCAACCGTCCAGTGGTGCCCGGGGTCGCGATGCAAGGCGGCAATGACGTGTCCCAATCGTGGGTCGCGCAAGGCCTCGACCCAGCCGGAGGCATCGCCGCATCCGCATTCGACCCAGCTGCGCACGATGCAGGCAGAGACGACATCGGCGAGACGCGACAGAATGCTGGCAAAGCCGGCTCGCTCGGCCTGAGCCTCGCGTTCCATGGCCTGGAGAATCGGCAGCATCTCGGGATGCTGGTCCTGAAGCGTATCGACGCGCATCACCTCGGGCATCAAACCGACGAGCGGATGCATGCCGCCTAGGTCGAACTCCATGCAGCCGCTGAACATGACCGCCCCACTCTCCTGGCACTCGCCGGGGGAAGCGTTGCGCACGGTACTGACGGCCTTGCAGAGCGTGGCGGCCTCGAAGGTGGCGATATCACGACTGGACTCGCTCGGTGACGACAGCAGCTCATGGGGGCCACCATGCGGCAGGAGCACCGCGTCGCCGGTCTCGAGTCGGTGAGCGACGTTATCGGGACTCCGCAGATGCACAGGCCCCCGGGCGATGAAATGGAATTGCGCCCCGCCTTCGATGTTGCCGAAGCCTATGCCGAAGGGAGGTGCCGCCTGAATGCGGCGGTACTGGATGCCGTTGAGACGCATGCCGAGGAGCAGCTCGCTGACCAGGTCGTTGGGCAGCGCCTTTGGCTCGGCGGGTCGCCGATGGATGGACGATGCATCAATCATGGCGCGATATTACGCATGAAGCGTCCGAAACGTCCAGTGCCTGTCGAGCGTCAGCACGGTGATAAGCAGCGAGCCCCCGGCCATGATGACCGAGGGCTCGCGTGCAGCGGTACCGAAGCGGCAGGTTACAGCGGCTTCTGGTCGTCGGCTTCATCGGCAGGTGCGTAGGAACCGTCTTCACGGTGCACTTCGTTGCCGGTCAGGCCAGGTGTGAACACACAGGCCAGATGCATGGTCTTGCTGGCACGCAGCAGGTGCTCGTCGTGCTGGTCAAGAATATAGATGTCACCCGGCTTGATGGGCCAGATCTTGCCGTCGGCCAGGGTTTCCACTTCGCCCTCGCCCTCGATGCAGTAGACCGCTTCGAAGTGGTGCTTATAGTGGATATGGGTCTCGGTACCCTCGAAGATGCGGGTAATATGGAAGGAGCAGTTACCGCCATCCTCGGCCAGCGACAGGCGAGTGCTGTCCCAGTTGCCGTTTTCGGCGGTGACCATGCGGTCGGTCTGGCGCGCTTCCTCGAGATTGCGAACGATCATGTCGATTCTCCGGTGAATCAATGACGGGCCGGCCACACATGGCCGGCCGATACAGTAATGCCATGGGGCTGACCCGATGGCGAACCTCAAGCGATCAGCTGAAGGCCTGCTTGGTGCTGGCTTCGAGAATGTCCAGTCCCTCGACCAGGTCTTCGTCGGGAATGGTCAGCGGGCACAGGCACTTGACCACTTCGCCATCCTGACCGCTGGTTTCGATGATCAGGCCGTTCTCGAACGCCTGGTGGGTGATCTTGTCGGCGATATCGCCGGAGCCCACGTCGATGCCGCGCATCAGGCCACGGCCACGCTCGGAGGCCTCGATGCCCTGCTCGTTCAACCAGGCGGCAATCTTGCCGAAGCGTTCCTCGACGACACGTGCCTTGCGCTGCACATCGCGTTCGAAGGTGTCGTCGCTCCAGTACTTGCGCATGGCGGCGGCGGCGGTGGCAAAGGCCAGGTTGAAGCCGCGGAAGGTACCGTTGTACTGACCGGGCTTCCACTTGTCGAGCTCGGGGCGCATCAGCACGTGAGCGAACGGCAGGCCGTAACCGGACAGCGACTTGGAGTTGGTCACGATGTCCGGTGTGATACCGGCATGTTCGAAGCTGAAGAACTTGCCGGTCCGGCCGCAGCCTGCCTGGATATCGTCGATGATCAGCAGGATGTCGTGGGCATGGCAGATGCTCTCGAGACGCTTGAGCCACTCCAGGCCGGCGACGTTGATGCCGCCCTCGCCCTGCACTGTCTCGACGATCACCGCCGCCGGCACATCCAGGCCACCGGACTTGTCGCCGAGCAGTTTCTCGAAATAGTCGAGGGTATCGGTACTGCTGCCAAGGTAACCGTCGAACGGCATGAAGGACGCCGCCTGGGTCGGCACGCCCCCTGTGGCCTCGCGAAACTTGCGGTTACCGGTGGTGGCCAGTGCGCCCATGGTGACGCCATGGAAGCCGTTGGTGAAGGAGACGATATTGTGGCGCCCCTTGGCGACCCTGGCCAGGCGGATGGCCGCTTCGACCGCATTGGTGCCCGTCGGACCGGGCAGGTGCACCTTGTACTCGAGCCCGCGCGGCTTGAGGATCACCTCTTCGAGGGTCTCCAGATAGTCGCGCTTGGCTGCTGTCCAGAAATCCAGGCCATGAACGATACCGTCGCTGTCGATGTAGTCGAGCAATGCCTGTTTGAGGTGCGGATTGTTGTGACCGTAGTTCAGAGTACCGGCACCGGCCAGGAAGTCGATGTACTCGCGCCCTTCTTCATCGGTCAGTCGGGCGTTGTGCGCCTTGGTGAAGACGACCGGGAAAGAGCGGGAGTAGGTCCGGACGTCGGACTCCATGCGTTCGAGGGTCTGGGTCTGCATTGCGACCTCCTGTGGGATGAAAGAGATAAAACGGGAAGACGGGCAACCGGCCCGTACCGGGCCGGCGAGGCGGCGTTCCGGCTCAGATCTGGTCGGTCTGGAACGGGCCGATGCGAACGAGGTTTTCCGGGTCATGCTCACCGCCGAGTTGATCGGTGGAGAAATACTCGCGACTGTTCAGCGGTGCCTGCCAGCGGTCGGCAAGACGCCGGAACAGGCCCCAGGAGGCCTGGTTGTCAGGGGTGATCGTGGTCTCGAGATGGTGCACCTCGGCCATTTCCGGACGCGTCATCACGGCTTCGACCAGGCGGCGAGCGAGGCCGGTACCCCGTGCCTTCTCACCCACGGCAACCTGCCAGAGGAAGTAGGTATCGGGCGCGTTGCTTTTCACGTAACCGGAGACGAAGCCGACGATTTCGCCCTCTTCGTTGGTCGCCACGGCACAGCTGTCGCGGAATTGCGTCGCCAGCAACAGGTAGGCGTAGGCGGAATTGACGTCGAGGGGCGGACAGGACTTGATCAGTTCGTAAATGCCCCAGCCATCATCGGGGCTGGGCTTGCGAATAAAGAGCGGCGAGGCCTCGTGGCCGACCACAGCATCGGCCACGCTGGGCTTGGCCAGGTCGGCGGAGGTCGTGAAAGGCTCTGTCGTTGCGTTCATTGTCATGGTTCGCTGTAGCGAATTTGCTCGGCATCATAACAGCCGCTTATGGTCATTTCAAAAAACAGGTTATCTTGCCTGCTCGAATCCATAACACAGGATTATGACCTGCTGCCGAATCCCCGTCTGCAGCGGCTTCAAGCCATTGAGACATCGCGCCTCAGTGTGTAGGTGTCTTGCCATGATTCTTTGCAGTTTAGCTCACTCCGGCCGGGACGGTACGCCATGACGCAACGGGCCACCCTGAGTGAGGGTGGCCCGCTCGAATGACGTTGTCGTGACAGTGGCGGTTCAACGACGTGTCGGAGTTCGCATGGTCACGAATTCCTCGGCGCCGGTGGGATGGATGCCCACCGTCTGGTCGAACTGCGCCTTGGTCAGCCCGGCGCGCACGGCGATGGCGATACCCTGGATGATCTCCCCGGCCTCCTCGCCCACCATGTGAGCGCCGACCACCACGTCGCTGGCGTCGTCGACGATCAGCTTCATCAGGCTGCGCTCGCTGCTGCCGGAGAGCGTATGCTTCATGGGGCGGAAATCGGCACTGTAGACGCGGACCGCCTCGAAGCGTTCGCGGGCCGCCTCTTCCGAGAGGCCGACGGTGCCGATGTTGGGATGACAGAACACAGCGGTGGCCACACGCTCGTAGTCCAGCGGCTCGGGCACGGTATCGCCGAAGTGGTGCTCGACCAGCTTCATGGCCTCTTCCAGCGCCACCGGCGTCAGCTCGGGGCCGCCCGTGACATCGCCGAGTGCCAGGATCGAGGGCATTGAGGTCTCGAAACGCTCGTTGACCTCGAGGGAACCATCGTCGTTGGTGGCGATATCGAGTCGGTCGAGGCCGAGCCCGGCCAGGTGCGGCCGACGCCCGGTGGCGGCGAGCACCGCGTCGACTTCTAGCGTGCGACCGTCGGTGAGCGTGACCTTGAGGCCGCCCGCCACCTTTTCGATGGCTTCGATGTTGGTGTTGAAGTGCAGGTTGACGCCCTTCTTGGCCATCTCGTCGCGGGTGAATTCGCGCACCTCGTTGTCGAACCCGCGGAGGAACTGCTCGCCGCGATAGACGAGATGGGACTCGCTGCCCAGGCCATTGAAGATGCTGGCGAACTCCACGGCGATGTAACCGCCGCCGAGCACCAGGAAGCGCTGCGGAAAGTCGTCGAGATCGAAGATCTGATTGGAGTTCAGAGTCAACTCGTTGCCCGGGAAATCCGGCACCCAGGGCCAACCGCCCACGGCCACCAGGATCTTCTCGGCGCTGATCGTGTCGCCGCCGACCTCGACATGGTGCGCGTCGACGACCACGGCACGGCCATTGATCAGACGCACGTCGGCGTTGTCCAGAAGGCGGCCGTAGATACCGTTGAGGCGCTTGATCTCGCCGATCTTGTTGTCACGCAGGGTCGCCCAGTCGAACGAGGGCTCGGTGCTCAATTGCCAGCCGAAGCCGCCGGAATCCTCGAAGGCCTCGTGAAAATGGGCCGCATAGGAATACAACTTCTTCGGCACGCAACCGACATTGACGCAGGTACCGCCGAGATAACGGTCCTCGGCCACGGCGACCCGAGCCCCAGTGGCGGCGGCGGTGCGAGCGGCCCGCACCCCGCCGGAGCCCGCCCCGATGACGAACAGGTCATAGTCGAAATCTGACACGCGATTCTCCTGTAGCGATCGGACCGCGTCGGGCCCGGTGAACAATGGCGCGATCATACCAGCCAAGGTGATGCCCCGGGAGAGCGGTTGACCCTCATTCCAGCGAGCGGTAAAAGAAGGCTCCCTTCACCTTTCGTTCCATCCTGCCGGAGCCCGACCATGAGCAACGACATCGACACCCTGCTGGAAAACAACCGCGCCTGGGCGGAGCAGATGTGTCGCGAGGATCCCGACTTCTTCGCCCGCCTGGCGCGTCAGCAGACGCCGGAATACCTGTGGATCGGCTGTTCCGACAGCCGTGTGCCGGCCAACCAGATCATCGACCTGCCGCCCGGAGAGGTGTTCGTTCACCGCAACGTCGCCAACCTGCTCCACCACAACGACATGAACGCCCTTTCGGTGGTGCAGTTCGCCGTGGATGTGCTCAAGGTCAAGCACATCATGATCGTCGGGCACTATGGTTGCGGCGGCATTCGTGCGGCGGTGACCGGTGGTGAGTGCGGTATCGTCGATTACTGGCTGCATTCGGTACGCGACCTCTACACCCAGCATCGTGCCTCGTTGTCCTCGCTATCACAGGACGAGCAGGTCGATCGCATGTGTGAACTCAATGTCGAAGCCCAGGTCAAGAATCTGTGCCGTACCAAGATCATTCAACGCGCCTGGCAGCGTGGCCAGGCGCTCTCCGTCCATGGTTGGGTCTATGGCCTGAGCGACGGGCGTGTTACTGACCTGGAATGCAGTGTTCACGGGCTTGATCAGGTCGCTCAGCTGTACCGCATCGACCGCGTCACACCCGCCGACGAGGACTGATATGTCTCCCCCGTGCCCGGCGTGCTGATTCGCCGGGCGCATGGGGCATGTCACAATTTCGATTGTGCGCTTACCGCAAACCTCTCTATGTTGGTGAATGGAGCATAATGGTCATCACGACCGCCGGTCGTGATACCGATAACAATCCATCCGGCATGGAACGACACATGACAATCAAGAAGACTCTGCTGGCTAGCGTCATCGGCGCCGCCATGACCTCCGCTGCCCTCGCCCCGGCCGCCCAGGCCGATACCACCCTGCGCATGGCCTACGATGCCGATCCGGTGTCTCTGGATATTCACGAGCAATTGTCCGGCGGCATCCTGCAACTGTCGCACATGTCCTTCGACCCGCTGGTGCGCTGGAGCAAGGATCTCGAGATCGAACCGCGCCTGGCGACCTCCTGGGAGCGGGTCGATGACACCACATTGCGCATGACGTTGCGTGAAGATGTCGAGTTCCACAGCGGCAATGCCTTTACCGCCGAGGACGTGGTCTGGACCATCGATCGACTCAAGCGCAGCCCGGACTTCAAGGCGATCTTCGCCCCCATCGCGAGTGCCACGGCGGTCGACGCGCATACCGTCGAAATCAAGACCGAGAAGCCCTATCCGTTGCTGCTCAACCTGGCGACCTATATCTTCCCCATGGATAGCCAGTTCTACTCCGGGGAAGACAGCGACGGCGATGCCAAGGACCAGATCGTCAAGAACGGCAACTCTTTCGCCTCGCGCAACATGTCCGGCACCGGCCCCTTCGAGGTCACCGAAAGGCAGCAAGGCGTACGCGTGGTCTTCGAGCGCAACGACGACTACTGGGACGAGCAGTCCCCGGGCAATGTCGACAAGATCGTGCTGAAGCCGATCGGCGAGAACGCCACCCGCGTGGCCGCCCTGCTCTCCGGCGATGTCGACTTCATCGCGCCGGTGCCGCCCAACGACCTGGAACGTGTTCGTGAAGATGACAACGCCCAACTGGTCACCATGTCTGGCACCCGGATCATTCTCTTCCACATGAATCAGGAGCGTGTCGAGGCCTTCCAGGATCCCCGCGTTCGCCAGGCCTTCGCCTATGCCATCAACCAGGAAGGCATCGCCGATCGGCTGATGAAGGGCTTTGCCACACCGGCCGCCCAACTCTCGCCCGAGGGCTATGCGGGCCACAATGAGGGTCTTGAGCCGCGCTACGACCTGGAGAAGGCCAAGCAGCTGATGGCCGAGGCCGGTTATGAAGACGGCTTCGAGATCAGCATGATGGCGCCCAACAACCGCTACGTGAACGATGCCAAGATCGCCCAGGCGGTCGCGGCCATGCTGGCGCGCATCAATGTGACGGTAGACCTCAAGACACTACCCAAGGCCCAGTATTGGGGCGAGTACGATGACCGGGTTGCCGACATGATGATGATCGGCTGGCATGCCGACACCGAGGACTCGGCCAACTTCCACGAGTATCTCACTGCCTGCCCGGATGCGGACACCGGGGCCGGTCAGTACAACGCCGGCAATTACTGCAATCCCGAGGTCGACAAGCTGGTCTCCGAGGCCAACCTAGAGCTCGACCAGGCGAAGCGTGCCGAAATGCTGCAGCAGATGGAGCAGACGCTGTACGACGAGGCCGCCTTCATCCCGCTGCATTGGCAGGATCTGGCCTGGGCCGGGGACACCAACGTCAACCTCGAGCCGATCGTCAACGTGATGAACTTCCCCTACCTCGGGGACCTCGTCGTCGAAGAAGAAGAGTAATACCTTCCCGCCGCCTTTCGTCTGACCGTGGGCGAGAGGACGGCGATTCGACATCCCGCTCCGTGACACGCTCCCTGGCGGGGGCGTGTCACCGCGTGCCCGGGCCTTTCTCGATAATGGAACGCCACTCATGATCGCTTTTCTGATCAAGCGCCTCTTTCATGCGCTGCTGGTGATGTTCGTCATCAGCGTGATCGCCTTCGCCATCCAGGACAACCTGGGTGACCCCATCCAACAGATGGTCGGCCAGTCGGTGCCGGAGAGCGAGCGCGAGGCCCTGCGTGAAGAGCTCGGCCTCAACGACCCCTTCGTGGTTCAGTATCTGCGTTTCGCCGCCAATGCCGCGCATTTCGACTTCGGCTACTCGTATATCTTCAACGAGCCGACCACCCAGGTGATCATGCGTCACCTGCCGGCGACCCTGGAGCTGGTTGCCGCGACCACCTTTCTGATCATCGCACTGTCGGTACCCATTGGCGTCTATAGCGCCATCAAGCCACGTGCCTGGTTGTCACGCTTCTTCATGGGCGCCTCGATCGTTGGCATTTCGATTCCGGTGTTTCTCACCGCCATCGTGCTGATCCAGCTGTTCGCCATCGGTGTCAGCTGGACGCCCTTCCCCACCGATGCCGGTTGGGGCGTCTGGCTCAACGACCTGATCAGTACCGAGGGGGGCATGCCGGCCTATGGGCGAGGAGACCCGGTTCCCGTCTTCGGCACCTGGGAAACCAACTTCGCTTCGCTCGAGGGGCTGACCTACCTGGTGCTGCCGGCCATTTCGCTGGCCTCGATCATGCTGCCGCTGTTCATCCGCCTGATCCGTGCCGAAATGCTCGAGGTGCTGCAGTCCGATTACGTGAAATTCGCCCGCGCCAAGGGCATTTCGCCGCGACGCATCTATTTCCTGCATGCGTTGAAGAACACCATGCTGCCGGTGATCACCGTGGGCGGCGTGCAGATCGGCACCCTGGTGGCCTACACCATTCTCACCGAGACGGTGTTCCAGTGGCCCGGCATGGGGCTGATGTTCCTCGATGCCATCGAGCGCTCCGACATACCGCTGATCGTCACCTATTTGATGATCGTGGGACTGATCTTCGTGATCACTAACACCCTGGTCGACCTCATCTATGGCCTGATCAACCCGACCGTCAAGCTGACAGGGAAACCCGCATGACCACGCTGACGACCCGACCCACGAGCCGCTGGGAACGCTTCCGCGATTCCTACCTGCTCTACAGTTTCAAGCGCGATCTGATCGCTCAGGTCAGCCTGCTGGTGTTTATCGTCCTGGTCGCCGCCGCCGTTCTGGCGCCCTGGCTGGCCCCTATGACCTGACCCAGATCGATATCCTCGCCTCGGAGCTGCCGCCCTTCTGGGTGGACGGCAGTGACCCGACCTACCTCATGGGGACCGATGCCCAGGGACGCGACCTGCTGTCGACCATTCTCTACGGCGCTCGTGTATCGTTGATCATCGGTTTCGGCGCCGTGGCCATGCAGGCGACCCTGGGGGTCTGCTTCGGCCTGCTGGCCGGCTACCTGGGCGGCCGTGTCGATGCCTTCCTGATGCGCCTGGCCGATATCCAGCTGTCCTTTTCCACCCTGATGGTGGCCATCGTCGTCGGCGCCCTGTTCAAGGCGATCTTCGGTGGCGGCACCTTCAGCGACTACGCCGTCCCCCTGCTGGTGTTGATCATTGGCCTGGCCGAATGGCCACAGTATGCGCGTACCGTGCGCGCCTCGGTACTCGCCGAGAAAGGCAAGGAGTACGTCGACGCCGCCCGTGTGATGGGCCTGCCCAGTCGGCGCATCATGTTCCGGCATATCCTGCCCAACACCCTGTCGCCGATCTTCGTCATCTCCACTGTGCAGGTGGCCAATGCGATCATCTCCGAGGCGGCCTTGTCCTTCCTCGGCCTCGGCATGCCCGAGACCCAGCCGTCGCTGGGCTCGCTGATCAAGTCCGGTTTCGACTACCTCCAGTCCGGCTCCTGGTGGATCACCCTGATTCCCGGCCTGGTGCTGGTAGTGCTGGTGCTGGTGATCAACCTGCTGGGTGACTGGCTGCGCGACGTGCTCAATCCGCGACTCTACAAGGGCTGAATCTCATGTCTCTACTCGACGTTAACCACCTCGACGTGCGCTTCGCGCTGCGTGGCGGCGATGTCCGGGCCCTGCGCGACGTCTGCTTCAGCCTGGATCGCGGCGAGCGGCTGGGCATCGTGGGCGAGTCCGGTGCCGGCAAGTCGGTAGCCGCCTTCAGCCTGCTCAACCTGATCGCCAAACCGGGCTATATCGCCGGCGGCAGTATTCGGTTCGACGACCAGGAGTTGATCGGTCTTAGCGATCGAAAGCTGCGCAAGGTGCGAGGTCATCGTATGTCGATGATCTTCCAGGACCCGATGATGACGCTCAACCCGGTGCTGACCATCGGTGAGCAGATGCTGGAGTGTCTCAAGGCGCACCGCCGCATCAGCTCGCGGGAAGCCCGCAGCATCTCGCTGAACAAGTTGCAGCAGGTCCAGATTCCCTCGCCCGAGGCGCGACTCGACCAGTACCCCCACGAACTCTCGGGTGGCATGCGGCAGCGTGTGATCATCGCCATCGCCCTGCTGCTGGACCCCGACATCATCATCGCCGACGAGCCCACCACGGCACTGGATGTGACCATCCAGGCGGAAATCATGGCACTGTTGCTGGAGCTGTGCGAGAAGCACAATGTCGGCCTGATCCTGATCACCCACGACCTCGGTGTGGTCAGCCAGGTCACTCAGCGCATGCTGGTCATGTATGCCGGTCGTGTCATCGAACAGGGGCCGACCCGCGAGATCATCAATGACCCTCAGCATCCCTACACCCAGGGCCTGATCAATGCCCTGCCGCAGATGGCCACGCCTGGCTCGCGGCTCAACCAGATCCCCGGCAGCATGCCATCGCTCTCCAACCTGCCGAGCGGCTGTGCCTTCCATCCGCGCTGTACCTTCGTCGAGCGCGCCGATGGCAGCCAGCGTCAGGCCTGCCATGATCAGGTGCCCGAGTTCGTGACCTCCGGCAACTGCCAGGCCGCTTGTCACATGGTCGCGGAGATGATCGAAAGCGAACGCATTCCGGCCGAGGAGCAAGACTGATGAATTCGACCGCCACACCCCCTGTGCCGGAAGACACGCAACCCCTGCTGGCGCTGCGTGGCCTGGAAAAGCGTTTCTCGCTCTCCGGCGATTTTCTCGAACAGCTTCAATTCAAGGGTGGCAAGCTGGTCCGCCACCAGGAACACGTGCACGCCATCAATGGCGTCGACCTGGACATCCAGCGCGGCGAAGCATTGTGCGTGGTAGGTGAGTCGGGCTGCGGCAAGTCCACCGTGGCGCGGACCGTGATGGGCCTGATCACGCCGTCCGCCGGCGAGGTCCACTACGCCGGCCAGCGTATCGACGACCTCTCCACGCGGGAGTTGCTGCCCTATCGACGACGCATGCAGATGATCTTCCAGAATCCGTATGCCTCGCTGAATCCGCGCATGACGATCCAGCAGACCCTGGAGGAGCCGATCCGGCTACATCACCCCGACTGGACGGCGCAACGCATCAAGGAGAAGGTCGGTGATGTCATGCAGTCGGTAGGCATTGATCCGGACTGGGGAGCGCGCTATGGCCACGAGTTTTCCGGCGGCCAACGCCAGCGCATCGCCATTGCCCGTGCGCTGGCGGTCGACCCCGAGTTCATCGTCGCCGACGAGCCGATCTCGGCGCTGGATGTGTCCATCCAGGCTCAGGTGCTCAACCTGCTGATGGAAGCCCAGCAACGCCACAACCTCACCTACCTGTTCATCACCCACGATCTTGCCGTGGTCGAGCACTTCGGCACCCGGGTGGCGGTGATGTATCTGGGGCGGGTCTGCGAGGTCGCGCCTACCGCTACGCTCTTTGCGACCCCTCGACACCCTTATACCCAGGCCCTTATGTCGGCGATTCCACGACTCGAGGATGACCGGCCGCAGCATATCCGCCTGGAGGGCGAGGTGCCGACGCCGGTGAACCTACCGTCGGGTTGCGTCTTCCATGGTCGTTGTCCGCACGCCGAGATTCGTTGTCGCGAGGAAGTGCCCGCGCTGATCGCTACCGATGATGGCGGCCAGGTCGCCTGCCATGCCGTGGAAGAGGGACGTATCTGATGCCTCGGGGCGTTTCTGGCATAATACGAGCGTTCTAATCCAGGCGAGAGCCCGCCGATCCGGGCCCTCGCCCGGCATTCAAGACGCTATCCGAAACGTCGTGACGCCGAGCCCGGTTGATGGCGATCCCGTCGACCGGTCTCGGCATGAGGGCTGACATGGAAATACGCTGGTTGGAAGATTTCATTGCCCTGGCACATACCCGGCATTTTTCCCGGGCGGCCGAGGAGCAGAATGTTACCCAGCCGACCTTTTCGCGGCGCATTAAACTTCTCGAAGAGGAAATGGGGGCGACCCTGGTCAACCGGCAGACACTGCCGCTGTCCTTGACGCCCGAGGGAGAGGAGTTCCTGACGTTGTGTCAGGATGTGACGCGTCGTGTGGCCAATACCCGGCAACGCCTGGGACATCTCGCCGAGAGTCAGGCCGGCAGGATTCGCCTGGCTGCCCCCCAGAGCCTGCTGGCCAACTTCCTGCCGGAATGGCTCGACAGTTGGATGACACCGCCACCGGTTCAGCCTTATCTGCGTGCAACCGCCTGGCTGGTGAACGACTATTTTCAGGCACTGGGACGCGATGAGTGTGATCTGGTGCTGTGCTACTGGCCCGTCGGCGACTGCCCGCTGGAACTCGAGACCGAGGCCTTCGAATACCGACGGCTCGGGGATGAGCGCCTGGTTCCCGTATCGTTGCCGGAGGCGGATGGGCGTCCTCGCTTCGGCCTGGAGGGAGGCGGTCGCCGCTCGCTCCCCCTGATTGCCTACCATCCTCGGGGCCTGATCGACACGGCCATTCGTTGCCATCTCGAGAGGCTATCCGATACGCCGACATTCAGCGTGCTCAACGAAAGCATCCAGAGCGGCAATATTCGCGAACTGGTCGGTCTAGGATACGGGCTCGGTTGGCTTCCAGGCCGCAGCGTTGCACCGGCACTGGCTGCCGGGCAGCTGGTGCCCGCGGGAAGCAAGCGTTGGGAAGTGCCATTGGAGATTCGCCTCTACCGGCGTCGTCATGTCGCACATGAGGCCGTGGAGTCGCTCTGGCAGGCCCTGGCGCATGGAGAGGGAAGCCACCCATGATCGCAGAACGGCAGCTTGCCGACTTTCGGCCAGCCCCGGGGTTTGCCAATCGTCATCTGCAGACCCTGTTGCCACGTGCCCTGCCCCGGCCGGCGCCGTCTCTCGTCGAAGAAATCTTCGAGCTGCCCGATGGCGATTTCGTCGAACTCGCCTGGGTCGAGGCACCAGCCCTGCCTGACGAGACGCCCCTGCTGGTCCTCTTCCATGGCCTGGAAGGCTCGGTAGATTCCCCCTATGCGCGCCATCTGTTGGGTGCTGCCCAGCGTCGTGGCTGGCGGGCGGTCCTGATGCACTTCCGCGGGTGCGGAACGCGGCCCAACCGATGCCCGCGAGCCTATCACAGTGGGGACACGGCCGATGCTCGCTGGCTGCTGGAGAACCTCGCCCGGCGGTATCCCGCAGCACCAAGGGTTGCACTGGGCGTTTCACTGGGCGCCAACATGCTGTTGAAGCTGGTGGCCGAGGATGCCGACAATGCGCTGGGATTATCCGGCGCCATCGCCGTGGCACCACCGGTGGACCTGTCGGCCTGTGCTGACACGCTGGAGCGTGGCGTCGCCCGGCTCTATCAGCGACATCTGCTCGAGGCGCTCAAGGCCAAGGTGGCACCCCGTCTGGCACGTCATGAACTCCCCCTGGCGTTGACCCAAAAAGACCTGGCGAACTGCACTACGCTGAGGGCCTATGACGACGTGATCACAGCCCCCCTGCACGGGTTCCAGAATGCAGCGGACTATTATCATCGCGCCTCGGCCGGCCCACTGCTCGCTGGTATCCAGTTGCCGACACTGATTCTGCATGCCGACGACGATCCCTTCATGCCGCCGGGGCTTTATGATGACATGTCACTCGGCGCCGGTATCCGCCTGGAAACGGCCCGCCATGGTGGCCATGTCGGCTATGTGGAATGGCGAGACGGTCGCCCCGCCAGCTGGCTCGCTCGTCGGGTCGAGCGACAGCTGGATGACTGGGCAGTGCCCGCTCCGGGCTCGTCACCTGTCGTCAGCTTATCGGACAGCTGACGCCGGTGCCCTTGAGGCCACAGTAGCCGCCCGGATTCTTGTCCAGGTACTGTTGATGGTATTCCTCGGCATAGTAGAACGCTTCGAGCGGCACGATCTCGGTGGTGATCGGTCCTCTGCCCTGTGACGCCAGTGCCTTGCCATAGGCGTCGCGGCTGTGTTCGGCCAACAGGCGCTGTTCATCATCGACGGTCAGGATGATCGAACGGTACTGAGGTCCGATATCGTTGCCCTGCCGGTTTCCCTGGGTCGGGTCGTGTGCTTCCCAGAAGTGGCGCAACAGGGTATCGAGATCGGTCTCGGCCGGGTCGAAGACCACCCTGACCACTTCGGCATGGCCAGTACGAGCGGTGCAGGTTTCCTGGTAGGTCGGGTTCGGTGTAACGCCACCGGCATAGCCCACGGCCGTGACATGTACCCCGGGCAATTGCCAGAAAAGGCGTTCGGCCCCCCAGAAACATCCCAGTCCCAGCACGATCTCCTGCATGCCGTCGGGCCAGGGGGGTGTCATGCGCCGTCCATTGACCCTGTGCAGGGCAGAAATCTCCATCGGTGTATCGCGCCCCACCGGGGCATCGGCCGCTTGTGCGCTCATCTTTCCTTTCCTCGTCTGTCACCTGTGGCTCACATGCCCGACCCTTACTCGAGGGACGGTGGATCGCCCGGCAGGCTGAAGGTGTAGATCAGATCCACCGCCTGGGAAGCACCGGAGACGGCTTCCACGTAGAGGTTGCGCCACAGCTTGTAGCGCAGGGTCAGCTCGGCGATGGGTGAGAAGACCCCCACACCATATCCGACACTCAAGCGGTCGGTCAGGTTGCCGGTGACCATCACCTGGCTGTCCTCACCGCTTCCCGCGGAGTCCAGGCGCAGGTCCTGGATGCCGAAGACCTCGCCCAGCGCCCCCACGGTACCACCGGCCTGCCCCAGGCTCAGGCCGATCAATGCCGAGGTCAGGGCACCATCGGCGCCGCCACTGGCATCCGGTGCGCGGCCACGCAGCACATAGGACAGTGCACGGGACTCGTCCATGGCCGGCTCGGAGAAGATCTCCAGACTCGGACTCGAAGCCGGTCCGGACACCTGGATGCCGGCAATGACATCGTCCTCGGTGCTGTCGGGGTTGCGAATAGCCTCGAAGTCCAGCAATGGCTCACCGGGTGGGCCGCTGAAGTAGAGGATGCCCTCGCGGATGACCAGGTCCTGGGCAAAGGCGCGGAAACGTCCGTCTTCGAGATTGACGTCGCCGAAGATCTGTACCGGCCCGCCTTCCTGGCGGACTTCCAGGTTGCCGGCCAGGCCCGTCTGCAGGCCATAGGCCGACAGGCGCATGTCGGGCCCGAGTGCCAGGGTGACACGCACGTCCATCGCCATGCCGGCCTCGGCCATGGCGTCGGCAGTGGACTCGCCCGTCGCCCGGGCGGCCGCTCGGGCTTCGGCTTCCTCTCGAGTGACGATCACCTCATCGGGACTCGCGGATACGGCCGAGGCCGGCACCTGCCCGACTTCCAGGCGCGCCCAGGGGATGCGGACCTCGCCACGTACCCGCAGGCGCTCGGGATTGGCCTGGATGCTCAGGTCCGGGGCGAGGCGTAAACGGCCGAAGCCCGACAGCGATGCCTGCAACGGCTCATCATTGCCTTCCAGGTTCAGGGCCACCTGCCAGGCATCCGCGGCGGGCCAGCTGGCATCGCCCTCGACCTGCAAGCGTCCTCGCTCGCTTGCCACAAAACCATCGAGATCGGCCCGGTCGCCATTCAGGTTTACCGTCAGGCGGCCGTCCGTCACCGACAGAGGCAGCCCCATTCCCACGGCCCGCAGGCCGGCGAGTTCGAGGCTGCCGTCCAGCCGAGGTTGGTCCCGGTCGCCGGTGATCCGGACATTGCCTCCAAGCCCGCCCTCCAGGGTCTTCACGTCGGTGACCAGAGGGCGATAGGGGCTCAGGCGCAGGTCATCGACGCTGAGTTCACCATCCAGATCTCCCGCCCCCATGGGGTCGTCGACGCCCAGGTCGAGGCGTACCGCCCCGCTGTCGCCCAGCGTCAGCGCCAGGTCGATATCGGCGCGGGACGGGTCGGCCTGCAGATCGATGCTGAGTCCCGTCCCGGGCACCGTCCAGGGGTTGCCGTAGGCGTCCTGACCGGCGATCTCGACCTCGCTGTCGAGGTCGGCCGCGGCCTGCCAGGCAGCTCCGCCGCGCGACCATTCGGCCGTCAAACCGCCCTCGGTGGTGCCGTCGATCCGCCACCCGGCCGGCATCGCATCGTTGATCATGTCCATGGGCAGCTCACGGATGGCGAGTACCGCCCGGCCGGCATCGGGCGATGCCGACAATGACTCCTCGAGACACAGGCCGCCCCCCTCGTCGCGCCGCAGGCAGAACGGCTGCACGTCGACTGCGCTCGAGGCAAGGTCGGCATCGAAGACCAGGGCGTCATCGAGAGCCAGACGACCGTAATCGGTCTCGGCCTCGAGCGGCGTCAAGCGGCCGCTGTAGTGCTGGCGCTCGCGGTCCATGGCGCCATTCAGGGCCAGATTCAACGACGACAGCAGGCCATCCGCCGGCCCGGCGATATCCAGCGTCAGACGATGCTCCGAGAGACGCCCGTCGAGGTTCAGGTCGATGTCATCGAAGGCCTGACCGCCAGCTTCGACGCCCTCGGCATTCAGCGTGAGGTCGAGGCTTGGATCCTCGAGGCCGGCGACTTCGCCCGCCAGGCTCAGGATGTCCACGCGGTTCTCGGCAAAGGCCAGCCCCTTGCCGCTCAGGTCCAGGTCCAGTTGAGGCGCTTCGAGACTGCCCGAGGCATCGATGCTCCCCGAAAGCGCCCCCGCCAGTGCCGGGTACAGGCTCTTCAGTGCCGGCATGTCCAGGTCGGCGTTCACTCCGAGCTGCTCGGGCGTTACCTGGCCGCTGGCGCTGAGGCGATTGTCGCCCTGGCGGAATTCGAGGGTCCGGATGTCCCAGTGCATCCGGCTATCACCGGCAAGCGCCGTGTCAAGGTTCAAGGGGTACTCGGCAAGGGTGCCATTGACGTTCAATGCGGGCACCTCGACCCGCCAACCGTCGGCATCCTGAGTGAAAGAAATCTCGGCATCGCCGTCAAGCCGGCCCGTGAGCCCTTCGACGAAGGGCTCGGGATCCACGTCCTGCAGGGCCAGGCTAGCCGCGACGGCCAGGCCGTCGGCCCAGTCGATCCGACCCTGGGTGGTCACGCGGGACTCGTCCATCTCGAGGGCCAAGGGTTCCCAGATGAAATGGGCCAGGTCTCCGCGCCCGCTGAGATCGAGCCGGGTGCGCGGTAGCTGCGGCCCCTGGGCGGCCAGGGAGAGTCGGGCACGATAGTCGGTCAGCTTGCCCTCGGCCTCGAGCGAGAGGTCCTCGGCTCGCCACGGGGCCGGTGGTGTGCCACCCGATTCGCTGTCCTCGCCATCGTCCGGTGTGGCCGCCTCGCTGACCTCGCCCTCGGCGCCGGGAAGCGGCCACTGTAGAGCGGGACTCTGAAAACTGGCGGTGAAAGGCAGAGTCGGGGCCAGGGTATCGAGATTGGCGGCAAGGCGTGTCTCGACAGGTCCGGTCGTGACCAGATTCACCTGCAGGTCGGCGAGATCACCACTCACCTCGAGCTCGATGCGCTCGCCTTCCAGCGCCGGCATACGCTCGGGCAGATAGAGATCGGCGTCCAACCGGGCGTCCAGAGGATAATCGCCACTCAGCGTCACTCGCGCCTGTAGCCTGGCATCGGCCTCCGGGCTGGCGACCGATAGCGGCGAGATGGCGATCTCCTGGTCACGTGCCGTGACACTCAGTGCCAGTTCTTCGAGCCGATAAGAGAAGGCGCCTTCCACGGCAGCATCCGTCACCCTCAGTTCGGGCACATCGATCGCCAGCGGAAGATGGATGTCCGGCAGTTCGATGCGCGATTTCTCGTCCAGCGGTTGACTGGCCATGCCGGCGGCTTCGGGGGCCGCGCCGGCGGGCAACGGCGAATGAGCAGAAATGGCGGCATCGATGGCCGCTGCCGTCAGGATCGGCCCTTCATGCTCGCTTTCGCTGAGCGCGATCTGATTGCCTGCCGACAGCGGCAGGGTCAGGCGTGTCCCTGCCAGGCGAGTCGGCAGCAGCCGTAACGTGCTCGCCTCGGCCACCGCGCCGGTGGTGAAATTCTCCCAGCGCAACCGGGTGCCGTCGGCGAGTCGGATGTCGACGTCGCTCAGGGCCACTTCGCGCAGTTCGATGGGAAACGGCAGTTCGATCGGGTCCGGCAGTCCCCCGCCTTCACCTGGCTCGCCTTCGGCCGGAGGCGGTGCATCGCTCGAGCCGAGCCGTACCCGGGTACCCTGCACATCGAGACGATCCAGACAAAGCCGGCCATCGAGCAGGCAATCGTCGGCCCAGGCCAGCTCCAGCCGCTGGATGGCCACACTGGCCGGACCGGCATCGAGACGAAAGTCCTCGATTATCAGGGTATCCAGCGGGGCACCTTCGGCACTGGAAAAGTCGTAGAACCCCATGCGTTTGCCCTGGTCGAGCAGCAACCCGGTCCCCCAGGGGGAAAGCGCGATGCCCAGTGCCAGCAGCAGCAGGCCGATGAGCCAGATCGGCAACAGGATCAGCAGACGGGCCAGGGCCCAGGTCAGGCGGCGAACTCTCACGTGGCGGCCTCTCAGAATTCCGGTCCGATGGAAAAGTGAATGCGGAAGGCATCCTCGTCATCGAAGGGGTGAGCAACGTCGAAGCGGATCGGTCCTACCGGCGAGATCCACCGAACGCCCAGGCCGGCACCGGTCTTCAGGTCTTCCGGCCACCAGTCGGTGAAGGCATCGCCGGTATCCACGAAGGTGGCAAGCCACCACTTGTCGGCCACTCGGCGCTGGGCTTCGATGCTGGCCACGACGCGTTGCTCGCCACCGATCAGCCGGCCTTCGTCGTCTTCCGGAGAGAGGCTCTCGTAGGCGTAGCCCCGCACACTATTGTCACCACCGGTGAAGAAGCGAAGCGAAGGGGGAATGCTATCGAAGTCACCGGTACTGATGCTGCCGATGCCGAGTCGACCGACGAACCGGTTGTCGTCACCGAGCATGCGAATCCACTGAGTATCACCGTTTACCCGCAAGAACTCGGCATCCGATCCCCAGGCCTGGTTGGCATACTGAACGGTGAGCTGCTGGCGATCCCCCCAGGTCGGGAACGTCGGGTTGCGAGTCCGGGTTCGTGACCAGCGTACCCCGGGATACAGCAGCAGTACCTGATTGGACTCCCCCGCCTGGGTAAAGTCTTCGTAGGTGCTGCGCAGATAGAGGTATTGCTCCCAGCCATTGTCGAACTTCCAGCGGCGGCCGAACTCGACACTGGCCTCCAGGGACTCGGTGTCATCGTTGTCCTTGTTGCGAATCCCGTATTGCAATTCATAGTTGTCGCGCAACGGGTCCTCGAGCGGCATGGTATAGGTGCCGCTGAATTTCTGTTCGGGACCGGAAATGTAGAGGTCGTGATCCCAACTGTGGCCATAACGATTGACCCAGGGCTGATTCCAGGTGAGCCGGGCGCGGGGGCCGACATCGGTGGCATAACCGATACCGGTCTCGAACTGGTGACGGTCGGCCGGCGTAACCAGGACATCGATGGGCACCCGGGGCGTATCGGGGGCCTGCAGTTCATCGGCCGCCTCGAGGGCCTGCACGTCGATGCGCGCCGGTGCCGGCGGCGCTTCGGGAATGCCCTCGGCATCAAGCGAGTACCACCAGCCCGCTTTCCGGGGCGGGAGTGCCAGACTCCGTGCCCCTTGGTCGAGTCGTGGGCGCACGCTGACCGAGCCAAACCACTCGGTCTGCCCGAGATTCTGATTGAAGCGGGCGACCTCCCCGGCGAGGTAAGGGGCTCCGGCCTCGAAGGGCACCAGGTTCTGGAGCCGTGCGGGCTCGATATGCTCCCCCTGGAAGTAAACGTTTCCAAAACGGTAGCGCTGACCGCTATCCAGCCCCAACGACAGGCGCGCACTGTGAGCCCAAGGGCGCACTTCCAGGCGACGCTGGGTGAAACGCCAATCGAAATAGCCGCGCTGCAGGGCCAGTCCGGAGAGCCGGCTGCGCAAGGCGTCGAAAGGCGCATGACGCAACACGTCTCCCTCCTTCTGAGGATAGGCCGCGATGGCCTCGGTGAAGGGAGCGTCTTCGGCGGCGGCGCCTTCCAGCGTGAAATTCAGGCGTTCGATGCGTACCGGCTCGCCCTTGTCGACGTCCAGCTCGACCCGGGATGGTGACGCGGGGTCATCGAAACGTACTGACAGGGTCGGGTCATAATAGCCGAAGGGACGCAACGCCTCGGACGCAAGGCGGCGTACCTCGTCCTCCAGGCGTTCGGCCTGGTACTGGGACGCATCAAGGCCATCGAGGTAGATCTCGATGTTACCGGCCAGCTTGTCTTCGACCCCCTCGATCGAAGCGTCGAGTGCCAGGGTCGGCGCCGCCACGCCAAAGCACAATGCGCCGGCCCCGAGGCGTGTGAACACGCGATTGTCCATAATATCGAAGGCTTCCTGGCTGACGTCTCGTGACTATCGCAGGGTTTCCAGCTGAGCACTCAACGCCAGTTGCGTCTGACGCAGATCACGCAGCTCCGTCTGCATTTCCTCCAGGCGTGACGACAGCGTTGCCACCTGGCTACGGTCATCTTCTCGCGAACCGGAGAGAGCTTCAATGTCGCCTTCCAGCCCCGCGACACGTTCATTCAATGTCTCCAGGTCGGCACTCAGGCTCGAGAGCCGCTCGTCGGTCTGCTCGGTCATCTCGACCAGACGAGACTCGTCCGCTTCCAGTCCAGCCTCCAGGGTCTCGAGCCGTTCGCGTAGCGCAGCGCGCCCGTCATCACCGGCACGCTCCAGGGCATCGAGGGAATTCCGCACTGCCGACAGCGTCTCGTCGCGTACCTCGGCATCTTCGGTCAGCGTGGTCAGGCGATTGGCAAGCTCGGCCAGGCGTTCCTGGGCGGGCGTCAGTGTTTCCTCTTCCCACCGTGTCAGCTGTTCTTCGATACGCGGGGCTATCCCTTCCTGACGGGCCTCGAGTGTTTTCAGACGCTCCTGAAGCGATGACAGTGCCTCGCCTCGCCCCGCTTCGGCATCGAAGCGTGCATGGACATTGGAAAGCTCACCATCGAGACGAGTCAGCTGCTGTTGGATGTCCTGATGATACCACCACCCGGCGGCCGCCAGACCGGCCAGCATGAGCAACAACAGCAGGATCAGGCACCATAGCGGCCACAGGCGAACCCTGGGAGCAGGGGGCGTACGATGGCCGGCCAGACTGGCATCCGGGTCCGGAACGATCGGTCGGTTCAACCGGCTATCTTCCGGGCGCTCTGCCATGACGATCTCCTTGAGCGATGAGACGGATGAGTGCGGCTGTGGCGGGTCGTCCCGAGGCGCCATATCCAGCCGCCGGCATTGGGCCCTCGAGGGGCGAGTGATATGATGCCGCCGACCGGACAGGCTCAGCACACTGAATAGTGTAAAGTTTTTTGTCGGCGGAGCGCACGGGGAAATATCAACGAGCGATGATATGCCACCTTCCCCACCCCGGAAGCCTCATCCTTCTCCCGAGACCTTGCCCCGACCACCGTGACGACGAGGAGACACCTGACCATGGCATTCGAATTGCCTGCACTGCCGTACGAGAAGAATGCACTGGAACCGTACCTCTCCGCCGAAGCCCTCGAATATCACTACAACAGGCATCATCAGGCCTGCATTACCCGGCTCAACCAACTGATCGAGGGAACAGCGGATGCCGACAAGTCGCTGGAAGCGATCATCACGTCAGCCTCCGGCTGCCTGTTCGAGCAGGCAGCCCGGGCCTGGAACCATACCTTCTTCTGGCATTGCCTGTCGCCCAAGGGCGGTGGCAAGCCGAAGGGGGCACTGGCCGAGGCCATCGATACCGAATATGGGGCCTTCGAGACATTCAAGCAGGCCTTCAATGACATGGCCATGGACGATGTCGGTGCCGGCTGGGCCTGGTTGATCAAGACCGGCGACGGCGGCCTGGCGATCACCAACAGCGACGATGCCGACTGCCCTGTCGCCCATGGCCGAACTCCACTGCTGACCGTCGATGTCCGGGAGCATGCCTACTATATCGATTACCGCGATGCACGCCGCAAGTACCTGGAAAACATCTGGAAGGTCATGAACTGGGAGTTTGTCGCCCAGAACTTCGCCTGAGACGGCCTGTCCGAAAGCGGCCCCTGTCGCCCTCAAGGATCAGCACGGCGGCCGATCCCCCGATAATAGAGTCCCATGGACGCCACATAGTCCGGATCGTAGATATTGCGACCATCCAGCACCAGGCGCCCAGCAAGCTGAGACGCCAGCCGCTGCCAGTCCGGGTTCCAGTAGGCCTTCCACTCGGTGACCAGCATCAAGGCATCCGCGCCGTCTGTCGCCTCGAAAGGGTCGCCGTCGAAGCAGGCCAACAACGGGTGCTCACCGAGCCCTTCGCGCAGCGCCATGATGGCTGCCGGGTCGTGCAGCCGCACATGCACGCCCTGCGCCCAGAGCGCACGCAACAGCGTCAACACGGGAGCGTGGTCGATACGTGCCGTACCCGGCTTGAAGGCCGCCCCCCATAGCGCCACTGTCCTGCCTTCGAGACGTCCGTGATAATGCGCCCACAACTTGCGGAACAGGGTCTCTTTCTTGTGCTCGTTGATATCGAGCACCTGATCGAGCAATGCTGAATGCCGACCGCTGGCCGATTGCACATCGGCCAGACGCATCAGGTCACGGGAAAAGCTGGGGCCGCCGAAGCCGCAGCCGGGATAAAGATACTCGTAGCCGATACGCGTATCGGCCCCCATGCCCTGGCGGACGTACTCCACATCGACACCCAGGGTATCGGACAGGCCGGCGATCTCGTTCATGTAGCTGATGCGTGTCGCCAACATCCCGTTGATGGCCAGCTTGCTCAACTCGGCGGCACGTCGCGGCATTCTCTGGAAGACGTCCCGCCGACGATTGAATGCGCGCAGTAGCTCGCGCACCTGATGCTCGGCACGATCATCGTCGCAACCGAACAGCCACCGCGAGGGGCGCGTGAACGCGTCCCAGGCGCGCCCTTCCTCGAGCAGGTCGGCCAGTGCCACGGCCGTACGTCGTGTGCCGCCGAGTCGTGCCTCGAGCGCTTCGGTCTCGCCTACCGGAAAGGTGGAGTTGTTGATCAGCACCGCCGATTCTGACAGGCAGGGCGCGATGGACGAGACCAGGTCTCCGGCATCACCGCGCTGCTCCGGTGAGAGGGCCAGCCACAGTACCTCATGAGGTCTTGTGTCCGGAATCGCTTCCTCGGGTTGCAGAATATGGAGCTTGGCGTGCCGGCGTCCCTCTCTCAGATGCATCGACAGGTGGGGCTCACTGGCCAGCCAGGCACTGTCGGCCAGCGTCTCCCAGTCCGAGGAGACATGAGGACGCCACATCACATCATGTCCTACCCAGGACAGGGCCGCCGCCGCCGTGGCGGCGGCCAATTCACTGCCGATGATGACGACACGCATCCCTTACTCCTCGCCAGTGTAACGAGCGAGCAGCGCACGGAAGCCCTCACCGTAACTCGGATGACGGCGTCCGTACGCCAGGATTGCTTCCAGGTAGCCGAGCTGGTGGCCGCAATCGTAAGTGTGCCCCCGCATCCGCCAGGCATCCACGCCTTCTTCTCGACGCAGGGTCTCGATGGCATCGGTGAGCTGGATTTCGTCACCGGCGCCGGGCGGTGTCTCGGCCAGCAGCGGGAAGATACGGCCCGGCAGGATATAGCGGCCGATCACGGCCAGATCGGACGGCGCGTCTTCCAATGACGGTTTCTCGACGACACCAGCCAGCGGGCAGGCCTCCCCGGCTGCCGGGGGGGCACCTTCGGGAGCCACGATGCCGTACTTGTGAACCATGTCATGAGGCACTTCCTCGACCATCAACTGGCTGCGGCCGCTGCGCTCGAAGGATGCCACCATGCCGGCCAGGTCGTTGACGCCGCTCAGTTCACTGTCATCGACCAGCACATCCGGCAGCAGAACGGCAAAGGGCTCATCATCCCCCACGACCGGACGGGCACAGAGCACCGCGTGGCCGAGCCCGAGGGGTTCGGACTGGCGTACGCTGATGATATTGACGTCGGAAGGCACGATGGCACGCAGCTCTTCCAGCAGCTCCCACTTTTCCTTGGCCTCGAGGCTTGCCTCGAGCTCGAAGTGCTTGTCGAAATGGTTCTCGATGGCGCCCTTGCTGCCGTGAGTGACCAGCACGATATCGCGAATGCCGGCATCTACCGCTTCCTGGACCACATACTGGATCACCGGACGATCGACGATGGTGATCATTTCCTTGGGAATCGCCTTGGAGGCGGGCAGGCAACGGGTGCCGAAACCGGCGACGGGCAGAACGGCCTTGCGGATCATGAAGCGGTCCCTGTCATGTCACTGACGAATGAAATCGAGGAGCGGCATGGGAATGGGCTCCCCGGAACGGGTATCATGCACCATGATACCGAACGAGCCCGAGTTCGCCACCAGGGCGAACCGGCCAATCCCCGATGGAGAGGACAATGACGGCAAGCCAGTCCCATACGGGCAACGTCGACGAGGCAGAGATCGCCAAGTTCGAGGCCCTGGCCGAGCGCTGGTGGGACCCCACCGGCGAATTCAAGCCGCTGCATGACATCAACCCGCTGCGCCTCGACTTCATCGATGCCCGAGCAGGGCTGGCCGAACGACGGGTGCTCGATGTGGGCTGTGGCGGTGGCATTCTGGCCGAAGCCATGGCCCATCGAGGCGCCAGGGTCACCGGCATCGACCTTGGCGAAGCACCACTCGCCGTGGCCAGGCGTCACGCCGAACAGTCAGGCGTCGATATCGAGTATCAGCGCATCAGCGTCGAGGAAATGGCCGAGCAGCACCCCGCAGCATTCGATGTCGTCACCTGCCTGGAAATGCTCGAGCACGTTCCCGACCCAGCCTCCGTCGTGCGGGCCTGCGCTCGATTGGCCAAGCCCGGCGGACAGCTCGTCTTCTCGACCATCAACCGTCACCCCAAGGCCTATGCCTTCGCGGTAATCGGCGCCGAATACGTGCTGCGCATGCTTCCCCGAGGGACCCACGACTATGCCAGGTTCATCCGGCCTTCGGAGCTGGCTGCCTGGTCCCGACACGCCGGTCTCGAGATCCGCGAACAGACGGGGCTTACCTACCACCCCTTGACGCGCCGGTACCGGCTCACGGCCAACGATGTCTCGGTCAACTATCTCATGCATTGCCGACGGGAGGCGTCGTGACCCCCTGCCTGTCGATGCCCGAGGCACTGCTCTTCGACCTGGACGGCACTCTTGTGGATACCGCGCCGGACCTCGCTCGTGCGACCAATGCCCTGCGAGCGCATCACGGCATGCCCGCCCTGCCCTATCCGACGATCCGTCGCCAGGTCTCCAATGGCGGCAGTGCCTTGGTGACGCTGGCGCTCGGCCTCGACAAGGGGCATCCGGACCATGAGGCAGCGCGGGATTTTCTATTGGCTCGTTATGGCGAGGCGGTGGCCACCGATAGTGTCGTCTTCCCGCCCCTGGACCGGCTGCTCGACGCCTGGATGGCGGCCGGGCGGCCCTGGGGCATCGTTACCAACAAGCCTCGGGCCTACGCCGCCCCCCTCGTGGAGGCCCTCGACCTGTTACCGGGCGTGTTGCTGTGCGCCGACGACTTGCCCGTAAAAAAGCCTGATCCAGCGCCATTGCACGAAGCGGCATGCCGCCTGGGCGTGGCATCCGCATGTTGCTGGTATGTCGGCGACCACCAACGTGACATGCAGGCAGCTCGAGCAGCCTGCATGCCGGCAGTGGCGGTGGGCTATGGCTATATCACCGAGGAAGACGACTACCGTCAGTGGCCGGCAGACTTGTGGTTCGACACCGCCGAGGCCCTCACCACTCGACTCGTCAGCGCGCTTCGCGCGCGTGACTGGTGAGTCACCTCACGCCCTGGGCGGCTGAGCGTCGAATTTCTCGCCGTTGTGGCCGTGGCTGTCCGGCCCCATCAGCCACAGGTAGCTGGGCATGATGTCATCGGGCGATCGCAGGGTCATGGGATCTTCACCCGGATAGGCCGACTTGCGCATGGCGGTACGCGTCGCACCGGGATTGAGGGTGTTGATACGCAGGTTGCCGAGATGCTCGACCTCCTCGGCCAGCACTTCCACGAAACCTTCGGTGGCGAACTTCGAGACCGAATAGGCCCCCCAGTAGGCACGTCCTCGACGCCCCACACTCGATGAGGTGAAGATCACCGAGGCATCCGGCGAGGCCGACAGCAAGGGCAGCAAGGCCTGTGTCATCCATATCGGGCCATTGATATTGACCTGCATGACCTGGTCCCAGAGAGCAGGGTCATACTGCTCGAAGGGGGTAATGCGCCCCAGCAGGCCGGCATTGTGAAGAATGCCATCCAGGCGACCGAACTCCCCGTCGAGCGTCTCTGCCATGTCATGGAAGTCCTTGAGCGTCGCCCCTTCGAAGTTGAGCGGAAAGATCGCCGGCTGGGGCCAACCTGCCGCCTCGATCTCGTCGTAGACCGCCTCCAGCTTGGCAATGGTGCGACCGAGCAGGATGACGGTAGCTCCGTGACGGGCATAGCTCAGGGCAGCGGCTCGCCCGATGCCGTCACCGGCGCCGGTCACCAGGATGATGCGGCCGGCAAGCAGGTCACCGGTGGGCTCATAATCGATCTTGCAGCGTGTCATGGCTCACCTCGCAAGGGCGTCAGTTGCCCGATTGCTTCAGAAAGTCTTCGGCGAGACGTGCGGCACTGCTGTCGGGATATGCTTCCTGAACCCGATCGAGCAGGGCTCGACTGGCCTCGGGATCGCCCTGACGTGCCTTGAGCAGCCCAAGCTTGTAGAGCGCATCCGGTACCTTGTTGCTGTCGGGAAATGCTTCGATGACACGATTGAAGGCGGCGGCCGCCGCGTCCAGCTCCGACTCCGCGGAGTGGAGCTCGCCAAGCCAGTAATGGGCATTGGCGGTCAGGCCACTCTGCGGGTAATCGTCGATGAAGGCTTCGAAGGCTTGCCTGGCGGCACCGAAGTCCCGCTCCTGCACCTTGGCGAAGGCAGCCTGATAGGCCTCGCGTCCGGCGGCGTCGGTCTCCGAGGCACCCGCTCCCGACGCCGTCGAGGCGGTTTCCACGTCCGTTTCGTCCGACGCGCTGGTCGACGGTCCATCCTCCGTGGAGGGTGAAGCGTTTTGCCCCGTGCTCGCCAGGCGGTCCTCGATATCCATGTACTGCTGGCGGGTCTGCCTGCGCAACTGCTCGAGCTGATAACGCAGTTCCTCGACCTGACCACGCAGGCGACGCAACTCTTCCTGATTGCGTTGCACCCTGTTGAACAGCACAAGGCTGCCACCCGCTTCCTCGCGAGTGGCGGTCTGGTCGTAGAAGGTGCTATTACCGGCGGACAGATCCCTGACCTCCGGCTGCTGGGCCATGGCCGGCCATGTCACGACCAACGGAAGTCCGAGAACTCCCAGGGTACACAGTCGCTTGAGGCTCTGTTTCATCGCGTATTTCCTCGTCGCCGAATCGGCGCTCGCACGGGGAAGCGCTTGCGCGCTTCACTCCGTGTCTGTCCGGTGTCGGTTCAGTAGGCGAAGACGACCCGACGGTTCTGGGCGTAGGCTTCCTCGTTGCTGCCGCGCGCGGCGGGACGCTCTTCACCGTAGCTCACGACATCCACCTGTGACGGGGACACACCCTGCACGCTCAAGAACTCTTCAACGGCCCCGGCACGACGCTCACCGAGGGCGAGGTTGTATTCGCGGGTTCCGCGCTCGTCGGTATGCCCCTGCAGCACCACGTTGGCACCGGGGTTGTTGCGCAGGAAGCTGGCATGCGCATTCAGTACCGACTGGAACTCGGGACGGATGGCATCGCTGTCGAAGGCGAAATAGATGGTGCGCACTTCGGGAATGCGGGAATCGGCCATCTGGCCGGAACCATCCCCCAGACCACTGCCGCTGACCTGGCCGGTCCCGGCGCCGCTGGTACCGGTTCCCGCGCCACTGCCGCTTCCGGACATGGAACCATCCTGGGTGCCACCGGTGCTGGAGCAGCCGGCCACGAAAGCCAGGGATAACGCGACGGCCAGGGACCGGGCATAGGGCTTGAGTTGCATCGTAGGACTCCTTGTGCTGCTGGATCGATCAGTTCAGAAACGGTGACCACGCCGGTTCGCGTACATCACCCCGGGCGGCGGGAAGACGGAAGGACGCCCGCCCGTCCGCGGATACGGCACCCAGCACACCGCGACTTCCCTGCTGGGTGGCGAAGATTACCATGGTGCCATTCGGCGCGACACTGGGCGATTCAGCCTGCCGAGCATCGCTGATTTCGACCAGCCGGTCGTTGTCCAGATCCTGGCGAGCCACCTGGTAGCCATTGTTGCCCTTGTGGATCAGGAAAATCGCTTCGCCGTCCGGCGAGAAGCGCGCCCGAGCATTGTAATTGCCGGTGTAGGTCAATCGCTCAGGCTCACCGCCGCCAATCGACTTGCGATAGATCTGCGGTCCGCCGCTGCGATCGGAGGTATAAATCAAGCTGCGGCCATCCGGCGACCAGGAAGGCTCGGTCTCGATACTCGGACTATGGGTGATCCGCTGCAGGTCGCGCGAGCCGATATCGATGGTATAGATTTCCGGCTGCCCGTCTCGCGAGAGTGCCATGGCCAGCTTGCGGCCATCCGGCGACCAGGCCGGCGCGCTGTTCAGTCCATCGAAGGACGTCAGCTTCACGCGGCGACCACTGCTGACTTCCTGCACGTAGATCGCCGGCCGCTCGCCTTCGAACGAGACATAAGCCAGCTTTTGGCCATCCGGTGACCAGGCCGGCGACATGATCGGCTCATCCGACGTCAGCGCCTGCTGGCTGTTGTGGCCATCGGCATCGGCGACGAACAGCTTGAACGACATGTCATCGCCGACACCTTCGGATGTGACATAGGCGATGCGCGTGGAAAAGGCGCCGCGAATATCGGTGATCGCCTCGAAGACCTGGTCGCTGATGCGATGTGCGGCGGCTCGAAGCTGATCGGGACTGGCCGTCACGGTCTCGCCCAGCATGCGAGATTCGCCGCTGACGTCCATCAACTCGTAGCGCACGCGTACGCCTTCGCCCTCTCGGGACACGCGACCCACCACCATGTAGCGCGTGTCCAGGGCCTGCCAGTCCCCGAAGCGAATCTCGTCACTGCTGGCGGGTTGTTCGAACATGGCGTCTCGCTCAAGCGGATCGAAATACCCGCTGCGCTTCAGGTCGTCGGCCACGACCTGGGCCAGGTCCACTGGCAAGCCCGCGTCTTCGCTGGCAAAGGGAACCACCGCAATGGGGGTGGCCTGCTCGTTACCTCGAGTGATATCGATGGTCAGTTCGGCCTGGGCGAGCGGCGTGCAGAACAGCAGCAATGCCGCCAGCCAGGTGGTCATCAAGGCTCTCATCAGCGAATGTCCCCCGGACGGAAGTTGAGGTTGAACTCACGATAGTCCCGCTGCACCGATGCGGGCAATTCGCGCAATTCGGAAAATGGTGCCGCCGATTCCACCGCCTGGATTGCCGCGCGATCGAAGGCACTGTTACCACTGCTGCGCGCAATGCTGGCCGAGAAGACTTCGCCGGAAGGCCCCAGCCGAATCGCGACCAGTGTATTCGCATTGTCACCCACGTTGGGCGGTATTACCCAGGCTTGTTCCACGGCCTGCCGGACGAGGTTGATGAAGCCATTGGCCGCTTCCTGGGCTTGCTCGGCGTTGGCCGCCGCTTCGGCCTCGCCGGCGATGGCGCGATCGAGACTGTTCTGGGCGGCTTCTGCTGCACGCTGTGCGGCTTGCTCGCGTTGACGCTGCGCTTCGGCTTCGCGCTGGCGACGGGCCTCTTCCTCGGCCTGGCGCTGGCGCTCGGCTTCTGCCTCGCGTTGGCGCTGTTCCTCGGCTTCGCGCTGGCGGCGGGCCTCTTCTTCCGCCTGACGCTGGCGTTCAGCTTCTGCCTCGCGTTGGCGTTGTTCCTCGGCTTCGCGCTGGCGACGGGCCTCTTCTTCCGCCTGACGCTGCCGTTCGGCTTCCTGCTGTTCGCGTCGCTCGGCTTGAGCCCTGGCCTCCTCTGCCCGTCGTTCGGCTTCTTCGGCGGCGGCTCTGGCCGCTTCCAGTGCCTCGGCGCGCTCCTGTTCGGCTTGACGGCGACGCTCGGCTTCCGCTTCGCGTTGACGTTGCTCCTCGGCCTCTTGCTGGCGACGCGCCTCCTCTTCCTCGGCCCGACGCCTCGCTTCGTCGTCCGACGACTCGTCCTCCTCCGCCGATGCCGGAGGTTCGGTAGCGCGCTGGGCCTGATCGGTGGCCGTCTCGGCACTGACCAGGGTGGCCTGAACGACGGACTGGCTCGGCGGCTCGGTGTCGGATGACGGGAAGCGAATCACGCTGACCACCAGGATACCCAGGTGCAGGGCAATGGCGAGCAGGGTCGGCAGGCCATAGCCCACGCGTCGATGCTGTCTGGCCATGATCGTTCCTCAGGACTTCCCGGGTGGTGGCTCGGAAATCAACCCGACATCGGTCACACCCGAGGTCTGCAGGGTGCTCATCAGCGTCACCACCTGCCCGTAGGACACATTGCGATCACCACGGACCAGCACCTGAGTCCCCGGGTTGCGCTCCAGCAGGATGACCACTCGCTGGCTGAGTTCGTCGAGGCTCACCTGGGTCTCGTCTCCCCCGAGGCTGACGAAATACTCTCCCTGACGGTCCACGGAGACGATGATCGGGTCACGATCCTCCGTGTCCTCGATCGGTTCCGAAGCGGTCTGGGGCAGCTCTACCTCGACGCCCTGGGTCAGCATCGGCGCGGTGATCATGAAAATCACCAGCAACACCAGCATGACGTCGATGAACGGCACCACATTGATCTCGTTCATCGGCTTGCGTCGACCCATGCGATTGAAGGGTCCGTGCATGACGCCTCTCCCTCAGCCTTCGGCGGTTTCGCCGCGACCCTGCAGGTTGCGGTGCAGAATGGAATGGAATTCCTCGGCGAAATCTTCGTACTTGCCCAGCAGGCGAGACGACTCGGCGGACAAGCGATTGTAGAAGATCACCGCCGGGATGGCCGCGAACAGCCCCATGGCCGTGGCGATCAGTGCCTCGGCGATCCAGGGCGCGACCGTGGCCAGCGTGGCCTGCTGAGCCATGGAGAGCGACTGGAAGGAGCCCATGATGCCCCAGACGGTACCGAACAGGCCGATGTAGGGACTGGAAGACGCCACGGTCGCCAGAAATACCAGATGCAGGTTGAGGCGATCCTCCTCCCGCGACCAGGCCACGCGCATGCTGCGCTGGACGCCATCGAGAATGGCCTGGGGGCTCCGGGCCTTCGGCAGCAGTCGGTTGAATTCGCGAAAGCCGGCCCGAAAGATATGCTCGGTGCCCAGGGTGTCCTGCTCTGCCGGTGTTTCCCGGTACAGTTCATTGAGATCGACCCCGGACCAGAAGCGGTCCTCGAACTCACGATGTGCCTTGCGCGCACGGCGCATCACGAAGGTGCGCTGAAAGATCACCACCCAGGACAACAGCGAGCCGATCAGCAGTAACAGCATCACGGCCTGGACCACGCCGCTGGCGTTCATGATCAGGTGGGGAATGGACATGGCGTCGTTCACGGGAATCCTCGTCGGTCTTGGCTGATCAGTCGTGGCGTGGTGCCTGGTCGTCCGGGGCCAGGCCGAAGTGCTGCCAGGCCTGCCGGGTCACCACACGTCCACGCGCGGTACGCATCATCAGTCCCTGTTGGATCAGGTAAGGTTCAATGACATCTTCGATGGTGTCGCGTTCCTCGCCGATGGCCGCAGCCAGCGAGTCGACACCCACCGGCCCGCCATCGAACTTCTCGATCATCGCCAGCAGCAGGCGACGGTCCATGTGGTCCAGGCCATGGTGGTCCACATGCAGCATGTTCAGTGCCTGATCGGCGGTCTCGGCATCGATATGGCCGCCGCCGCGTACCTCCGCAAAGTCGCGTACCCGCCGGAGCAGGCGATTGGCGATTCGCGGTGTACCCCGGGAGCGTCGTGCCACTTCGGTGGCACCATCGGCATCAGTGTCCACGCCCAGCAGGCCCGCCGAGCGAGAGACGATCTCGGTGAGTTCCTCGACGGAATAGAACTCCAGGCGCTGGACGATCCCGAAGCGATCACGCAGCGGTGACGTCAGAAGCCCCGCCCGGGTGGTAGCCCCGACGAGGGTAAAGGGCGGGAGGTCGAGCTTGATCGAACGAGCAGCCGGCCCTTCACCGATGACGATATCCAGCTGGAAGTCTTCCATGGCGGGATACAGGACCTCTTCCACCACCGCGGACAGCCGGTGGATTTCATCGATGAAGAGCACATCGCCCGGCTGAAGGTTGGTGAGCATGGCCGCCAGGTCACCAGCTTTCTCGAGGACCGGCCCCGACGTCGCCTTGAGGCCTACGTCCATCTCGGTGGCGATGATGTTGGCGAGCGTCGTCTTGCCCAGACCGGGAGGCCCGAACACCAGGGTGTGGTCCAGACTCTCGCCCCGCCCTCGTGCGGCGCTGATGAAAATATCGAGCTGCTCGCGCACCCGCGTCTGGCCGATATAGTCGCTCAGATGCCGAGGACGGATGGCGTGATCGAGTCGCCCTTCACCCTCCCGGGTCTCGGCGCCGATCAGTCGATCGGTTTCCAGCATGCGAATCCTCCCTTGGGAGAGCACGGCCCGAATGCCGCCGCGCTGCCACTGCGGCGATGCGCGTCGTTCGGCGAACGATGCCGTGCTTCCTTGGCGTCATGGTCCTGGCGAACGCGGAAGACCATGGGTCAGCCCGCCATGCGGCGCACGAGCGCCGCCTTGATCATGGCTTCCGTACTGCCCTCATCTTCGAGGCCGGACAGCATGCGCGTGGCTTCCGATGGCTTGTAGCCGAGGCTGACCAGCGCGGCCTCGGCATCGGCCAGCGGGTCCTTGGCGGCGGGTGCAGAAGCGCCTGTTCCGACATCGTCGGCGGAGACGTCGGTGCCGGCCTGCCAGTGCGGGAAGCGGTCCCGCATTTCGATGACCAGGCGTTCGGCAGTTTTCTTGCCGACGCCGGGCAAACGCGTCAGGGCCTTGATATCGTTATCCATCACGCAACGGATGAAGGCGTCTTCGTCCATGCCGGACAGTATTGCCAGAGCCAGTTTCGGGCCGATGCCGTTGACCTTGATCAAGGCGCGGAACAGCGAACGTTCCTGTTCCCGGGCAAAACCGTACAACAGGTGGGCATCGTCACGGATGCTGAGATGGGTATACAGCGATACCGCCTCCCCGTCGCCGGGCAGTGCCAGCAGAGTGGTCATCGAGGCTTCTAGCTCATAGCCGACCCCGGCCACGTCCACCACCAGCCAGGGGGGCTGTTTTTCCAGCAGGGTGCCTCGTAGGCGTCCGATCATGGCGTATTACAATCCTTGGTCAAGAATCCATCGCGGCGATGCGCGCCGCGACCACTATACTGGTCCCCCAGCCGGCTTGCCAGCCCGCCTGAACGGCGTTCGACAACCCTCCCAGGCGTCGCCGGAAAGCGACGTCAGGAAGGGCGAAAATCCCGCCAGGATGCCCCCTTTCCACGTTGACGACGGCCTCCATACCCGCCTCGATTGATCAACCCCGACCGTGCATGGGCATGGGTCAAGGCGATGGCCAGCGCATCCGCGGCATCGGCCTGGGGGGAACCGTCCAATCCCAGCACGGCGGTTACCATATGCTGCACCTGGTGCTTGTCCGCCCCGCCGCTGCCGGTTACCGCCTGCTTGATCTGACGCGGTCCGTATTCGCTGACCGGCAGGCCGTGGTTGGCGGCGCAGACGATAGCAGTCCCCCGGGCCTGGCCAAGCTTGAGGGCGGAATCGGCGTTCTTGGCCATGAACACCTGCTCGATGGCGAATTCACCGGGGCCATGCACACCGATCAACTCGCTGATCCCGGCGTAGACCTGTGCCAGACGCTGGGCCAGGTCCTCCCCCCGGGTCCGGATGCAGCCGCTGGCCACGTAACGTGGTGTCGGTGTGGCGACATCCAGCACGCCGTAACCGGTGATCCGCGATCCCGGATCGATTCCCAGGATCAGCATCGCTTATTTCTCCCGGTGTCAGGCATCGTCGTGCAACGACTCCATGATGTCATCGGCAAAATCCGCATTGGTGTAAACATTCTGCACATCATCCAGGTCCTCGAGTCGATCCACCAGCTTGATGATGCGACGTCCCAGCTCGACATCCTCGATTCTGGCGACGTTATCCGGATACAGGCCGACATCGCTGGCCGTCGGCTCGATACCCGCCTCGACCAGGGCATCCTTGACCGCGCCGAAGCTGTCGGGGGTGGTCACCACCTCCAGGCGACCGTCCTCGAGGGTCTCGATTTCCTCCGGCTCGGCCTCCAGCGTCGCCTCCATGGCGGCTTCTTCGGTAACGCCTTCCGGCAGTGTCAAGCGACCCTGTCGATGAAACATGAAGGCAACCGAACCGGAAGTGCCGAGATTGCCGCCCTGCTTGCCGAAGGCATGTCGCACCTCGGAGACGGTCCGATTACGGTTGTCGGTCATCGCCTCGACCATCATGGCGACACCTTCGGGACCATAGCCTTCGTAGACGACCTCTTCCATGTCGTCGCCATCGGTATTGCCGGCGCCCCGATCCACCGCCCGCTGAATGGTGTCCTTGGTCATGTTGTTGGCCAGGGCCTTGTCGATGGCGGCACGCAGTCGGGGATTGTCGGCCGGCTCGCCGCCGCCGTGACGCGCCGCCACGGTCAATTCACGAATCAGCTTGGTGAAAATCTTGCCCCGCTTGGCATCCTGTGCGGCCTTGCGATGCTTGATATTGGCCCATTTGCTGTGACCTGCCATGGAACTCCCTCATTCAAGATGGTGAATTCGTGCCGTTTGAAACGAGACCGGCGCCTCTGGGGCGCCGGTTCGCAGGATGACAGTGAAGGTCCGGGCGTCCTCAGTCGCCGGCGCCCTCTGTCTTCGCCTTCTGTCGCAGACGGATGTTCAATTCCTTGAGCTGCTGCCCGCTGACCTCGCCCGGCGCATCGGTCATCAGGCAAGCGGCGCTCTGGGTCTTCGGGAAAGCGATCACTTCACGGATGGTGCGAGCCCCGCCCATCAACATGACCAGGCGGTCGAGCCCGAAGGCCAGGCCACCATGGGGCGGCGCGCCGTACTGCAGAGCATCGAGAAGGAAGCCGAACTTCTCGCGGGCCTCTTCCTCGCCGATGCCCAGCAGCTCGAGCACGCTCTGCTGCATGGCCTGATCGTGGATACGAATCGAACCGCCACCGAGCTCGGTGCCGTTGAGCACCATGTCGTAGGCACGGGACAGTGCCTCGGCGGGCTGCTGCTTGAGGGTCTCGACATCGCAGGATGGCGCGGTGAACGGATGGTGCAGCGCCTGCAGGCGACCGTTGTCATCCTCTTCGAACATCGGGAAGTCGACCACCCAGAGCGGCGACCACTCGGCGGTATAGAGATCCAGGTCCTCGCCCAGGCGCACGCGCAGGGCACCCAGTGCCTCGTTGACGATGCGCGCCTTGTCGGCACCGAAGAAGATGATATCGCCGTCTTCGGCGCCGACACGGTCCAGCAGCGGTTCGACCACGCCATCCATGAACTTGACGATGGGCGACTGCAGCCCCTCGATGCCGCTGGCACGGTCGTTGACCTTGATCCAGGCCAGGCCGCGAGCGCCATAGATGCCGACGAAGTTGGTGTAGTCGTCGATTTCCTTGCGCGACAGCGAGGCACCGCCCTTGACCTTGAGCGCCGCGACACGGCCGTCATCGGCATTGGCCGGCCCGGAGAAGACCTTGAAGTCGACATCCTTCATCAGGTCATCGACATCGACGAGTTCCAGCGGAATGCGCAGGTCCGGCTTGTCGGAACCGAAGCGCTGCATGGCCTCGGCATAGGGCATGCGCGGAAACTCGGGCAACTCGACGTCCAGTACCTCATGGAACAGCTGGCGAATCATCCCCTCGGTGATGGCCATGATGTCGTCTTCCTCGACGAAGGAGGCCTCGATATCGATCTGGGTGAATTCCGGCTGACGATCAGCGCGCAGGTCCTCGTCCCGGAAGCACTTGGCGATCTGGTAGTAGCGATCGAAGCCGGACACCATCAGCAACTGTTTGAACAGCTGAGGTGACTGCGGCAATGCAAAGAAACTGCCCGCATGGGTACGGCTGGGCACCAGGTAATCTCGGGCACCTTCCGGCGTTGCTCGGGTCAGGATCGGCGTCTCGATATCCAGGAAGCCCTGGTTCTCGAGATAGGCCCGCACAGTGTGCGAGATCCGAGAACGCAGGCGCAGTTTGTCGATCATGTCCGGACGGCGCAGATCGATGTAGCGATGCTTGAGGCGGACTTCCTCGCCGACCTTGCCATGCTCGTCGAGCTGGAAGGGAGGCGTCGCCGCGGTATTGAGCACTTCGACGTCCTTGGCCAGCACCTCGATCATGCCCGTCGGCATGTTGGGGTTCTGAGTGCCCTCCGGACGCAGGCGGATACGGCCGGCAATGCGCAGCACATATTCATTGCGAGCACGGTCGGCGTTGGCGAAGGCCTCGGCGGTATCGGGATCGACCACGACCTGGGCGATGCCGTCGCGGTCGCGCATGTCGAGAAAGATTACCCCACCGTGGTCACGGCGGCGATGCACCCAACCGCACAGGGTGACCGTCTGGTCCACCATGGTCTCGTTCAACTGGCCGCAATAATGGCTGCGCATGTCGTATCCTGTTTTTCGTGTTCCGTGAAAGTGTGAAACGGCAAGGGCGGCACGGCTCAGGCCGCCGTGCCGTCCTTGCTCGATGTCTCGGCGGTCTTGCCGCTCTCGTTGCCACCGGCCAGGTTCTTCTTGCTGCCGGTCTTGAAATCGGTCTCGTACCAGCCTCCACCGGCCAGGCGAAACCCCGCGGCGGACACCAGACGCCCGAGTTCGGCACGCTCGCAGGCCGGGCAGTCGGTCAGCGGGGCGGCACTGAGCTTCTGCAGTTTTTCCAGGCGATGGCCGCAGGCCTTGCACTCATATTCGTAGATGGGCATGGTCGTGATTCTCCCGGTAACGATGTCCCATTGACGGCGCGACGGTACAACGCGGCGCGGTCGCGATGATCGTACAGCGATATAGGGTCGGCCTGCGGATAATCCAAGCCTGACACGAAGGCCGCATATTATAGCCCGTTGAAGGCCTCGAGGCCCAGCCCCGGGGATGTCCCTGATCACCCGCCTCGCGCGAGGTCCCAGGCACTTCGACGAGTGCCCCGGTCGCTGTCGCTCCGTCACTCACCCATTCACCCCAGACGCAAGGATTCCGCCATGCACGCCGTCATTCTCGATGCCGCCAGCCTCGGCCCGGATGTCGACCTTTCGCCGATCGAGAAACGGGTCACGCGACTCACGCGTCACGACTTCACAACCGCCGACGAGGCCGTCGACCGACTGGCCGAGGCCGATGTGGCCATCGTCAACAAAGTGAAGCTGAGCGCCGAGACCCTGGAAGCGTTGCCTCGATTGCGCCTGATCTGCGTACTGGCTACCGGCACCAACAACATCGACATGACGGCCGCCGAGCGCCTCGGCATTCCCGTACGCAACGTGACTGCCTACGGCACCGCCAGCGTGGCCCAGCACAGTCTGATGATGATCCTCGCCCTCGCCGCCCGGCTGCCGCGCTATCAGAATGATGTCGCCCAGGGGCACTGGAACACGAGCCCCTTCTTCTGCCTGCTGGAACACCGTACCCTCCAGCTCGAAGACAAGCACCTGGTCATCGTCGGCCAGGGAGAACTCGGCAATCGGGTGGGAAAACTGGCCGAGGCCATCGGCATGAGAGTGAGCTTCGCTGCCCGGCCGGGCAGCCGAGCGGATGACGACCACCGGCCGAGCCTCGACGAATTGGCCCCGATGGCCGATGTGGTCAGTCTCCACTGTCCATTGACAGAGGCCACTCGCCACCTGGTCGATGCCGCAATGCTCGCGCGGCTCAAGCCTGCCGCATTGCTGGTCAACTGTGCCCGAGGCGGCATCATCGATGAAGCGGCTGCGCTGGACTCACTGCGCGACAATCGCCTGGGCGGCCTGGGTGTCGATGTATTGCCCGAAGAGCCGCCGGTAAATGGTCACCTCTTGCTGGATGCCCTCGAGGAACCCCTGAACCTGATCGTGACACCGCACAACGCCTGGATCACTCCCGAGGCCCGCCAACGCATCGTCGAGCTGACGGCGAAAAATCTTGAATCTTGAACGTTGCCTCCAGGGCCTGTCTGGATTCATGGGACAGAAAACCAGGCCTGCCCTGTCCGACAGTTAGCGTGCATCGGAGTATCGATTTGAGGGCCGGAAAAGAGATAACGGTATAAAATCGATACGATCACCGTGTACAACTTGCGCGCCTTCTCTCGGGCTTGGATACTCATGTCCCATGAATGTCTTCCTCAACACCTGACAGGAAATCCGGACGTCGGCATGCTGCATAATTTCGGCTCGATCAACCTCGACCACTTCTATCGCGTTCCCCACCTGGTTCGCCCCGGGGAAACCCTCGCCGGCCATGACTATCGTGTCGGCCTGGGAGGCAAGGGAGCCAACCAGTCGTTGGCCATGGCCCGCGCAGGCGGCCGGGTGCAACACTGGGGGCGCCTCGGCCGGCATGACGCCTGGGCCAAGGAGCTGCTGGAGCAAGCAGGCGTCGACACCGATACCATCGCGCTGGTCGATGAACCCGGCGGCCATGCCATCATTCAGGTCGACGACCAGGGCGAGAATGCCATCCTCCTCTTTCCCGGTGCCAACCATGGTTTCGATGAAACGACGCTCGACGAACTGATCGAGGCCACCGATCCGGGAGACTGGCTACTCGCCCAGAATGAGTGCAACGCCCTGGCAATGGCTCTCGAGCGCGCCCATGCCAGGGGCCTGCATATCGCCTTCAACCCGGCACCGATGACCGAGGACGTGGCGGCCCTGCCCCTGGAGCTCTGTCAATTGTTGTTCGTCAACCGCGGCGAAGCCGAGGCACTGACGGGGCTTGCGGAAGGCACCGCGGCCGATGCATTGCTCGAGGCCCTTTCCGCCCGACTGCCCGCCACGGAAACGGTGTTGACCCTGGGTGGCGACGGCGCCTGGTATCAACATGGCGCGACGCGACTCTTCCAGCCGCCCCTGCCGGTCACCCCCCGCGACACCACGGCCGCGGGCGACACCTTCATCGGCTATTATCTCGCCGCCCGACAGGCCGGGATGCCGGCCGCAACCTGTCTCGAGCGCGCCGCCACCGCCGCCGCCATCGGCGTTCAGCGTCTCGGCGCCACCGAGAGCATCCCAGAGCTCGACGAGGTAGAAGCCAGGCTTGGCCAGGACACCTAACCCCAGACAAGGAGATTTCATGGCACACCCAATCATCTTCGATACCGATCCGGGCGTGGACGATGCCCAGGCGATCGCCATCGCCCTGGCGCACCCGGACATCGAGCTGCTGGGCATGACCACGACCTACGGCAATGTGGATGTCGCCACCGCGACCCACAATGCCCTGCTGCTGGCCGAACTGGCCGACCAGGTGATTCCCGTGGCTCAGGGAGCCGCCGCCCCGATGGTCAAGCCCCGTCACCCGGCTCCGGCCCACATCCATGGTGCCAATGGCCTGGGAGACATCGAGCTGCCGGACGTCCGAGGACAGGCCGAGCCGCGCAGCGCCGCGCAGTTCATCGTCGATACCGTCAACGCACGGCCCGGCGAGGTCTCGCTGGTCGCTGTCGGTCCGCTCGGCAACCTGGCCGCCGCTCTACAACTCGACCCCGCCCTGATCGATAAGGTGAAGCAGGTGGTGGTAATGGGCGGTTCGGTCCAGGAAGGCGGCAATGTCACGCCCGTGGCCGAGGCCAATATCTTCAACGATTCCCACGCCGCCGCCCGGGTACTGACCGCCGGCTGGCCACTGGTCATGGTAGGCCTCGATGTGACGCATCGTTGCGTTCTCACGCCGGCTCACATGGCCCGCATAGAAGCCGGCCAGGGCAGGCTCGGGAAAGTGCTGGCCGGCAGCTATGCCTTCTACCGCGACTTCTACCAGGAGATGCTCGGCATCGACGGCTGCTGCCCCCACGACAGCTGCGCCCTGGCCTGGCTGGTACGCCCCGACCTCTTCACCACACAACGCGGCCATCTCAATGTGGCCACCGAAGGTGACGCCGAGGGTCAGACGATCTTCGCGCCGGAAAACCGGGCCTTCATCGAACCACGCTGGTCACGGACGCCGTTGGCCGACGTCTGTCTCGGCGTCGATGGCGACGCCGTCGTGGAATGGATCACCGATACCCTCGCTTGAGGCCACTCAGCCGGTCGTGAAGGCATCCGGTTCATGCGCCTCCACGTCCTCCATCTCGACATGGGTCACCCGAGCATCGGGTGGCCCCGACCATAGCCACTCGCCGAGTTCCCGCACCGCCTCGACGCGCCCGCACATCAACACCTCGACGCGCCCGTCGGGCAGGTTGCGCGCATGACCGGTCACCCCGGCCTGCAATGCCTTTTCCTGGGTCGCGCGCCGATACCAGACGCCCTGGACCTTGCCGGTCACCAGGGCTCGCACGCAGCGTCTCTCCATGTCGGCCTCCTCCCGCATCGTCATCGTCGCCCATGGCGATGAACCGCTTCTTCCTCGAAAGACTACCCTTTAAGATGACACAAGGTGATCGCCCGGCCAAAAGCCATCGCGACACCAGGCCCGTCCTATCCGGACGGCACCCGTACAACAACCATCCTCACAAGGGAGTCTCCCTCATGTCGGTCTTCTCTCACCCCGAGTTCGACCATCACCAGCGCATCGTCTTCGGCAGCGATGCCGAGAGCGGCCTGAAGGCCATCATCGCCGTCCACGATACGCGACGCGGCCCTGCCCTGGGTGGCCTGCGCATTTTCCCCTACGCCAGTGACGAGGAGGCCTTGACCGATGTATTGCGCCTGTCGCGCGGCATGACCTACAAGTCGGCGCTGGCCGACCTGCCGCTGGGCGGCGGCAAGGCGGTGATCATCGCCGACCCCCGGCGTGACAAGACGCCGGCATTGCTGCGCGCCATGGGGCGTCTGGTCGATTCGATGAACGGCGACTACATCACCGCCGAGGACTCCGGCTCGAGCGAAGCTGACATGCGGATCATCGCGGACATCACAGAACACGTCGGTGGTCTCGGCCAGGATGGCGCCTCCGGCGACCCCTCGCCCTTCACCGCCAGAGGTGTCTTCTGCGCCATGCGCAGCGCCGTGCGTCATGGTCTGGGACGGGATGATATGGATGGCCTGCGTGTGGCTATCCAGGGGGTCGGCCATGTCGGCGCCCACTTGGCACGATTGCTTCACGAGGCCGGGGCTCGACTCGTCATGACCGATGTCGACCGTGACGCCCTGGAACGACTTGCCGAATCTCTGGGTGCGGAAACTACCACACCTGACGGCATCATCGATGCCGATGTCGACGTCTTTGCGCCCTGCGCCATGGGAGCGGCCCTGTCGACCTCAGTCGTCGAGCGCCTCAAGGCGCAAGTCATATGCGGCGCGGCCAATAACCAACTGGCCAGCCCGGAGATCGCCGGTCTGCTGAAGGCGCGCAATATCCTCTATACCCCGGATTACGTTGCCAATGCTGGTGGCGTTATCGAGATCGCCTGGCAACGACGCCGCGATTACCGACGGGAGGATGTCATGTCGCACATCGCCGGCATCGAGAGCACCCTGGACGAGATCTTCGACCGTGCCCGACGCGAACGGAACGATCCCGCCGGCGTCGCGGACGCTCTGGCCCGGGAGCGCTTCCGCGACTGAGGCAGGTCGACCCGCCCGGGCATCAGCCGGATTCTTCGGTCGTCGACTCGGGCGAGGTGTCGCCACGGGAGGCGTTGCCGTCGTCAGCGGCGTCAGGATTCGCCTCCTTCTTGCGGGCTCGCGGCCAGGCCGGCATCTTCAAACGCTTGCCTGACCGCTCGGGCTCCTCGTCGAGCAGCTCATGCCTGACCAGGACGGCACTGTTGCGTGGCACGACCTCGCGCCCTTTGGCCACCAGGTGACATTTAGTAAAAGCGGCACCAAACAGCAGGATCAAGGAGGAGTAATAGACCCACAGCAACACCACCACCACCGAGCCGGCCGCACCATACGCCGACGCCGTGGCCGTGTAGGCCAGATAGACGGCAATGGCCGTACGCCCGACGGCAAACAGCACGGCGGTGACGATCGCCCCCACCAGAACATCGCGCCAGCGCAGCACCACATCGGGCAGTACCTTGAAGATGGTCGCGAACAGCGCCGACACCAGGGCCAGCGACACCAGAAATTCCGCCCCATTGGTCAGAAAACCGACGAAGGGCAGCAATCCATCGGCCGCCTTCAGCATCGCCTTGACCAGCACGCCAAGGGCCAGCGATACCAGCAGGATGAAGCCGATCGACAACACCACGGTCAGCGACAGCATCCGATTCTTGATGAAGATCCACAGGCTGTTGGTACTGGGGCGCGCCGCAACCCCCCAGAGCGTATTCAGCGAGAACTGCATCTGGCCGAATACCGTGGTCGCCCCGACCACCAGGGCACCGACGCCGAGCAGCGTCGGCAGGATGCCGGACTCCTGGATGCGCGACTGTGAGACGGCATTCTGCACGAGCTCGGCGGCACTCGCTCCCATGGTGCCCTCGAGCTGGGCGACGATCTGCCCCTGAGCCGCCTCTTCTCCCAGCACCAGGCCGATCACGGTGACCGCGATGATGACCGTCGGCGCCAACGAGAAAAGCGTATAGAACGCCAGTGAACCGGCATAGCTGAAGGCATTGCGCTCCAGCCAGAGCTTCACCGCATTACGCACCACGGTCCACCAGAATCGCACGACATCACGGATCGGTGTCCAGACGGCCTTCAGGCTTTGCTTGATCACGGCAGTTCCTCACATTCCCTTGCTGAAGTGACAGCATACCGAAGCCTGTCAATGAGGTGCAGGGGCAAATCCAGCGGATCCGGCAGCAGAACCCTCTCGGAAACAGGGCTATCGGAAACGGAAAATTGCGTGCCCGAGAGGGGGCCACCATAATGGGGCTTTGCCCGCCCGGAGCGATGTCATGACCGCGCTGCCAGACGCCGAACACCCCAATCGCGATTTCGACTGTCTGGTCTTCATCGGCCGCTTTCAACCGACCCATCTCGGCCACCTGGCGGTCATCCATCAAGCCCTCAAGCGCGCCCGACAAGTCATCGTCCTGATCGGCTCCGCCTGGCAGGCCCGCTCGCTGCGCAACCCCTGGCGCTTCGACGAGCGTCGTCGCATGCTGCGCAGTGCCTTCGACGACGAAGACAACGAACGCCTCGAGATCGTGCCGTTGCTCGACGCCCTCTACAACAATGATGTCTGGGTACGCGACGTCCAGCGCAAGGTCCGCGACATCGCGTCGCCCCACCATGCCCGACTGCCCCGCATCGGCCTGATCGGTGCCAGCCGTGGCCAATCGAGCTACTATCTGTCGCTCTTCCCACAGTGGGAGTCGGTCAGCGTGCCCATGGTCGAAGGCATCTCGGCCAGCCAGATCCGTGAACGGCTGTTCCGCTCCCCCGTCGCCGCCGCCGACTATGCCAGTGCCGGCGCCTCCCACGACCTGCCACCCGGTGTAGTCGACGGCATCAAGCGCTTCCTCGAGACCGATGCCTATGAGCAACTGGTCGAAGAGCAGGGCCTGTTGGATCAATATCGACAAGCCTGGGCACAAGCGCCCTACCCGCCGATTTTCGTCACCGTCAATGCCGTGGTCGTACAATCCGGTCACATCCTGCTGGTCAAGCGTACCGCGGCCCCCGGCAAGGGGCTATACGCCCTGCCCGGCGGCTTCATCAACCCGCAGGAACGCCTGCTGGATGCCTGTCTGCGCGAACTCCGCGAACGGGTGCGACTCAAGGTACCGGAGCCTGTGCTGAAGGGCTCGCTACGCGGCCAGCGACTGTTCGACGAACCCCATCGAAGCTGGCGTGGCCGCACCCTGGCCGAGGCCTTCTACTTTGCCCTGCGCCCCGACCAGCAACTGCCTCGCCTGAAGCCGGTCAAGGGCGGCGACCATGCCCGCTGGGTCCCGCTCGCCGATCTCGAGCCGGATGGGCTCTTCGAGGATCACTTCTTTATCATCCAGAACTTTCTCGGCCTGCCCGCCGATTTCAGCAGCACCTGAAGCGTATTATAAGCTGTTATTCTTCCTTATCGGCGCCAAGGTTGGGAGCCCCCAGGTCACTTTCTAGCTCCCAAGCATCATCTCTTCGTTCTTCCGCGACCCTATTTGCTGCAGCATTGGCATTGATACAGTTGTCATCCTCCATTGCCTCGGCAATGTCCTTTTTACATTCTTCCAGAACGGATTCGCGCTCTTGCGGATTTTCCATATAAAAGTCGACATTCTTGGCTTCAGCCTCACAACCGGCCAGCGCTACGGCGCACAACACAATGCTGACTCGTTTAATCATCGTCTCGTCCTTGACAGTTGCAGTTTCCCTTTAAACCGAAATAAAGCTAATTGATTTACACAACCCTGTAAATGCGCATGAGACGGGCTTAGGCCTGGAGAAAGTCCCTCGGCAACTTCATCATCTGCCGCCAGAGCTTCTCCACCCCCGGCTTGTGCACCAGCGAGCAGCGATACAGGCGAATTTCCAGAGGCACGTCGTTCTTCTCGTCGCCCGCCCGTACCAGCCGCCCGTCATTGAGCTCCTGACGAATGCAGAAGTCCGGGATCCAGGCCATGCCGACTCCCTGCATGACCATCCCCTTGAGCCCTTCGGCCATGGCGGTCTCGTAGACGGTCCGCAGACGCATGCGCAAGGGATCGTTCTTCAACAGCATGCGCACGCTGCGCCCCAGGAAGGCGCCCTGCGTATAGGAGAGGTAGGGAATCGCCTCGCCGCTGTCCAGCGAGAAGCGAGGCCGACCGCGAGTATCCGGCAGGCAGACCGGCAGCATCTTGACCTGACCGATGGAAAAGGAAGGAAAGACCTCGGCATCCAGCTGCATGCTGGCATAGGGATCATAATACGCCAGCATCAGATCGCAGTTGCCTTCGCGAAGGACATGGATGGCATCGCCCACGTTCATGGCCACCAGCCGGGTCGGCAACTCGCCCACGCCCTTCTGCAACCGAGAGATCCATTGCGGATAGAAGCTCAGCGCCAGGGAGTGCGCGGCCACGATGTCCAGTGCCTCGTTGGCGATGGAAAGCCCCCGCAGATGCCCGAGACTCTCGCTGAGCTGCTCGACCATGTTGCGTGCCGTGACCAGAAACAGCTGCCCTTCCGGCGTGAGATCCACGGGCGTGGTGGACCGGTCGACCAGCGTGACCCCCACCGCCTGCTCCAGGGAACGAATCCGCCGACTGAAGGCCGGCTGAGTGACATGGCGCTGACGCGCCGAGGCGGAAAAGCTGCGGGTATTGGCCAGGGCAACGAAGTCTTCCAGCCACTTGGTCTCGAGGTTCACCACGACTCCCGGTCATAGATGCATGGACGACTCGCTCCCGGAGTCGATCGATACGCTCGGCGTGAGCGTAATTTACCGCAGCTAACCACTCATCCCAAGCGCATCACTGCACCGGAGAGAGAAGATAAGCGGCTCGAGACAGCAGCTTGCGCCATATCCCCCGAGACTCGATCTCCTCTAGCGTGACCTCCCGACAGACCGAGAAGTCACGTACCAGCATCTCGTGGACATCGGCGGCGAACTGCCGGTCCGGTACCACGGCGGTGATCTCGAAATTGAGCCTGAAGGAGCGGTTATCCAGATTCACGGTGCCGACGCTGGCCGCCACGTCATCGACCAGAATGACCTTCTGGTGCAGAAAACCCGGCTGGTAGCGATAGACTTTCACCCCGGCACGCAACATGTCCGGCAGGAAGGAGAACGCCGAAAGAAAGACCAAGAGATGATCCGGACGTTCCGGCATCATGATGCGAACATCCACCCCCCGCATGGCCGCCAATCGCAGGGCATCCTGGACACTGTGGTCCGGCACGAAATACGGACTGGTCACCCAGAGCCGCTCATGGGCACTATGAATGGCATGCTGTACCAGCAAGCTGGCCGTTTCCTGCGTGTCAGCGGGCCCGGAGGGAACGATGACCACGTTCTGACTCTCTTCACAGGTGACCTGCGGCGTCCAGGCCAGGCTGATCACTTCTCCCGTCGCCCAGTGCCAGTCTTCCCAGAAAGCCTCCTGAAGCCCCAGCACGCTAGGCCCCACCAGGCGCAGATGGGTATCCCGCCAATGCCCGTGCCTGGGGTTCTGCCCCAGATACTCGATACCGACATTGAAGCCGCCGACCCAGCCCTCGCGGCCGTCGACCACCAGGATCTTGCGGTGATTGCGGAAATTCAACTGGAACCGATGGCGCAGCCCCCGGGAGGAATGAAAAGCGCTGACCGCCACACCAGCCTCGTGAAGGTCACGCAAGTAACGTTCCGGCAGCTTGTGGCAGCCAATCTCATCGTAGAGAAAATAGACGCGCACGTCCCTTTCGGCGGCATCTTGCAGTCGCTGCTTGAGCTGGTGCCCCAATGCATCGTCGCGGACGATGAAGAACTGCACGAGGATATAGTGCTCGGCTCGTTCGATCCCCGCGAACAGGCTCTCGAAGGTCGCCTCGCCGTCCACCAGCAGCTCGGTGCGATTGCCGCTGGTCAGCGGCATCATCGCCAGCTTTTCCACGGCCAGGACGTCGGCTTCCCTGGCCCCGACCAGATAGGGCTCGACCAGATTGCGATAACGCGCCAGCACCCGGCGCAATACGGAGTCCCGCTCGCCGCGCGCCGATACGTAGCCATAGAACCGGGGCCTGCCGAACACCCAGTAGGCCGGCACCGCCAGGTAGGGGACGGTCACCAGCGAAATGATCCAGGCGATGGCGCCCTGGGAGGTGCGACTGGACATCAAGGCCTGCACCGCCGACAGGATGCCGAGCATATGGGTCGCCAGAATCAGCATGCCGAACAGCCAGGAAGCCATGGGGTCGCAGCCTTTTGGGTGGAGTAACGACGACAGTCAACGATCGACAACGAGCCATAGCATACGCGTCACGACGCCGGCCCCGCCAGCAGGCGGGGCCGGCGTGGCAAAAGCCCCCTCTTCGACCTGTCCCCGGCGCCCCTCATCATGCCCAACGGCGATTGCCCTGGCCGTCGTGGTGATCGCCGGGCTCAGGCGCGCTCGGCGATGATCTCCTTCCACTTCGCCGGGCCGGTCTGGTGGACCGAAGTGCCGGCACTGTCCACCGCCACGGTGACCGGCATGTCTTCGATCTCGAATTCATAGATCGCTTCCATGCCGAGATCCTCGAAGCCGACGATACGCGCCTGCTTGATCGCCTGGGCCACCAGGTAGGCAGACCCTCCGACCGCCATCAGATAGACGGCCTGGTTGTCGCGGATCGCCTCGATGGCCGCTTCGCCACGCTCGGCCTTGCCGACCATGCCCAGCAGGCCGGTCTGCTCCAGCATGGTCCGAGTGAACTTGTCCATGCGGGTCGCAGTGGTCGGCCCCGCCGGGCCGACCACCTCGTCGCCGACCGGGTCCACCGGGCCCACGTAGTAGATGAAGCGTCCCTTGAGGTCCACGGGCAAAGGCTCACCCTTGGCGATCATGTCGACCATTCGCTTGTGGGCGGCATCGCGACCGGTCAACAGTTTGCCGTTGAGCAACAGGGTATCGCCGGGCTGCCAGGTCCGGATTTCGTCGGCGGTGATAGTGTCGAGATCGACGCGCTTGACGTTGTCGCCGGCCTCGCGTGTGATCTCCGGCCAATCCTCCAGCCTGGGGGCCGGCAGCGCAGCCGCACCGGTGCCATCCAGCGTGAAGTGTGCATGGCGCGTCGCCGCGCAGTTGGGAATGATCGCTACCGGCTTGTTGGCGGCGTGGGTCGGGTAGTCCTTGACCTTGATGTCCAGCACCGTGGTCAGCCCCCCCAGCCCCTGAGCGCCGATGCCGGTCCGATTGACCTTGTCATAGAGCTCGAGACGCAGTTCCTCGGCACGGCTCGATGGGCCACGTGCCTGGAGATCCTGGATATCGATGGGATCCAGCAGCGACTCCTTGGCCAGCTCCATGGCCTTCTCGGCGGTACCGCCGATGCCGATGCCCAGCATCCCGGGCGGGCACCAGCCAGCGCCCATCTTCGGCAACTGCTCGAGCACCCAGTCGACCACATTGTCGGAGGGGTTGAGCATGGCGAACTTGGACTTGGCCTCGCTCCCGCCGCCCTTGGCCGCCACATGCACTTCCACCGTGTCACCGGGCACCAACTTGTGATGGATCACCGCCGGGGTATTGTCGCGGGTATTCTGGCGCTTGCCGTCCGGGTCGGCCAGCACCGAGGCGCGCAGGACATTGTCCGGCAGCAGATAGGCCCGGCGTACACCCTCGTTGATCATGTCGTCGAGGCTCATGTCCGTCTCGAAGCGTACGTTCATGCCGACATGGACGAAGACGGTCACGATGCCCGTGTCCTGACAGATCGGGCGATGCCCGGTGGCGCACATCCGGGAATTGATCAGGATCTGGGCGATGGCATCCCGGGCGGCGGGATTCTCTTCCCGCTCGTAGGCCTCCGCCATGGCGTCGATGAAATCCTTGGGGTGGTAATAGGAAATATACTGCAGGGCGTCGGCGACACTCTGAATGAGGTCGTCCTGGCGAATCACGGTCATGAGCAAGTCGCTCCTTTGTGGGTCGACGCGCCCGCTTCTTTACCGACCCGAAACGCCGGCGGCGGGCTTCAAGGAACGCCCATCATACCGCAACCGCTTCCTTTCTGGCAGCTTGACACTACGGGAATCATCGGCTCCAGCGGGGAGACCGGACGCTCCGCCCCGCTCGCGCCCGAGGCATGATGCTGAATGTGATCTCGAGGCTCAGGCATCCCCCTTGGCGTGTCGAAAGATAACGGTATAAATCATGAAGAACGCATCAGTCTCGGACTCAACCCACTGCCAGCTGGCGTTCCTTGAGTTCATGCAGCCGATCCCGCAGCCGTGCCGCCTCTTCGAACTCGAGGTTCTGCGCCGCCTCGACCATGGCATCCTCCAGGCGTGTCACCTCCTTCTGCAGTTCTGCCGGTGACAGTGAGTCCGGATCGTAGATCGCCGAGCCCTCGGCCACTTTGCGCTCGGTCTTGCGACCCTTGCCCTTTCGCCCCGGGGCCTCGGCCGACTCGAGGATATCCGCCACCGAACGGGATACCGTCTCGGGCGTGATGCCATGTTCCTCGTTGTGAGCGAGCTGCTTGGCACGTCGACGTTCGGTCTCGTCGATGGCACGACGCATGGAATCGGTGACCCGATCACCATAGAGCACTGCCTTGCCATGGGCATTGCGCGCCGCCCGACCGATGGTCTGTATCAACGAGCGCTCGTTGCGCAAGAAGCCTTCCTTGTCGGCATCGAGTATCGCCACCAGCGAGACCTCGGGGATGTCCAGGCCCTCGCGCAACAGGTTGATCCCCACCAACACATCGAACTTGCCGAGCCTGAGGTCGCGGATGATCTCCACGCGCTCGACGGTATCGATGTCGGAGTGCAGGTATCGAACCCTGACATCGTGCTCATCCAGGTACTCGGTAAGGTCCTCGGCCATACGCTTGGTCAGGGTGGTGACCAGGACACGTTCTTCCACCGCACTGCGCGCTCGCACCTCCGACAACAGGTCGTCGACCTGGGTCGAGGCCGGCCGCACCTCGATCTCGGGGTCGAGCAGCCCGGTGGGACGCACCACCTGCTCCACCACCTGCCCGGCATGCTCGGCCTCGTAGGGACCGGGCGTCGCCGAGACGAAGACCGCCTGGGGGCAGATACGCTCCCATTCCTGGAAGGTCATGGGCCGGTTGTCCAGCGCCGAAGGCAAGCGGAAGCCATATTCCACCAGCGTTTCCTTGCGCGAGCGGTCGCCCTTGTACATGCCCCCGACCTGAGGAACGCTGACGTGGGACTCATCGATGAACAGCAAGGCATCCGCCGGCAGGTAATCGAAGAAGGTGGGCGGCGGCTCGCCGGGTGCCCGCCCGGACAGATAGCGGGAGTAGTTCTCGATGCCATTGCAGTAACCGAGCTCCAGCATCATTTCGATGTCGTAGAGCGAACGCTGCTCGAGTCGCTGTGCTTCGACCAGCTTGTCGTGTTGCCGCATCCAGGCCAGGCGCTCGGCCAGCTCCTCCTTGATCGAATCGATGGCGCCCATGATGGTTTCCCGCGGCGTCACGTAGTGCGTCTTGGGATAAATGGTCATGCGCGGCACCTTGCCCCGCACCTCACCGGTCAACGGGTCGAACAGGCTGATCTGGTCGATCTCGTCGTCGAACAGTTCGACCCGCACCGCCTCGTCCTCGGCATCCGCCGGGAAGATATCGATGACATCGCCGCGTACCCGGTAGGTCCCTCGCTTGAAATCCATGTCATTGCGGGTGTACTGGAGTTCGGCCAGGCGCCGCAGGAAGGCACGCTGGTCGATCAGTTCGCCACGATTGAAGTGCAGGCGCATCTTCAAATAGAGGTCTGGATCACCGAGGCCATAGATCGCCGACACCGAGACCACGATCAACGCATCGCGACGTTCGAGCAACGCCTTGGTGGCGGACAATCGCATCTGCTCGATATGATCGTTGATCGAGGCATCCTTCTCGATGAAGGTGTCCGAGGACGGCACATAGGCCTCGGGCTGATAGTAGTCGTAATAGGAAACGAAATACTCGACGGCGTTTTCAGGGAAGAACGCCTTGAACTCGCCATACAACTGGGCAGCCAGGGTCTTGTTCGGCGCCATGACGATGGTCGGGCGCTGCAGGCGCTCGACGACATTGGCCATGGTGAAGGTCTTGCCCGACCCGGTCACGCCCAGCAGGGTCTGGTGAGCCAGGCCGGCCTCGAGGCCATTGACCAGGCCGTCGATGGCCGCGGGTTGGTCCCCGGCAGGCTTGAACTTCGATTCCAGACGAAACGACTTGCTCATCGGTGCTCCCTGCTATAACGAATCGCCCGAGTCGGGCGGGCGTTTATTCCCCTGGTGACCGGACCCCATGACGGTCGAGGCATCCCGTCATGACGTGCGGCGCGTCGTGATCTCGACCTCGGACGTCGTCATCAGACGATGTATCGGGCACTTGTCGCTGATTTCCTCGAGCCGCTCCCGCTGCGTCTCGTCCAGGTCACCATGGAAGCGCATGATGACCTCGAGGCGATAGACACCGCGGGCCTCATCGCGTTCATCGCGGTTGACCGTGACCTCGACGCTCTCCAGCGGCCAGCCCTTGCGTCGTGCATACATTCGGGCCGTGATGGCCTTGCAGGCCCCCAGGGAGAGGTCGAAATAATCATGAGGGTCCGGCGCCAGGCCATCGCCCCCGTATGCCTCGGGCACATCGACGAGCAGATCCTCGAAACTCTCGATGGTGGCCCGCTCGCGCAATTGGCCATCCCGCTCGCTGCGTAGTCGTATGCTCATTCAGGATACCTCGATGCCCAGACCAAGCGACTGGATCGCCTCGATCAGTGCCTGACGACGCACATTGCCATCCACATCGGCGCCATGGCGCCCCACCTCGACACTCTCGACCCCGTCCAGCATCATCAGGGCGGTGGTGATGCGATTGACCTGATCGGCGTTCTCGACGCCCTTGAACCCCAGGGACAGCTGCGCCATGTATCCGGCTCCATTGACCTTCGAACATTGGCCTTCGAGTCTAGCATGACGCCCGTACGACTGACCCGCGACACTTGCATTCCCGCCGCCTCGCCCGCATCTCTTTCATCCGTACCCCTTAGGAAATGCTGTATAAACAGCCGAGCATAGTGAAGCTTCAGTGTTTCCCTTATGAACGCCGCGCATGGCAGATGTGACAAGGATCCCGACATGAACGACTGGATCGCTCGAACAGGCGGTCGTCTCGAAGACGGCGCCAGTGTCGTCTTCGAGACCTCCGAGCCGGCTCGCCGGGCACTGGACGGCCCGGTGATGACCCCTCTCGTCCACCTCGGCATCCTCGATGTCGTGGGCGATGGTGCCGAACGCTTTCTCCAGGGGCAGACCAGCGCCCAGCTCTCGCTGGTCGACGGCGATTTCGCCCCACTGGGATGCTTCTGCACGCCCAAGGGTCGTGTCCTGGCCAACGTCCAGGTGTGGCGCGTGGCACCGGGCCACTATCGCCTGTTGACCCACCACGAGCTCGTCGCCTCGCTGACCGAACACCTCGCCAAGTTCGCCCCCTTCTATCAGGTTGAACTGACGCCTCGCGATGACCTCGCCCTGATCGGCCTGTTCGGCCATGAAGCGCCGGCCGTCGCCGAAGCCCTTCTGGATGTGGCACCGCCTGGTGCCTGGCGCCAGGTCGACCGGGATGGCTGCCAGGTGATCGGACACCCCGGCCCAGTCCCTCGATTGCTGGTCTGCCTGCCGGCATCGGACGCCGAAGCAACCTGGTCGCGACTGGCCGCCCAGGTCACGCCGATCGATAGCGCCACCTGGCGCCTGCACGACATTCAGGCCGGGCTGGTCTGGCTGGATGCCGGCCAGCGCGACAGCTACCTGCCGCAGATGATCAACTGGGAAGCCCTGGGCGGCATCAGCTTCAAGAAAGGCTGCTACACCGGCCAGGAAGTCGTCGCACGAGCGCACTTCCGCGGCCAGGTCAAGAAGCGCCTGATGCGTGCCCAGCTCGACGGAGACCTCCTCCCCGAATCGGGCAGCGCCATCACGGATGCCGCCGAGAAGCGCCTCGGCGAAGTGGTCAGCGCCGAACTGGATGCCTATGGCCAAGCCGAGATTCTGGCGGTGATGAGCACCCGGGAGCCCAACGAGCCCTTGAGGGTGGCCGGCCAGAAGTTAAAGCTGCTCAAGCTTCCCTACCCCCTTGAGCGTCTCGACCCGGAGCAACTGGCGGAGAAGCACTGAGCAGGCGGCCTCAACCCAGGCCGAACAGCCGATTCGCCGTCGCCGAGCTGTCCGCCGCCACCCGCTCGAAAGGCTGGCCTCGCAGCTCGGCCACGACCCGGCATACCTCGGCCACCCGAGCTGGCTCGTTGCGCTCGCCCCGATGGCCGGCAAGCGGCATGTCGGGGCTGTCGGTCTCCAGTACATAGCCACCATCAGGCAACGCGGCCACGGCACGATGCAGCCGCCTGGCACGGTCATGCGTCACGGCCCCGCCCAGCCCCACCACGAACCCCAGCCGGCAAAAGGCCATGGCCTGTTCGGGAGAACCGGCGAAGGCATGGATCAACCCGCCAGCCGGAGACGCGAGCTGGCGTAGACGCTTGGCGACCTGGTCGTTGGCGCGCACGCAGTGAATGACCAAGGGCAGGTGCCGCTGTCTCGCCAAGCGTATCTGGGCATCGAACAGGCGCCATTGCGCGTCGAGCCTATCGACAAAACGCGCATCGATGCCGCACTCGCCCAGCGCCACCGCCCCGGGATGCCGATCCAGCGCCGCCGCCAAGGCCTCGACGTCACCTTCCCGGTGCTCGTCCATGAAGTAGGGATGCAGCCCCAGGCAGACACTGAGCTCGTCCCGCTCGCCCAGCGCCAGCACCCTGTCCCAGTATCGACGCTGGGTGCCCGGCACCACGACATGCCCGACGCCCGACGCCCGCGCACGCGCCAGCACCGCCTCGCGATCAGCGTCAAAATCGGGGAAATCCAGATGGCAATGGGCGTCGATAAGCATAGGCTGGAAGCTAGCATGAATCCCGACAGCATGGGGTCAAGGTTTTTTCTTTTCGCTTTCAGCACTCCTGTTGCGCGATATGTTGCTCAAAAACCCCTCACCCTCAAAATATTGCGTCATATACTTCTCAAAACCCACCACTCTGTCTTATTCTGAGCACCATACTGCTCAAAGCTGACCCTTATGAAACTGACCATTCAGATCCACCACCAGGCCGACTGGCGGGATGCGGCCCTGCTGGAGATACCCAATCCCGCCCAAGGCACCCGGGGTCCCGTTCGGCTCGGCTACCTTCAGGACTACGCCCTGGACTGGATGTTTCACGACGACGAGCATGCCTGCAGCCTGTCCCTCCCCGTCGAACTGATGATGACCCATGATGGGAGTCGATGGTTTGGCTTCCTGGAAGACATCATGCCGGCCGGCGCCAGCCGCCGCTACTGGATCGACCACCTGGGTCTGCAGGACCTTCCCCCCGGCGAGCAGGACAGCGCACTGCTGCGGCGTGGCACCATCGCCCCGGTCGGTAACCTGCGCATCCGCGAGGCGGTCCCACCACGGCCAGCCGGCAACGCGCTCGAGGCGCTGCGCTTCCCGATCGCGGACGTACTGGAACGACACACCGACTTTCTAGAATATGCCCAGCAGATGGGGGCCGCCAGCGGCGGGGCCACCGGCGCTGGCGGCGAGGCCCCCAAGCTGCTGGTGCGGCGCGCGCCGGGCGACAAGGTCTGGATCGACACCTGGCAGGATGACGCGATCACGCCGGATGCCCACTACCTGGTCAAGTTTCCACGGGGACGGCGCAGCGATGACGACTGCGACATCCTGCGCGCCGAGTACTACTATTACCGTGAACTGCATGCCCTGGGCATCGACACCATCCCCGCCGACGGGCTGGAACTCCGCGAGGGAGACCGTTATCCGTCGCTGTGGCTACCCCGCTTCGACGTCGGGTGGCATCAGGGTCGTCTGCACCGCCATGGTCTGGAGTCGGTCTATGCGCTGCTCGGCGTCGCTCCCGGAACTCACCTTCGCCACCCGGCAGTCATCCGCCGCCTGGTAATGCTACTGGAGGGGCAACAACGGGTTCGCGGGGGTAGCGCCCACTTCGATACCGCCGGCTTCGTCAGCGAATGGGTCAAGCGCGACCTGCTCAACCTGGCCTTCGGCAACTCCGACAATCATGGCCGCAACGCCGCGCTACTCAAGCGTCCCGAGAGCATCTGGCATGCCCCGGTCTACGACTTCGCGCCCATGAAGGCCGACCCGGAGGGCATCACCCGCACCACCCAGTGGGGACCCGAGCTGGAACGAGGTGGCGACGTCGACTGGCCGGCAGTCGCCGACCACCTGAGCGACTTGGTGGCGCCGGATCGGTTGATGGTCGAGCTGTGCGAACTGGGCGGCCGCCTACGCGGGCTGCGCGAGCGTCTGGCGAAACGCGGCGTGCCGGAGAGGATTCTCGACATGCCGGCGGTAGGCCTGACCGGTCTCGACCGCCGACTGGCGCGCTGGGGGCTGACATGAAGCCTCGGCTGCGCTCTCCAGACGAACGCCAGGCGGCGCTGCTCGAGCAACTGCACCTGCTGATCCGTGGCGAGACGACCGAAGGCCGCGTGCTGCGCACCCTGCGCCGCGAGGTTCTGGGGCTGACCCAGAAGGCCTACGCCGAGCGGGTCGGGGTCAGTCGGCGCACCCTGTCGGACATCGAGCGCAACGCGGGCAATGCGTCGATGGCGAGCCTGGACCGGGTCTTCCGGCCGCTGGGGCTGAGGGTCGGGCTTCTGCCGCGGCAGCCCGAACTGCTGGCGGCGCTGCTCGAAGACGTCTCGTCCTGACCAGCGGATGGCCGGGGTCAGGGCGTTTCCGGCAGCGTGTCGTGCCCTACTGAGCCGTCCACCCCAGATCGATGTTCCAACTGGCCCCCGTGACGGCACCGGCGGCATCGGATGCCAGGTAACCGACCAGCGAAGCGACCTCACCGGGGTCGATCAATCGTTTCACGGCGGCATTCTTGAGCATGATCTGCTCGATGACCTCCTGCTCTTCCATACCGTGCATCCGCGCCTGATCGGCGATCTGGTTGTCGACCAGCGGTGTCTTGACGTAGGCCGGACAGAGAGCATTGGCGGTGATGCCCTGCTCGCCTCCTTCGAGTGCCGCCGTCCTGGTCAGGCCGATCATGCCATGCTTGGCGCTGACATAGGCCGCCTTGCCGGGCGATGCGACCTGGGCATGCACCGACGCAATGTTGATGATGCGCCCCCAGCCATTCTCTCGCATGGAAGGCCAGGCGGCCTGGGTCAGCAGGAAGGGCGCGGTCAGCATCAAGTCGATGATGTGCCGCCACTTGTCCTCGGGAAAGGTCTCGATGGGCGAGACATGCTGGATGCCGGCGTTATTGACCAGGATATCGAGATGACCGAAACGCTGTATCGCATCCTGCACCGCGGCGCGGCAGGCGTCTCCATCGGTGAGATCGGCCTGATGGAAGGCAGCACCGGCACGTTCGGCGACGTCTTCGCCGGCCGGATTGAAGTCCACGGCCAGTACCTGGATCCCCTGCTCGCAGAAGTGGCGGACCACCGCCTCACCGATACCACTGCTGGTGCCGGTGACCAGGGCGACGCGGGGTGTCGGGGCATTGCCATTCATGACGACTCCTCATTCATAACGACGGCTCGGAAGACTGTACAAGAGATGCTGATCAAGAAAACGCATGACGAACTGTCGTCACGCACACGGAAAACGACATCAGCATAGGGCAAAGCCCGTTGACCTGCCTATCATGCACGAGGATCGACATTCGACAGCCGGAACGTGATACAGGACACTGACGTAACGAGATACCGACGCCGAGGAGCCAGCGACCATGACCCCCGAGCAACGACTGGAAATCGCCGAGGACATTGCCCGGCAGGCCGGCCGCATGATCCGCGACGCACGCGCGGACCAGGATTTCGGCCAGCGCTACAAGGATGGGCAGGAGTTGGTGACCGACGCCGATGTCGAGGTGGATACCTATATCAGCGAACGACTCGCATCCGACTTTCCCGACGAGCAGCGCCTCAGCGAGGAACTGGCTCCGGACCGAGAGGCGCTGGAAGCCCCCCGGGCACTCTGGGTGGTGGACCCTATCGACGGCACCGTCAACTTCGCCCATGGGCTTCGCCATGTGGCTGTCTCCATCGGCTGGGCCAGCGGCGGACATCTGCGTCTCGGCGTGGTGCACGCTCCCTTCCTCGACGAGACCTACACGGCATTGGCCGGTCATGGCGCCTGGTGCAACGGCGAACCGATCCAGGCCAGCCGGTCACCGCAGCTCGAACGGGCTCTGGTGGGTACCGGCTTTCCATACCGACGTGACAGCCGTCCACCATTGATGCGCCGCCTGATGGCCGTGTTGACCCATTGCCAGGATGTGCGTCGCAATGGCTCGGCCGCCCTCGACCTATGCGATGTCGCCTGCGGCCGGCTGGATGCCTACTACGAAAGTGTCTCTCCCTGGGACTTCGCCGCCGGACTGCTGATCGCCCGGGAAGCCGGCGCCCGGACCGGCCACCTCTACCCTGGTCCGGGCGGCATCCCCGAGGATCTCTACGGCGAGAACCTGCTGGTCAGCAGCCCCGGACTGCACGACGAACTGGGCGATCTACTGCGCCGCGCCGATGCCAGTGAGCTTTCATCCTGGTGACGGCCGATAGCCTGGCACAATGATGACCTTTCGGCGGTGCTATTGGCCAAATGCCGACCGCTCGGTCACAATATCGACCGACTCCCTCGATCCATTTCATTCATGCATCCCGCGATGCAAGGAGACAGCTGATGTTCGTCGTCATCTTCGGCCGCCCCGCCTGCCCGTTCTGCGTCCGCGCCCAGGCACTCGCCGAAAAGCTGGAAAGCGCCGGCGCCATCGATGGCTTTCGCTACGTGGATATCCACGAGGAAGGCATCACCAAGGCCGACATGGAAAAGACCATCGGCAAGCCAGTGACGACGGTGCCCCAGATCTTTGCCGATCAGACGCACATCGGCGGTTTCACCGAGTTCGATCAGTACGTCACCGAACAGGGACTCTTGGCCACCACCACGCAATGAGCATGGCCATCTCGAGAAAGGCCGTCTGTACAGGCGGCCTTTTTTTGCCGGTGCCCTAGTCGAAACGCGTTGAAGCCGTCCCCATCCCCCTGCCCCCCTCGTTGAATCTCCCCACACCGAAGCCGTTTACAATCTTCATATTCGAGCACCGGGGAAAGCGCATCAGCGTTTCGCGGGCGTTTGGCAGCGGCCAGGAGAGCCTCTGATCATGCAGCCCGAAATGTGACCGTCACGGACGACGGCACAGAATCGCAGCGCTTTCGGAACCGCACAGGGCGTCGGCATTAAGGATCGAAGATGCAACGGGAAGCGCTTATCCAGCAATTGTGGCTGGATTATGTTCACCACCAGCCGGATATCGGCGGTCTGCGTCTCTGGCCGGTGACGGCGAGAGCAGAGTATCTGACCCTGCTCACGCTCAGTCACGGTCCCTGGGCCATGGAAGCGCTACTGCCGATCCTGGCGGAACACGGCTACCAACCCCGTCACCGCTATGCGATGGCCGACCGCGGCCTGCTGGTCACGCTGCTGGAGCCGACCGACCCGGTGGCCCCCTGGCTGGTACTTGCCGAACTGCAACTGGGTACTCTGTCTCGCCGTCCCAGGGAGCGCCTGCGTCGACTCGTCGACCGCGCCGATACCCCCCCCGAATCATTGTCCTGCGGAGGACGCCCATGGCCCATGCCGAGCTGGGATGACTATCGTGCTCTGGCGGACGCGCATCCACTGGCAGGCTGGCTCGCGGTAATGGGTACCCGTGTCCATCACACGGGATTCGACTGCCGTCATCTCGACCACGATATCGAACATCTCGACGAGCGGCTGCGTCAGACCGGTTTTTCCGGCGACGCCGACCGCCATCGCGGCATCTTTCCTGTCTCGCCGCTGCTCGATTACCGCTTTTACGCGACCCATTCGCAACGTCTGCCCTTCGCCGACGGCGACCTCCACCGTATCCCGCTGGGGGGACTGGCACTGGTACAGAAACGGGTCAATGCCAACCAGGAGCGCAGCGTCGAACTGCTCCTGCCACACCATACCCTCTGCGAACTGGATTGATGGTACCCCGCGCCTGATCCTCCCGGTGTCGATGCAGCGCATCACGTCCATCCACAGTTTCTGTGGATAACGCTGTGAATCGCCCTGGTAGAAACACTCATGGGGGGCTTGCCGGCGCCCCCTGACTCGAAATGGTCAGATTTTCGACAAGCAGATCGTCGGACGGCCCCGAAGGGCCGTCGTCGGCATGGCTCAGTCGACGAAGGTCATCTCAGGCACATGCTCGGGCACCACCAGCTGCCCGGCGGTCTTTTCCTGGATCTCTTCGACGCTGACCCCCGGGGCGCGTTCCTTGAGCACGAAGGCGCCACCCTCGATCTCCAGGTAGGCCAGATCGGTCAGCACGCGATTGATGCAGCCGGCGCCGGTCAGCGGCAGGGTGCACTGTTCGAGCAGCTTCGATTCACCGTGCTTGGAGGCATGGGTCATGGTGCAGATGATGTTCTCGGCCCCGGCCACCAGGTCCATGGCGCCGCCCATGCCCTTGATCAGCTTGCCGGGAATCATCCAGGAAGCGATGTTGCCGTGTTGATCGATCTCGAAGGCGCCGAGCACGGTGAGATCGACATGTCCGCCGCGGATCATCGCGAAGGATTCCGCCGAGGAGAAGATCGCCGCGCCGGGGCGCGCGGTGACGGTCTGCTTGCCGGCATTGATCATGTCCGGATCGAGTTCCTCCTCGGTGGGAAAGCGCCCCATGCCGAGCAGGCCGTTCTCGGATTGCAGCATGACGTCGATGTCGTCGGGGACGTAGTTGGCCACCAGGGTCGGGATACCGATGCCCAGGTTGACGTAGAAACCGTCCTCGAGTTCGCGCGCCACGCGCCTTGCCATCTGTTCGCGAGTCAGTGCCATCTTGATGCCTCTTGTATCTTGTAAGGGGTGAGGGAGTTCCCCGGCCTCGGGCTGGATGAGCGCCGGGGACAAGGCGGAGCGAGGGTCTTTTGCCATGGATGGCAAAAGTAGCGCCCAAGGATGGGTTTACAGCGCCCTCGCGAAGACTTGTCGCCGGAAAAGCTCATTTCTTGACGGGTCGAAAGAGCTCTCAGCCCTGGTGCACGGTGCGCTTCTCGATACGCTTCTCGAAGCTGCCCTGAATGATCCGGTCGACATAGATCCCCGGGGTATGGATCTGATCGGGCCGCAGCTCGCCGGGCTCGACGATCTCTTCCACCTCGACCACGGTGACACGGCCAGCGGTGGCAGCCAGCGGATTGAAGTTCTGAGCCGTGTCCCGGTAGACGACATTGCCGTAACGATCAGCTTTCCAGCCCTTGACGATGGCGAAGTCGCCGACCACCGACTCCTCGAGGATACAAGGGCGGCCATTGAACTCGCGGACTTCCTTGCCCTCGCCGATGGGCGTGCCATAACCGGTAGCGGTATAGAAGGCGGGAATGCCCGCGCCACCGGCCCGCATCTTTTCGGCCAGGGTCCCCTGGGGGGTGAGCACGACCTCGATCTCGCCTTCCAGCATCTGCTGTTCGAAGAGCGCGTTCTCGCCCACGTAGGACGCGTGGATAGCGCGGATCTGCCTGTCTTCGAGCAGAACCCCGAGGCCAAAGCCGTCGACACCGCAGTTGTTGGAGTAGACCGTCAGGTCCTTGGCGCCGCGTCGCTTGATCTCGTTGATCAGGTTCTCGGGGATGCCGCACAGCCCGAAGCCGCCGGCGATGAGGGTCATGCCACTCTCGAGGCCGGCCATCGCCGCCTCATAGGAATCTACACGCTTGTCGAATCCGGCCATATCGGTGCCTCGATGATTGCCAGGGAATGGTGGGAGCACTGCAACGTTGTCGGCGTTCCGTCCTCACGAAACCTTCGTCCTGCAGTGTCATGGGCAAGCCATCTATTTGTTAAGTTTGTTTTTCTTATCATTTATTTGTTAAAACAAATAAATCACATCGCCATGAGGCGCCCATCATGACCGTCAAGCAGCTCCGGGCCTTTCTCGCCGTGGCCCAGACCCTCAGCTTCACCCAGGCCTGTGAGCGGCTTCACCTCTCGCAACCGGCACTCAGCCTGACCATCAAGGGACTCGAGGACACGCTCGGCGGACGGCTGCTCAACCGCAGCACACGCAGCGTGCGCCTGACCCCGGAGGGCGAGACGCTGCTGCCGCTGGCCAAGCGCCTGCTGGCCGACTGGGACAACACCGAGGAAATGTTGCGCCAACGCTTCACATTGCGACTCGGCAGTGTGGCGGTAGCCGCCATGCCCTCCTTCGCCGGAAACCAGCTCCCTGCCTTGCTGGCCAGCTTTCGCCAGCGTCATCCCGGTATCAATGTCACCGTGCATGATGTGATCAACGAAGATGTCATCGACATGGTCCGCCAGGGACGCGTCGAACTGGGGATTGCCTTCGAGCCCGAAGCCAGCGAAACGCTATGGGTCGACCCTCTCTTCGTGGACCGCTTCGTCGCCGTCGTGCCCGCCGATTCCCCGCTCGCCGACCGCGATGACCTCGACTGGACCCAGCTGTTGACGCAGGATTTCATCACCTTGCAACGTCCCTCCATGGTGCGGCGGATGCTCGAACGTCGCCTCGCCGATGACGGCATTTCACTGGCAGTGGCCTTCGAGAGCCATCAGTTGACCACGGTGGGACGCATGGTGGCCGATGGCCTGGGGGTCAGCGCCGTACCATCGCTGTGTATCGATCAGATGCACGAGCTCGGTGCACGCTGCCTGCCACTGCATTCCCCAATCATCGAACGGCCGGTCGGCGTACTCTCGCCGAGAACCGGTGAGCTCTCGGTGGCCGCCCAGGCACTGCGCAACGTGCTTCGCGATGGCGTCACGCCGCCGACGCTGGCGACCCCGGGGACCCGGCGCTGAATGCCATCGCCTGTATCACCTCCCCATGACGCGATCGACACGCTCAGGCTGCTAAGCTTGGGAAACGCTGAATAAATCGCCGGCGCCCGCCGCCCGGCACACGTCGTCCGAGACCCGATGAGAGGAACGACATGAAGGCTCCACTCTGGCAACCCTCCTCCGAGTCCATCGCTGCCACGCACATGGCGGCCCTGATGCGCCGCATCGAGGCCGAACATGGCGCGCAGCTCCGTGATTACGCTGACCTCCATGCCTGGAGCGTCGAACACCCCGATGACTTCTGGTCTCTGCTCTGGGACAGTTTCGAGATCGTCGCCGAGCACCGCGGGGAGTCGGTGCTCGAGGCTGCCGATGCCATGCCGGGGGCACGCTGGTTTCCCGAGGCTCGCCTCAACTTCGCCGCCAACCTGCTGCGGCGCCGCGACAAGGCACCGGCCCTGATCGCCCACGATGAGCGTGGACGCCGTCGCGAGCTGAGCCATGCCGAACTCTATCGACGCGTCGCCCGACTCGCCCGGGCGCTGCGCGACGACGGCGTTGAGCCGGGCGATCGGGTCGCCGGTTTCGTCCCCAACAGCGAGCACGCCGTAATCGCCATGCTGGCGACAGCAAGCCTCGGCGCCGTCTGGTCGTCCTGCTCGCCGGACTTCGGCTTTCAGGGCGTTCTCGACCGCTTCGGCCAGATCACTCCCCGGGTATTGATCGCCGCCGATGGCTACACCTGGAACGGCAAGCCCATCGATACCCGCCCTCGACTGGGCGAGATCGCCCGCGCCCTCGATGGGCTCGACAGCCTGGTGGTGTTCCCCTTCCTCGAGGAAAGCCCGTCGCTGGACGACATTCCCGGCGCAGTGGCCTGGGATGACTACCTCGACAATGACGCCGAGGAAATCGACTTCCTCCCGCGGCCCTTCGACCACCCGCTCTACATTCTCTACTCATCGGGCACCACCGGCACACCCAAGTGCATCGTCCACAGTGCCGGCGGCACCCTGCTCCAGCATCTCAAGGAACACCGCCTGCATACCGACCTGTCGGCCTCGGATACCCTCTTCTACTACACCACCTGCGGCTGGATGATGTGGAACTGGCTAGTGTCCGGACTGGCCAGTGGTGCGACCCTGGTACTGTTCGATGGCGCCGCCTTCGCTCCCGACACCGAGGTCCTGTGGCGAATCGCCGCCCGCGAAGGCATCACGGTATTCGGGACCAGCGCCCGCTACCTGGCCGCCTGCGAGAAAGAAGGGCTCGCCCCCGGGCGAGATCACGACCTGACATCGCTGCGCGCCATCCTCTCCACGGGCTCGGCGCTGTCTCACGAGTCCTTCGACTATGTCTACCGCGACATCAAGCACGACCTCTTGCTGGCTTCGATATCCGGCGGCACCGATATCGTTTCCTGCTTTGCCCTGGGGTGCCCGATACGCCCGGTCCACCGGGGCCAACTGCAATGCCGAGGTCTGGGCATGGCCGTGGACGTCTTCGACGACGACGGGCGACCGCTGCGCGGCGAAAAGGGCGAGCTCGTCTGCACCCGTCCCTTCCCCGCGATGCCGATCGGATTCTGGAACGACCCGGATGGCGAACGCTATCACGACGCCTATTTCGCTACCTTTCCCGGTATCTGGGCTCACGGCGATTACGCCGAGATCACCCCGGAGGATGGTGTGATCATCCACGGCCGCTCCGATGCCGTGCTTAACCCCGGTGGAGTCAGAATCGGTACCGCCGAGATCTATCGTCAGGTCGAGAAGGTCGAGGAGGTACTGGAGTCACTGTGCATCGGCCAGGAATGGGGCGACGATATCCGCGTGGTGCTGTTCGTACGGTTACGAGACGACCTGACCCTCGATGACGCCCTGCGCGACGAGATCCGGACGACCATTCGCGCCAATACCACCCCTCGACATGTGCCGGCCCGCATCATCCAGGTCGACGACCTGCCGCGCACGCTCTCGGGAAAGCTCGTCGAACTGGCAGTCCGCAACGTGGTCCATGGCCGCCCGGTCAAGAACCGCGAGGCCCTGGCCAACCCCGAGGCGTTGTCGCTGTTCGAGTCGTTGCCCGAGTTGCGCGACTGATCCGCCGTACCCCGGGGCAGGGCTATCGTCGTCAAGCGTTGTCGCTCGGGCTGCCCCAACGGCGATCGCCCTACCTCTCGGGGATCTCGCCTGGCGACCAGGCACATTCTCCATTAGCATTGCGGGCTGATGACGCTCATGGAGGTAACCGGCATGTCGACCCTGAAAGGGATCGTCAGCCTGCTGCTGCTGACTCTCAACACCCTGTTCTGGGCGATGCCGCTGGTCGCGCTCACCCTGCTCAAGCTCGTCACCCCGGGGCGCCCCTTGCGAAGGCGGGTACTCGCGGGGCTCAATGCCGTCGCCCGCTGGTGGCTGGACGTCAACCTCTGGTGGATGCGCCGCTGGCTGTCACCCCGTCTGGATCTTGAGCTGCCCGACGGTCTGAGTCGCGACGACTGGTGGCTGGTGCTTTCCAACCATCGCAGCTGGACCGATATCTTCGTGTTGCTGATGGCCCTGCATCGGCGCATCCCCATGCCGCACTTCTTCGTCAAGCGCCAGTTGATCTGGATCCCCGTCGTCGGACTGGCCTTCTGGGCCCTGGAGTTTCCGATGCTCAGGCGCCTGACCCGGGAACAACGCGAACGTCACCCTCACCTGGCGCGCCGCGATCGCGAAGCCACCGAGCGCATGTGTCGCCATGCCCGAGAGCGCCCCATCGCCATCTACAACTTCGTCGAAGGCACCCGGTTCACGCCTGCCAAGCATGCCGCCCGTCATAGCCCTTACCGGCACCTGCTCCCGCCCAGGGCCGGCGGCATCGCCCAGGTCGTCGGCTTGCTCGGCAACCGGCTCGGCGGCATCCTCGATGTCACCTTGAGCTACGATACCCCCGACCCGCACTTCTGGCGATTCCTGTGCGGCCAGGAGGGGCTCATCCACCTCCGGGCACGCCATCTCTCGGTGCCCGACTGGATGCAGACCGGCGACTATCACCAAGACTCGAACTACAAGGAACGCTTCCACTCATGGCTCAACGCCCTGTGGCAGGCAAAGGACGCCGCCCTCGATTCGCGCTGATACTGCTGTTCACCCTGTTGGCCGGCTGCGCCGGCCAGCCTTCGACATCGAACGACGCCAGCGACGCGACCCGCGGCGCCCATGCCGGCATCGCCGGCGAGTGGGTCTCCATCCGCCGCGGCGACACCCTGGGCAGCATTGCCCAGCGTGCCGAGGTCCCGCTCGTCAGGCTGCAACGCTTCAATCCGGGTATCGACCCGCGGGGACTGGCTGTCGGTCAACGCGTCCTCGTGCCCGGCCAACGAGAACGCGCTCCCTCCGGGGGCCCCTATCGCTATCAGATACGTCCCGGCGATACCTTTACCTCGGTGGCACGTCGCTTCGGCGCCGTCCCGGAGCGCGTGGTCGCGGCAAATGCCGGCGTCACCCCCACCGACCTCAAGGTCGGCCAATTGATCCAGGTCCCCCTTGGTGACACCGCTTCCTCGAGCGGCAGCACGGCATCGAACCCGCCACCCACGACGCCGGCTCGCCTGCCCGACCCCGGCACCATGCCCGATGACGCCAAGGGGTGGCCCTGGCCACTCGACGACTATGACGTGACGCGGCGTTTCGGCAAGGATGCCCACGGGACCCTGCAACCCATGTTGCTGGCCACCGGCGAGTCGGCGCGCGCCAAGGCCGTGGCCGATGGGCAAGTGCGTTTCGCCGACAGCATGCGCCAGCTCGGCCAGGTCGTCATCGTCCATCACCCGGGCAACTTGCAGAGCGTGTATGCCCGATGCGATCGGCTGTTCGTCGACAGCGGTCAGGACGTCGACCGCGGTACCCCGCTATGCGTCGTCGCAAAGGCCGACAGCGGTCGCCACGAGCTGCTGTTCGACATGCGCCACGGTGGCAAGCCGATGGACCCCCTCGAAGTACTGCGCTGAAGGCGGCCGCGTCATCGGCTCTTCATCTTGCTGTCGCCCGGCTGTCATCGACACCGGGCATGGTCGGTGCCAAAGGACGCCATTCCGGCGCCGGACGGCACGAGGATCGACATGCGCATCTGCCTGGTCAGCGAAACCTGGTCACCGGATATCAACGGTGTCGCCCATACCCTGAACCAATTGAGCGCCGAGCTGCTGAGGCGCAACGCGACCCTGCAGCTGGTACGCCCCGCCCCCGCCGGGCCGAAGCACCCGGCCGACGGCATGAGTGCCGAACTTCAGGTCAGGGGATTCTCGATGCCGGGGTATCGCGAGGTGCGTCTCGGCTTGCCGGCGGGCCGGCGCCTGCAGCGCTTCTGGACGGAAACGCGCCCCGACGTCATCTATGTGGCCACCGAGGGACCTCTGGGCTGGTCAGCACTGCGCACGGCCGAACGGCTCGACATCCCCGTCGTCAGTGGCTGGCACACCAACTTCGATCACTACTGCCGCGACTACGGCATCGGCTGGCTTTCACCACTGGTCACACGACGCCTGCGCCATTTCCACAATCGCTGTGCCGGCACCCTGGTGCCGACGCACCGACAGGCCTCGGAGCTGACCTCGAAGGGGTTCGAGAATGTCCGCGTCATGGCGCGAGGCATCGACGGCGAGGCCTTTTCGCCGGCACATCGCAGCCCCGACCTTCGCGAAAGCTGGCGCAGCGACGAGCACCGACCGGTAGCCCTCTACGTCGGCCGGCTGGCGCCGGAGAAGAACCTCGACCTGCTGCGCGATACCTTCGCCGCCATGCTGGCGGCCCGGCCCGAAATGAGCATCGTGGTGGTCGGTGATGGCCCGGGCCGAAGCAGCATGGAAAAAGCCCTGCCCGATGTCCACTTCACCGGTTTCATCGACCCGCAGAGCCTGGCTCGGCACTATGCCAGCGCCGATCTCTTCATCTTCCCGTCGATCTCCGAGACATGGGGCAATGTGGTGCTCGAGGCCATGGCCAGCGGCCTGGCCGTCATCGCCTTTCGCCATGCCGCCGGGGCCGAACTCATCAACGACGACATCAACGGCGTCAGCCTGACCGTCGGCGACGATGACGGCTTCCGTGACGCCGCCGTTGCCCTCAGCCAGCAGCCGGCACGCTACGCTCGGCTGGGCCGGGCGGCCCGTGAACGGGCGCTGCAATACCGTTGGCCCGCCATCACCGACGACTTCCTCGCCGCACTGAACCTCGCCCGGGAGGTGTCCGATGAGACCACGCACCCCTGCCGTGTTTGAACGGCTCGACCTGCTGGAATGGCAACTCTGCCAATGGATGGCCGGTTTCAGCATCTATCGACGTTGGCTGGCGACCTTGAGGCTGGCCAGCCGGGCCGGAGACTGGTCGCTCTGGGTGGGACTGATACTGCTGCAGCCCCTGTTCCATGACGGGCCGGCAGGCTGGCGCCTGATGGCCCAGTACGTCATCACGGCTCTGGCCGCCATCGCCTTCTATCGACTGGTCAAGACCCGGCTGTGTCGCGAGCGCCCTTTCATCACCTTTCGCACCATTGCCTGCAATGAACCGGCCCGGGACCGCTACAGCTTTCCCAGCGGTCATACCATGCATGCGGTCATGTTTCTGGCACTGACCGCCATGCATACTCCCTGGCTCGCCCCCTGGCTGCTGCCGATCGTTTCCTTGATCGCCATTTCACGCGTCGGACTCGGCCTGCACTACATCAGCGATGTCCTCGCCGGTGCCGCCATCGGTTACGCCTTTGCGATGGGTAGCCTGCACCTGGCCGGCTGAGGCACGCCGTGGCATGCTGAGCGCATGTCACGCTTGCTCCATGAAAGTGGCGGCGAGATCCTGCTGGATTCGCCGCCGCTGATCCGTCATGCGGCGTTGCTGGACGATGCCGATGCCACGACGGCCCTGCATCGTCTCGACGCCGACCTCGACTGGCAGTGTCCGACCCTGCGGCTGTATGGGCGCGAACACCCGATTCCCCGTCGGCAGGTCTGGATGGGCGATGCCGGCTATCGCTACTCGGGCCGGCATTTCTCGCCGGCCCCCTGGCATCCCGACGTGCTCGGTATTCGTGATGCCGTCCGGCGGCGTCTGGCCATCGGTGGCGTCAAGGCGCGCTTCAACAGCGTGCTGCTCAACCGGTACGCCGATGGCCAGGACCGCATGGGCTGGCACAGCGACAATGAGCCTGAACTCGGCGAATCTCCCTTGATCGCTGCCGTGAGCCTGGGCGCCGATCGTCCCCTGCGATTTCGCTGGAAGGACCGACATGCCCCGGCCTTCAATGTCGATCAGCCCCACGGCAGCCTGTTGCTGATGGGAGCCGGCGTACAGTCGCGGCTCGAACACAGCCTGCCCACCCGACGACACCGGGGGCTACGGATCAGCCTGACGTTCCGCTGGATCGACCCACCGGCGACGACGCGTACTTAGCGTTTCCTTAGCCCCATGGCGAATGACCCTCGCTTCGTCTTATCCCCGGCGCTCATTAGCATTGAACGCTTGAGAATACGCTCTTGGGCGCCATATTCGATCAATCCCGGATAAAAAAACGGCCACCCTCGAGGGCAGCCGTTCTGTTCGTCACCATTTCAATGGTAGATAACGGTATAATTCGCAGCCGCGATCATCAACCGCGATAATAGCCCGGCTTCACGAAGGGCATTCTGGTCACCGTCATCGGCAAGCGCTTGCCACGCACCTCCGCGTAGACGACGGTATCGATGGTCGACTGTTCGATCGCCACGTAGCCCATGGCCACTGGACGCCCGATGCTCGGACCGAAGCCACCGGAACACACGACACCGATCGCGTTGCCGTCGCCATCATACAGCTCCACCCCTTCCCTGACCGGGGCACGGCCCTCACCCAGCAGACCCACCCGCTTGCGCTGGTGATCCTTTTCGGCCACCTGATGCAGGATGAGATCGGCTCCGGGAAAACCACCGGGGCGTTCGCCCTCTCGACGACGCGGCTTGCCGATGGCCCATATCAGGCCGCCTTCCACCGGGGTCGTCGTGGTATCGATATCGTGACCGTAGAGACACAACCCGGCCTCGAGACGCAGAGAGTCCCGCGCGCCCAGACCGATCGCCTCGACCTCTTCCTCGGCCAGCAGACGCCGGGCCAGTGCATCGGTCTGCTCGGCAGGCACGGAAATCTCGAAACCATCCTCGCCGGTATAACCGCTGCGGCTGATCCATACCTCGACCCCGTCGAGAGTGAAGCGACCATGCTGCATGAACACCATCTCGACGGCCTCGGGACACAGTCGCTGCATCACCGATGCGGCTTCGGGCCCCTGCAAGGCCAGCAGACCGCGATCCAGCACCTCGATGTCGTGATCGGGCAGGCCACGACGCAGGTGGGCGATATCCTGCTCCTTGCAGGCGGCATTCACCACCAGATAAAGATGCTCGCCGGCATTGACGATCATCAGATCGTCGAGAATGCCGCCATCCTCGGCGGTGAACAGACCGTAACGCTGCCGGCCATCGGGCAACCCGACCAGATCTGCCGGAACCAGTGCTTCCAGTGCCTCGGCCGGTCTCGGCCCCCGCAGCAACACCTGCCCCATGTGAGAGACGTCGAACAACCCGCAGGCTCGGCGGGTATGCTCGTGTTCCTTCTTGACGCCGAGTTCGTATTGCACGGGCATCGAATATCCCGCGAAGGGGACCATTCGTGCTCCGAGCTCCATATGCAGATCGAAGAGCGGCGTCTTGCGTTGTTCGTTCATCGGTTCGCTAACCTTTCCCATGAAATCGAATGAGCATGGCCGGCATCTGCCGGCCATGTCATCACTTACTTATCGAGGTCTTCGCCGGGCAGGACTTCCTTGCCATCGAAGTAGTCCTTCGTCAGCTTGAAGACCACCGGTGACAACAGTGCCAGGGCGATCAGGTTGGGGATCGCCATCATGGCATTGAAGACGCTGGCCAGCAGCCACACGAAGCCGAGCGGCAACACGGAACCCACGAAGATCGCCAGGATGTAGACCACCCGATAGATCTTGATCGCTCCCACGCCGAACAGGTACTCGAAGCACTTCTCGCCGTAGAACGCCCAGCCCAGGATGGTCGTGAAGGCAAACACTGCGAGAGCGAAAGACACCACGTACTGCCCGACACCCGGGAGGGCATCATTGAAGGACATGGCCGTCAGTGCGGCCCCGGTCTCGCCGGAGGTCCAGGTCGTGGTCAGGATCGCCAGGGCGGTGATGGAACACACCACGATGGTGTCGATGAAGGTCCCCAGCATGGCGATCAGGCCCTGGCGCACCGGATTCTTGGTCTGTGCCGCCGCATGGGCGATGGGCGCGCTGCCCAGCCCCGCCTCGTTGGAGAACACACCGCGCGCGACACCGAACTGAATGGCCTTGGCCACTGCCGCACCGGCGAAGCCGCCCGCCGCGGAGATCGGGGTGAAGGCGTGCCCGAAGATCATGCCCAACGCCGCACCGACCTGGTCGGCATTGATGATCAGCACCAGCAGGCCACAGACGATATAGGCCACGGCCATCACCGGTACCAGTTTGCCTGCCACCTTGGCGATCCGCTTGATGCCACCGAGGATGACCGCGCCGGCCAGTACCATGATCACCAGACCGGTGATCCAGTGAGGCAGGCCAATCGACTCGCCGAGACCATCGGCCACCGAGTTGGACTGCACGGTATTGCCGATACCGAAGGCCGCCACGGCACCGAACAGCGCAAAGGCGCCACCGAGCCAGCCCCACTTCTTGCCGAGGCCATTGCGGATATAGTACATGGGGCCACCGACGTGATCGCCGGCCGCATCCACCTGGCGATAACGCACCGCCAGCACCGCTTCGGCAAACTTGGTCGCCATGCCGACCAGGGCGGTGATCCACATCCAGAAGACCGCGCCAGGCCCCCCCAGGAAGATGGCAGTCGCCACCCCGGCAATATTGCCGGTCCCGATGGTCGCCGACAGCGAGGTCATCAACGCGTTGAAAGGTGATACCTCACCATCTTTCTCGTCACCTGCGGCCGTCTGGCGACCGCCCCACAGGAGTTTGAAGCCCATCCCCAGCTTGCGGATGGGCAACAGCTTGAGCCCCAGTTGCAGATAGAGGCCGACCCCCAGCAACAACACCAGCATCAAGGGGCCCCATACGACGCCTTCGATCGCCGTCAAGATATTGGTCAAGGTTTCCACGTTTCGTCTCCCTAAGATTCTTGTTATGCACCAACGTGCATGGCTTTCATGGGCAGCCTGGGCCGCGATGATACGAACAGGCGTACCATAGCGAATCCTTCCGTTGGCGCTCCAGTCTCCTATTGGAAAATCTCGGGATTTCTCCCCGACACAGAACAAAGTATAGTCATCGACCCGCCGGATCTCGCACCTCGGCCGTCTCGAAGCGTCTCTGCCCGAGCTCCCTCGAGCGCGGCTACCGGCCAGACAAAGAAACTATTTTCTTATAGGAAACATCGAGCACTGTAGCGACCGTTCCCGGGCCGGGCAAGTGCAGCATGCTCCGATACTATCCGGGACTACGGGTTCTTTCGGCCGCTCCCCCCGAGCCACCGAACGAGACACCGCCCCCTCGCGGCTAGCCTCTTTCACCGTAAGAAACGGCCGAGCAAGGCAAGCACGGGCCGACTTTCATGGGCATTTCCCCGGGGGTTTTCTAAGATGGGGATGGGCGTGTTCCACGCAGCACGGATATCGACGCCTTAGGGGCTCGCCAAATGGCTCCGATGGCGTTAGGATTTCACCCAACTCAGAAAATCTTTTTCGTATAGGAAAATATCATGAGCTCTATTCCCCCCAATCTGCGCTACGCCGAGAGCCACGAGTGGATTCAGGACAATGGCGACGGGACGGTGACCATCGGCATCACCGATCATGCCCAGCAGTCCCTGGGTGATGTGGTGTTCGTCGAATTGCCCGAAGTCGGCGCGTCGCTCGCCAAGGGCGACGAGTTCGGCGTGGTCGAATCTGTCAAGGCCGCTTCGGACCTGTACGCGCCGATATCCGGCGAAGTGATCGAGGTCAACGAAGCCCTCGAAGACGCTCCCGAGGCCATCAACGAATCGCCCTACGAAGACGCCTGGATCATGAAGGTGCGCCTCGAGGACGGCACCGACCTGGACGACCTCCTCGACGCCGAAGCCTATCAGGCCATCGCTGCCGCCGAAGAGTGATCCCGCTCGGCCCGGTCGAAACCGACCGGGCCCTGCCCTTTCCTTCCTGTCCGGCACTCGGGTGCCACCACGTCATCTATAGGTATGTCATGGCTTTCGACAATCGCCGCCTGGCCGATCTGGCCAACCACGATGCCTTCCTCCAGCGCCACAACGGCCCCGACGCCGACGATGTGGCCGCCATGCTGGAAACGCTGGATATCGACGGCATGGCCAGTCTCATCGATCGTACCGTTCCGGCAGGCATCCGCCTGGGACGCGAGCTGGACCTGGATCCGCCACGCAGCGAAGCCGAAGCCCTGGATTACCTCTACCGACTGGCACGCCAGAATCGAGTGGCCAAGAGCTATATCGGTCAGGGGTATTACGACACCCTGCTGCCGGCAGTGATTCAGCGCAACGTGCTCGAGAACCCTGGCTGGTACACTGCCTATACCCCCTATCAGCCGGAGATATCTCAAGGACGCCTGGAAGGCCTGTTGAACTTCCAGCAGATGGTCATGGACCTCACCGGCATGAGCCTGGCCAATGCCTCACTGCTCGACGAAGCGACCGCCGCTGCCGAGGCCATGGCACTCTGCCGGCGCGCCAACAAGAAGGCCAAGACCAATGCCTTCTTCGTCGCCGAGGATGTCTTCCCGCAGACCCTGGACGTGGTTCGCACCCGGGCTCACTACTTCGGCTTCGAGCTGATCGTTGCCCCCGCCGAGCAACTGGCCGAGCACGATGTCTTCGGCGCCCTGCTGCAGTATCCGGGTGACAGCGGGCGCATCCGCGATCTCGCGCCCCTGCTGGACGCCGCCGGAGAGAGGGGCATCATGACCTGCGTGGCGGCCGATATCATGTCGCTGGTGCTGCTCAAGGAGCCCGGAGCGCTGGGCGCCGACATGGTAGTCGGCTCGGCGCAACGCTTCGGGGTTCCCATGGGCTTCGGCGGTCCTCACGCCGCCTTCTTCGCCACTTCGGACAAGCTCAAGCGCTCGATCCCCGGCCGCATCATCGGCGTCTCCCGGGACGAACGCGGACAGACCGCGCTGCGCATGGCCATGCAGACGCGAGAGCAGCACATCCGCCGCGAGAAGGCCACATCCAACATCTGTACCGCCCAGGCACTGTTGGCCAACATCGCCGGCTTCTACGCCGTCTATCACGGCGCCGAGGGCCTGCGCACCATCGCCGGACGCATCCACCGGCTGACCACCATCCTGGCCGAAGGCTTGCAACGCGCCGGTATCAACCTGGCCAGCGACAGCTGGTTCGATACCCTGCGCCTGACCGGCGTGGACGCCGGCAAGATCCACGGGCGCGCCATGGCTCAAGACGTCAATCTGCGCTACTTCGAGAACGGCGACGTCGGCCTAAGCCTCGATCAGACCACCACCGCGCATGATGTGGCACGGCTCTTCGATGTACTGCTCGGTGAAGAGCATGGCCTTTCCGTGTCGGTCCTGGACGCCGAGATCGTCGCCGCGGGCACCAGTGGCATTCCCGAGGCTTGCCAGCGTGACTCCGATTTCCTCACGCATCCGACCTTCCAGCGCTATCACAGCGAAACCGAGATGCTGCGCTATCTCAAGCGCCTGGAAAACAAGGACCTTTCGCTGGCGCATGCCATGATCCCGTTGGGCTCGTGCACCATGAAGCTCAACGCCACCGCCGAGATGATGCCCATCACCTGGCCCGAACTGGCCCGTATTCACCCCTTCGCGCCCAAGGACCAGGTGGCCGGCTACAAGCAGATCATCGACGAGCTGGCTGCCTTCCTGGAGGAAATCACCGGTTACGATCATATCGCCATGCAGCCCAACTCAGGCGCCCAGGGCGAGTATGCCGGCCTGGTGGCCATCCGCCGCTATCAGTCGGCCCAAGGCGAGGGACACCGGGATGTCTGTCTGATTCCCAGTTCCGCCCACGGTACCAACCCGGCCTCGGCGGCCATGGTCCATATGAAGGTCGTGGTGGTCGAATGCGATGCAGACGGCAACATCGACCTGGCCGACCTGCGCGCCAAGGCCGAACAGCATCGCGATGCACTCTCGGCAATCATGCTTACCTACCCGTCCACTCATGGGGTCTTCGAAGAGGAGGTGCGCGAAGCCTGCGAGATCGTTCATGAGCATGGCGGTCAGGTCTACATCGACGGTGCCAACATGAACGCCCAGGTGGGCCTGGCACGCCCCGGCGACTTCGGCGGTGACGTGTCCCACCTCAACCTCCACAAGACCTTCTGCATTCCCCATGGTGGAGGCGGACCCGGCATGGGCCCCATCGGCGTCAAGGCACATCTGGCCCCCCATGTCCCCAACCACAGCGTGCGTGGCCTGGAAGGCGTCGACGCCGATGCCGGGGCAGTGGCAGCAGCCCCCTTCGGCAGTGCCTCGATCCTGCCGATCTCCTGGGCCTACATCAAGATGATGGGAGCTCGCGGGCTTCGCGAGGCGACCGAGCTGGCCATCCTCGGCGCCAACTACATTGCGCATCGACTGGGCGAGCATTATCCGGTTCTCTACAAGGGAGCCAACGGCACCGTGGCCCACGAGTGCATCATCGATATCCGTCCGCTCAAGGCCGCTTCCGACATCAGCGAGGAGGATATCGCCAAGCGACTGATGGACTACGGCTTCCATGCCCCGACCATGTCCTTCCCGGTGCCCGGCACCCTGATGATCGAACCTACCGAGTCGGAATCGCGTTATGAGCTGGACCGCTTCTGCGATGCCATGATCGGTATCCGCGAGGAGATCGCCCGGGTCGAGTCGGGCGAATGGCCGGCGGACAACAATCCTCTGGTCAGGGCGCCGCACACCATGGCCGACCTGATGGAAGATGCCTGGGAGCGCCCCTATTCCCGTGAAACCGGCGCCTTCCCCTCCGCGGCCGTCAAGGCGGCCAAATACTGGCCGGCGGTCAACCGTGTCGACAATGTCCAGGGCGACCGTCAATTGATCTGCTCCTGCCCGAGCATCGACGCTTACCGAGACTGACCCCTCGAACGCACGACGCCCCGCTCATCGATCATGGCGGGGCGTCGTCGTTGCGGTCAAGGTGGCGAAACGACGGCCGTTCAGGCCTCTCCACCATCATTCTCCATGGCGCCTGCACTCTCCATCGAAGGCTCGCCATGCCCATAGCGCTCATGGCGCCGATGCTCGCGGAAGGCATCCAACAGCCGGGCATAGCGTCGCGGCATGCGGCTGCCGCGCCGGGTCACCAGATGCAGCGTCTCATGCACCGGCTGCGGCAACGACAGTTCCTTGACCTGGCGTTGCCAGGGCGAGGTCTCGAGTACCAGCCGCGACACCACGGTAAACCCCAGGCCACGCGCCACGGCATCCAGCACCATGCTTACCTCGTTGGTGAAGCCCTGGCGTGGGAAGTGGCTCATGGATCGGAACTCTCCCGGGAAATTGCAGCGCAGCAGGGTATCGGCATGGTTGACTCCATCCGAATAGCTGATGAAGCCGATGCCCATCAGATCCGCCAGGCCGGTGCCGGCAAAGTCCGCCGGCACCACCAGGCACAAGGGTTCCTGATGCCAGACCTCGCAATCCACCTCGGGATGCCGCACCGCCTCGGTGACGATCCCCAGGTCATGGCGTCCGGCGAGCACGTCGCTGACGATCTCGTGGTTGAAGGCGAAGCTGTAGCTGACCGTCAAGCCGGTGTGCATCTGCTGCTGGCCGAGAATGAAGGGATAGAGCATCAGGCCGACGCTCCCGGGCGACGCCAATCGACATTCACCACTGTCGAGGCTTTCATCGTCCAGTGAGTGGCGGAATTGCTCGTGCTCGGCGAACAGCTTCAGGGCATAGTCATAGGCACGCCGCCCGGCTTCGGTGAGCGCGAAACGACGGCCCTGCCGCTCGATCAGGGAACGCCCGAGGTACTGCTCGAGCTTGCGCACATGCTGGCTGACGCCAGGCTGCGTCATTTCCAGGCGACGCGCCGTTCGCGTGAAACTGCCCGTTTCGACCAGAGTGATGAAGGTGCGGAAGTATTGGGCGTTGAACATGGCACATCACGTCGCTGTACGGAGAACCGGCGGAAACATTCTATCAGTTGGCGGATACGACCGCAGCGCCGCGCACCAGCACCGCGCACAAATTCGCCAGGAGTGAATTGGAACCACCTTTAGGCGGGCCCGCAGGGTAGCCCGCCAGGGATGGCGGCTATAGCGAAGCGATTTGCATGCACAGGCATTTAAGCAGTGTTTCCCCTGATTGCGATAGCCCTGCCCCACCGAGGCCGTGATAGCATCGATATCATGCAGACCGGCTTCGCCATGACCGGCAAAGCCAGAGAGCCGCCGATGGCGCGCTCCCTTTTCATCCTCGCGACACGGACGCCCCGAATGGCCGACACCATCTCCAGCACTATCTCGCCGGAAGGCAGCCTGGAAATTCTCTCTCAGCAAGAAGTCAACCGCCTGCACGACACGTCGCGCAGCGGCTTGCACGAACTCTTGCGCAGCTGCGCGCTGGCCGTTCTCAACTCCGGAAATCCCACCGACGACGGCCTGGCCTTGATGGAGACCTATCCGGACTTCGATATCGAAGTCATTCAACAGGATCGCGGCGTGCGCCTGAAGCTCAGCAATGCTCCCGCCGAAGCCTTTGTCGACGGTCGCATGATCCGGGGCATTCGAGAACACCTTTCCTCGGTGCTGCGCGATATCGTCTACGTCTACAACGAAATCCAGACACGCCAGCGTTTCGACCTGGGCAGTGCCGATGGCACCACCAATGCCGTCTTCCACATCCTGCGCAAAGCCGGCACCCTTAAGCCCAGTCGGGACCCGAGTCTGGTGGTCTGCTGGGGCGGCCACTCGATCTCTCGAGAAGAGTACGACTACACCAAGGACGTGGGCTACCATCTGGGGTTGCGGGAGCTCGACATATGCACCGGTTGCGGCCCCGGTGCCATGAAGGGCCCCATGAAGGGTGCCAACGTCGCTCATGCCAAGCAGCGTCGCAGCGAAGGCCGCTATCTCGGCGTCTCCGAGCCGGGCATCATCGCTGCCGAGGCACCCAACCCCATTGTCAACGAACTGGTGGTGATGCCCGACATCGAGAAGCGCCTCGAGGCCTTCGTCCGCCTGGGACACGGCATCATCATCTTCCCCGGCGGGGTCGGCACCGCCGAGGAAATTCTTTACCTCCTCGGCATCCTGCTGCACCCGGACAACGACGACATGGAGCTGCCGGTCATCCTCACCGGCCCCGCCAACGCCGCCGACTACTTCAAGCGCATCGACGAGTTTCTGGTCTATACCCTCGGCGAGTCGGTGCGGCGCTTGTATCGCATCATCATCGACGACCCGGTGGAAGTGGCCCGGGTCATGCGCAAGGGCGTCGACAACGTCGGTGAGTATCGTCGCGCACGACAGGATGCCTTCTACTTCAACTGGCGACTCACCGTGGCCCGGGATTTCCAGGAACCCTTCGAGCCGACCCACGACAGCATGGCCTCCCTGGCCCTGCACCGTCAGCAGCCGGTACACGAGCTGGCGGCCAACCTGCGGCGAGCCTTTTCCGGCATCGTCGCCGGCAACGTCAAGGAGCGCGGCATCCGTCTCATCGAAGCCGAGGGCCCCTTCCAGCTCAGCGCAGAGCCCCAGTTGATGGCCCGTCTGGACGACTTGTTGACATCCTTCGTCGCCCAGGGACGCATGAAACTCGCCGGTGAATACGTGCCCTGCTATACGCTCGGGTGAAGAGTGAAGAGTGAAGAGTGAAGAGTGAAGAGTGAAGAGTGAAGAGTGAAGAGTGAAGAGTGAAGAGTGAAGAACAGGCTAGCCCCAGCGCCTGGGACGTCAAGGGGTTTCTTCTCTCTTCAAGGCGCGAAGCGCCGTTCTTCGCTCTTCCAGCGGCGTCAGCCGCGTCTTACTCCTTCCCCTTCTGGGCTGGCTTCCACCACAACCCCAGAGCGTGCAGCAATAGCCCCATGGTGGCACCATGCGACACCAGCAGCGGCCAGCCGCTCCAGGCACCGAACAATGCATGCCAGATGCCCATGGCCAACAGGCCGACCACCAGGCAGGCCACGAGCCGCCGTATCAGGGCGGGCAATGCGGCACGCGACTCGGTGGGCAACAGCCACCACTGGAAAGCGGCGAGCGCCGCCACGGCGACCCCACCGATCAACATCAAGGTCAGATGGGTATCATGGCCACCGATGACGTAGCGCGGCATGCTGCCCCCCATCAGGATCAGCACCCCGATCAGCAGGCTGCAGCGCTCCGGTGAAGCCGTCATGCTCAGGCCACCTTGAGTTGCTGGGACTCGATCCACTCTTCGGCCCAGGGCAAGGCGGCATCATCGGCCATGAAGGTTTCCATCGCATCCACTTCGAGGCGCTCGCCGAGGCGCTCGGCTCCCTGCCCCTGCAATACCTCGTCGAGGCGGCGACCGGCACCACAGAAAGAGTCCACGTAAGAGCTGTCGCCCATGGCGATCAGACCGTAACGCAGGCCGACAAGCCCCGGGCTCTTCGCCTCCAGCTCGCGCACGAAGGCAACGAGGCTGCCTGGGTAGTCGCCACTGCCGGTCGTCGAGGTACAGAAAAGGGCCAGATCCGTCGGTGAGCCGACCAGATCATCCAGTGTCGGCTGGTCGAAGATCGACACGTCATAACCAGCCTGTTCGAACAGCGGGGCGACCTGTTCGGCCACATCCAGCGCACCGCCATATACGGTTCCTACGAAGATCTTGAGCTTGGGCATGTCGCGAAGCTTGCCTTGAAAATTCAGCCGGATAGTAACATGTGCACCCCGATGCCGCACGCCGTGGGGCATGCCCGCATGTCCGGGAATCGCGTATACTCGCCCGGGTTACCGACGTAGTGGAGGAGACATGCAGCACGCCTTCGATGCCTGGATCACGCCTGTCATGATCGGCGGCCTCATGTTGTTCATGGGGTTCATCATCTGGGACCTGGCCCGCAAGTCAGGAGCAGGCCGGTTCGGCACCATCATGCTGTTCGTGGTGCTCGGCGGCGGGATGCTGGCTTACCTGATCAAGGTGGTGATCACCTGGTCTCTGGAAAACACTGTATAAATGCCGGCGCGGACAAATCGCTTCGTTGCGAGATGAAAACGCCGTCATTTCACGGGAAATGACGGCGTTCGTTGCATGGTTCGATGTGATGTGACGACAGAGTCAGCTTTCGTCGCCAGCGTATTCCTCGACCTGAGACTTGAGTTTCTGACCGGGCCGGAAAGTCACGACGCGACGCGCGGAGATCGGAATTTCTTCCCCTGTCTTGGGGTTGCGCCCCGGCCGCTCACGCTTGTCGCGAAGATCGAAATTGCCGAAACCGGACAGTTTGACCTGTTCATTCTCGCGCAGACAGCCTCGGATCTCCTCGAAGAAGGACTCCACCATGGACTTGGCCTCACGCTTGGAGAGGCCAAGCTCGGCGTGCAGGTGTTCGGCCAGCTCGGCCTTTGTCAAGGCACCCATGTCGCTTTCCTCACGCTGTGGTGGCCGAGCCAGTTCCTGCTTCATGAGCCGCCTCGAGGCCTTCACGCGCGCAACTCGGCACCCAGGTGCAGACGCGACTCCTCGACGATGGCATCGACCAACTGGTTGATTTCATCGTCATTTAGCGTGCGCGAAGGATGCTGCCAGGTCAAGCCCAATGCCACGCTCTTTCGCCCCTCCGGCACCCCCTTGCCCTGATAGACATCGAACAGGTGCGCCTCGACCAGCCATTCGCCGGCCTGGGCGCGCAGCGTATCCAGCAAGGCCTGCACCGGCTGCTCCGCGTCGACCAGGAAGGCCAGATCGCGTCGCACCTCGGGGTAACGGGACAATGGCTGAAACGCCGGAACGCGGCCATGAGTCAGGGCATCCAGCCGTACCTCGAAGAGCAGAGCGTCGACCTTGAGACCGAGGCGGGCACGTACGGCCGGATGCAGCGTACCAATCCATCCGGCTTCCTGGCCACGGTACATCACGCGGGCACATTGACCGGGGTGCAAGGCAGGATGTTCACCGGGCTCGAAGCGCCAGGCTTCCATCTCTCCGCCCATCTCGATCAGGCTCTCCAGATCCCCCTTGAGATCGAAGAAGTCCACCTTCTGCTTGCCGCCGCTCCACCCTTCGGGTTCACGGCCGCCACAGACCAGCGCGCCGAGCATCGGTACCTGGTCGAGATCATCCAGCTCTCCCCGGAACACCAGGCCCGTCTCGAATAGCCGGACGCGATTCTGCTGACGGTTGAGGTTGTGCTCGAGCGCCCGTACCAGACCGGGAAAGAGGCTAGCCCTCATCACCGACAGATCGCTGGAGATCGGGTTGGCCAGCACCGGCGACACGGCCTGAGGCAGCAGCGTTTCCTGGAGCTCCGGCGACACGAAACTGTAGGTCACCGCCTCGAAGTAGCCGCGCGACACCATCCGATGACGCAGAGCCGAGAGCGGCGTGCGCGCCTCATGATCCGGGCGCGGCCCGAGATGTGCTCGCGGGTGACGCGCCGGCAGCTGGTTGTAGCCATGGATGCGCGCCACTTCCTCGATAAGATCTTCTTCGATGGCGATATCGAAACGCCAGCTAGGCACCCTGGCCCGCCAGCCCTCATCGATACCCTCGACGACCAGGCCCAGGCGCTCGAGAATCTCGCCGACCTCGTCGGCGGGCAGTACCTTGTCCAGGGCTTGATCGAGCCGCTCGCGACGCAGCACCACCTCGCGATCACCGGGGAGCCGGGATGCGTCGGCGACTTCGGTCAGCGGGCCGGCTTCACCGCCGGTGATTTCCAGCAACAGAACCGTGGCCCGTTCGGCGGCCTCCCGGGCAAGCGCGGGGTCGACACCGCGCTCGAAACGATGCGACGCATCGGTATGCAACCCGTAGGCGCGCGCCTGCCCGGCCACCGCCAGGGGCGAGAAGTGAGCCGCCTCGAGAAAGATATCACGCGTCTCGGTATTCACGCCCGAATGCTCCCCCCCCATGACGCCGGCAATGGCCAGGGGGCCTCGTTCATCGGCGATGATCAGGGTATCGCCGCTCAGCGTGATGGTCTGGCCATCGAGCAACGCCAGTTGTTCGCCCTGGCGAGCCCGACGCACCACTACGGCACCGTCGAGATTGGCCCGGTCGAAGGCGTGCAAGGGTTGACCGAGTTCGAGCATGACGTAATTGGTGACATCGACCACCGGGTCGATGGCGCGCACGCCGCCACGACGCAGACGTTCGACCATCCACAGCGGCGTCTCGGCCGTGACGTCGACGCCCTTGATCACCCGGCCAAGGTAGCGCGGGCACCCCTCGGCGTCCTCGACACGCACCGGGAAGGTTTCATCGTGAACGGGTGCCACCGGGTCGATATGCGGTCCCGAGACCGGCAAGCGATTGAGCACGCCGACCTCGCGGGCCATGCCCTTGACACTCAGACAGTCCCCCCGATTGGGCGTCAGGTCCACCTCGATGGTGCTGTCGTCGAGCGTCATGTAGGCGCGAAAGTCTTCACCGACCGGCGCCCCGGACGGCAGTTCAAGAATACCGTCGGAGGTGTCTTCCTCCAGCCCCAGTTCGGAGGCGGAGCAGATCATGCCGCGGGACTCGACGCCACGCAGCTTGGCCTTCTTGATCTTGAAACCCTCAGCCTTGGCGTCGCCGGGCAGCACGGCGCCTACCCGGGCGAACGCCACCTTTTGCCCCTCGGCGACATTGGGTGCACCGCAGACGACCTGCAGCCGCTCGATGCCATCATCCACCTGGCAGACATTGAGCTTGTCGGCATCGGGGTGCGGCGCCCGCTCGACCACCTCGGCCACCACCACGCCATCGAAGGCCGACGCCACGGGCTCTATCCCATCCACCTCGAGGCCGGCCATGGTGATCTGATCGGCCAGTGCCTGAGTCGACAACGCCGGAGAGACCCATTCACGCAGCCACTGTTCGGAAAATTTCATGACAAATCCTATCGCTGTGCTCTCTAGGAGTATCGCAGTCGGCAACACGGAGCTCGGGCCGTCGACAGGTCTACGGGAAAGCGCTGCCCGCTATCTGTGCTCTGCGGAGCTCTCGCGTTCCGCTCCGCTTGCAGGGCCGGTGCTGACCATCCAAGGCCAGCTCGTTCGGAGCCATCCTCCTCACCCCTGCGCAGGACCTTCTCGACGACCTGTCTCCGCCCCTACTCACCGGGCCTGACGACAATGCTCCCTGGCTGTGTACTGGTGACAATCAGGCAAACTGCTGCAAGAAGCGCAGATCGTTGTCGAAGAACAACCGCAGATCGTTGACGCCATAGCGCAGCATAGCCAGCCGCTCGGCCCCCATGCCGAAGGCAAAGCCCGTATAGCGCTCGCTGTCGATACCAGAGTGGCGGAACACTTCCGGGTGCACCATGCCGCAGCCCATGACTTCCAGCCAGCCGCTGTGGGAGCAGACTCGGCAGCCGCCTCCGTCACACATCACGCACTGGATATCGACCTCCGCCGAGGGCTCGGTGAAGGGGAAGTAGGACGGTCGAAAGCGCACGGCCAGGTCGTCACGCTCGAAGAAGGCATGCAGAAAGTCCTGGATGGTGCCTTTCAAGTCGGAAAACCGGACGTCCTCGTCGACCAGCAGGCCTTCCACCTGATGGAACATCGGCGTGTGTGTCAGATCGGAGTCGCTGCGGTATACCCGCCCCGGGCAGACGATGCGAATCGGCGGCTCGGTGCGTTTCATGGTGCGTACCTGTACCGGCGACGTATGCGTCCGCAGCAGTCGGGTGGCATCGAAATAAAAGGTATCGGCCATGCCCCGCGCCGGATGATGGGCAGGGATATTGAGGGCCTCGAAGTTGTGGTAGTCGTCTTCGATTTCCGGCCCGACCGCAACATCGAAACCGACATGGGTAAACAGCCCCTCGATGCGCTCCAGGGTCCGGGTCACCGGATGCAGACCGCCGCCGGGCTGGCCACGCCCCGGCAGTGTCACATCCAGTTTTTCGGCGGCCAGCCGCGCTTCGAGGGCGGCTTTCTCGAGCGTCTGCCTACGCTCATCGAGCTCGGTGGCCAACGCCTGCTTGGCCTGGTTGATACGCTCCCCCGCGGCCGGACGCTCTTCCGCCGGCAGCTGGCCCAGGCCCTTGAGCAGCGCGGTGATCTCGCCCTTCTTGCCGAGATAGCGTACACGCAGCTCATCCAGCACGGCCATGCTTTCGGCGGCCTGGATGGCGTCGCGGGCCTCGGCGACCAGTGTGGGAAGGTGGTCCATCCGTTGATGCTCCGAATTCTTGGCCCCGTCATCGCCGATCAGTGCCCTGCTGTACGGACAGCGTCGACGCGACCGGGTGTCGCATGCAAAAAAACAGGGGAAGAGCGGCTGCTCTTCCCCTGCGACGATCATCGGGGCGGCGCGTGGCGCTCGGCTGACACCGCACCCTCTCGACCCTCTTTACTGGGCAGCCTTGGCCTTCTCGACGATGGCGGCAAATGCTGCCTTCTCGTTCACGGCCAGATCGGCCAGCACCTTGCGATCGATCTCGATCCCGGCCTTCTTCAGACCGCCGACGAAACGGCTGTAGGACAGACCATGCTGACGGGCACCGGCGTTGATGCGCTGGATCCACAGGGCGCGGAACTGGCGCTTGCGCTGGCGACGGTCACGGTAGGCGTACTGACCGGCCTTGATGACGGCTTGCTTGGCCACGCGAAAGACGCGCGAACGGGCTCCGTAGTAGCCCTTGGCCTGCTTGAGAATTTTCTTGTGACGGCGGCGTGCGACGACACCACGTTTGACACGAGTCATGGCTTACTCCTGACGTTGAAGAATGGCAACCAAGGGTTACAGGTTCGGCAGCATGCGCTGCACGAGCTGCTTGTCGGCGTCGTGGATCTGCTTCATACCACGCAGCTGACGCTTACGCTTGGTGGACTTCTTGGTCAGGATGTGACTACGGAACGACTGCTTGTGCTTAAAGCCGTTGGCCGTCTTCTTGAAGCGCTTGGCAGCGCCGCTGTTGCTCTTGATCTTCGGCATGAGTTGAACTCCGCTCGAGGTTCTTGAGAAAACCCGGGGCCGATGGCAAGCACATTACCTGCCACCCGTTTGACTGGCCGCCGGATCACTTCTTCTTCACTTACTTCTTCTTGGGGGCAATGATCATGATCATCTGGCGTCCTTCCATCTTGGGGAAGGACTCGACGGTGCCGATCTCTTCGAGATCCGCGGCGATGCGCTCCATCAACTTACGGCCGATGTCCTGGTGGGCCATCTCGCGACCGCGGAAGCGCAACGTGACCTTGCCCTTGTCGCCACCTTCGAGGAATCGTGTCAGGTTCTTCATCTTGACCTGATAGTCACCCTCGTCGGTGCCAGGCCGGAATTTGACTTCCTTGACCTGGATCTGCTTCTGCTTCTTCTTCTGAGCCGCCTTCTGTTTCTTCTGCTCGAAGACGAACTTGCCGTAATCCATGATCTTGCAAACGATAGGATCGGCATTGGAAATCTGCACGAGATCCATACCAGCCGATTCGGCACGCTCCAGCGCATCGCGAGTGGGCATGATGCCCAGCTGCTCGCCATCGCTGTCGATCAGGCGTACCTGCTCATCGGTAATTCTCTCGTTCATCGGTGGACGCTTGTCCTGCGGGCGTCCTCTGGGGTTGCTTCTCTTGATGGTTCCGTCTCCACTTCAGTCTTGGAAGATGTCGCTAGCGCCGCTCGGCCTGAATCCGGTCGATGAAGGCATCCACCGTCATGGTGCCGAGATCCTCGCCACTGCGCGAGCGCACGGCCACCGAGTCGGCTTCGACTTCCTTATCTCCCACCACCAGGAGATAGGGGACCTTCTGCAACGTATGCTCGCGGATTTTAAAGCCGATCTTCTCATTCCTCAAGTCCGCCTTGACTCGCAAGCCTTTTTTCTGCAAGCGCTGCTCGAGTGAAATGGCATGGTCGCGCTGCGCATCGGTGATCGTCAACACTACAACCTGCTGGGGAGCCAGCCACAACGGCATGGCGCCGGCATAGTGCTCGATGAGGATGCCGATGAAGCGCTCCATCGAGCCGACGATGGCCCGGTGCAGCATCACCGGCGAGCGCCGATCTCCATCCTCGGTGACATACTGGGCCCCGAGGCGCACCGGCATCATGAAGTCGACCTGCATGGTACCGACCTGCCACTCGCGCCCCAGGCAATCCTTCATATGATACTCGATCTTGGGGCCATAGAAAGCACCCTCGCCCGGCAACTCCTCCCAATCGACATCACAGGTCCGAAGCGCGCCGCGCAACGCTTCCTCGGCACGATCCCAGACCGCATCATCGCCGAGCCGTTTTTCCGGGCGCAGGGCAATCTTGACGGCGATGTCCTCGAAGCCGAAGTCGCTGTAGACCTGAAGCGCCTGGCGATGAAAGCTGGTTACCTCGGACTCGATCTGCTCTTCGGTGCAGAAGACATGACCATCGTCCTGGGTAAAGGCCCGTACCCGCATGATGCCATGCAGGGCACCGGAGGGTTCATTGCGGTGACAACCGCCGAATTCGCCGTAACGTACCGGCAATTCACGGTAGCTGCGCAGGCCGGAATTGAAGACCTGCACATGCCCCGGGCAGTTCATCGGCTTGAGCGCGTATTCGCGCTTCTCCGATTCGGTGAAGAACATGCCATCGGCATAATTGTCCCAGTGGCCAGACTTCTTCCACAGCGACACATCCATCACCTGCGGGCAACGGATCTCTTGATAGCCGCCGTCCTTGTACACCTGGCGCATGTACTGCTCGACCACCTGCCAGAGTGTCCAACCGCGAGGGTGCCAGAACACCATGCCCGGCGCCTCCTCCTGCATGTGGAAGAGATCGAGCTTGCGCGCCAGCTTGCGGTGGTCACGCTTCTCGGCTTCCTCGAGGCGCTTGAGATAAGCCTTGAGCTGCTTCTTGTCCCCCCAGGCAGTGCCATAGATTCGCGTCAGCATGGGTCGCTCGGCGTCGCCACGCCAGTAGGCACCGGCCAGCTTGGTCAACGTGAAGGCCTTGAGGTGGCGCGTGTTGGGGACATGAGGCCCCCGGCACATGTCGATGTATTCCTGATGATGGTAGAGACGAATCGTCTCCCCGTCCGGGATCTCGCGCACGATCTCCTGCTTGTAGGGCTCGTCACGATGGAGGAAGGTCAGCATGGCGCGATCACGATCGACGTACTCGCGGACGACATCGTAACCGGTCTCGATCAGCGCCTTCATGCGCGCCTCGATGGCCTCGAGATCCTCGGGCGTCACCGAGCGGCCGAAGTCGATATCGTAATAGAACCCATCCTCGATCACCGGACCGATGGCCATCTTGGCATCCGGGTAGAGCTGCTTGACCGCATGGCCGATCAGGTGGGCACAGGAGTGGCGAATGATGTCCAACCCCTCGGGATCACGGGCGGTGATGATCGACACTTCGGCGTCATGGTCGATGACATCCGCCGCATCCACCAGCTCGCCATCGATGCGGCCGGCTACACAGGCCTTGGCCAGGCCGGTGCCGATGCTCTCGGCCAGTTGCATGATGGAAAGGGGCTCGTCGAAGGATCTCTGGCTGCCGTCCGGCAGGGTCACGATGGGCATGATGAAGCGATTCCTTGTGCACAGTGGTGATCCATACCAGGGATCACATGTCGCGAAAAGATGGGTTGCCTTGAGCGATGCTAGCCTACCAGACGCCCTGCCGGCGGCGCCATGGGTGAGCCGGATCGCCAATGAAAAAGGCGCCCGAAGGCGCCTTTCCGACGTTACCGCGCCCCGGCTCGCGGCCGAGGCGTCAGGGGTCGACTCAGGAGAGGATCACTCCCACTCGCCGAGCTCGACACGACGGTTCTCGGCACGGCCGGCCTTGGTGTCGTTGCTGGCGACCGGCTGCTCTTCGCCATAGCCGATGGTGGTCATGCGATTGGCGGCAATGCCCTGGCTGGCCAGGTAGCTCGCCACGGAATCGGCACGACGCTGGGACAGGTCCTTGTTGTAACCGGCCGGGCCGACGGAGTCGGTGTGGCCTTCGATACGAACACGAACGTTGTCATTGGCGCGCAGCTTGGAAGCCACGTCGCTCAGGACCGACTCGGCACCCATGGTCAGGCGAGCAGAGTCGAACTCGAAGTTGACGTCCTCCAGCACCAGGTCCTCGACGCAGCCCAGAGCGTTGACCTCGGCACCGGCCGGAGTACCCGGGCACTGGTCCTGATAGTCCGGGACGCCGTCACCATCGGAATCCAGCGGGCAGCCCACGGCGTCGACAGCGACACCGGCCGGGGTACCCGGACACTGATCCTGATCGTCCGGCACACCATCACCATCGCTGTCACCGACGGGAGCCGGGCCCTTGTTCGGCTCGGCACACAGCAGCGCAGCGGCCGTGGCACCGACAGTACCGCCGATGTAGGCACCGGTATCCTCATCGTCATCCTTGACGGCGCTGTAACCGATGCCAGCACCGATCAGGCCGCCTGCCACACTGCAGACAGCCGGATGTTTGTACCAGGCACGGTCGGACGCCGAGCTGTCGCCCATGCCGGAGGATTGAGACGCCGAACTGGCGCAGCCGGACAGACCGACCACCAGCGCGGAACCAAGCAACAAGCCAGTCGTTGATTTTTTCATGTAAGACTCCTTCTTGACACAAATCTAGCGGGGCCAGCATAGGGCTTAGCCATCCAGCGAGTCCGATGGTATGGCCAACCAGAGACGGATCTTGTCCGCCCACACCGACCAAGAAAGCACGAAATCGCGATCTCGGCCAATCAACGCGTGATGACTCGGAACTCTATCCTTTTATCAGCCATCTACGTTGCGATTAGCAGCTTGCCGGAGACTGAGTCCCCTTTCAATCGAAAAACGCACTGGAAAGTGTAATACATTGTTTTGTTTAGGTCATTCAAATCAATGCAAGGAACCCGGCCAGTCACGGCGAAACTGGAGCGCATTCGCGGCCGCTTCCATGACGGCATCACGCCACTCATCCTCCACTTCCAGGCGCTCCCGATCCTCGTGAAATCGCGCCCTGGGGCTCAAGGCCTGGCGCGCAGAATGGGTATGAAGATGACGGGTTCGCTCATGAACCTCGGCAAATGCCAGGAATTCCGGTCGCGACGCCAAAGACGGATCGAGAATATCCAGCAATGTCTTGCAGCGCCATGCACCCTCCGTGATATCGACCTGCCCTTGATGCAAAGCATTGGCAACCAGCTCGAGATTCTCCAGGCAGTTTTCATGGGCCCGACGCAGCTCTTCCTCGCGAAATGCCTCGCGACGACGGACCTCCCGCCATAGGGTCACGGCATAGGTTCCCAGGCCGGCGACGACGGCCAGGGCCAGCCCGAGCAGAATCACGGCGGTGGTATTGGTCATGAAAGGTTTCCCGTTACGTCTGGCATTCAAGCGGTAAAGCCGGTCATTCTAAACCGCACCACTCGGGGGACCAACCCATCTCGCCGGCACTCGGCATCTCTGGACATCAACAGCACAGCCTCGCTGTCATCTGCCCGGCATCTCCAGGCGCCTCCGAGATTCAAGGCTTTTACCCGCGTCAGGCCCACCATAATCCGGCATAGGCATCCACCAGCAGGACGACGAAGACCCCCAGAATATAGCGAATGGAAAACCAGAAAGCCGCGAGCGGCGCTTTCGGATCCCGCCCACGCCAGACACGGCCATTCCACCACATGAAGCGGGCGTTCAACACGGTGACGCCCACCAGGTAGATCCAGCCGCTCATGCCAATGACAAAAGGCAGCAATGTCACCGCGACCGTCAACCAGCCGTAGAGCCACACCTGCAAGCGAGTGAAAGCGTCGCCATGGGTCACCGGCAGCATGGGGACCCCGGCGCGCTCATACTCATCGCGCTTGTGGATGGCCAAGGCCCAGAAATGCGGCGGCGTCCAGGCAAAGATGATCAGCACCAGCAGCAACGGCTCGGGGCCAAGCTGGTTGCTCACCGACGTCCAGCCCAGCAGCGGGGGCGCCGCACCAGCTACGCCACCGATCACGATATTCTGCGGCGTGGCTCTTTTGAGGAAGGCCGTATAGATCAGGGCGTAGCCGATCAATGAGCCGAGAGTGAGCCATGCCGTCAAGGGGTTGACCCCGACATGCAGCAGCCCGACCCCTGTTACCGACAACAGGGTTGCCCACCCCAGGGCCAATGGCATCGACAGGCGCCGAGTGGCCAGAGGGCGCGAGGCCGTCCGCAGCATCAGCGCATCCAGACGGCGATCCACGACATGGTTGAAGGCCGCAGCGCCGCTGGCAGCAAGGCCGATACCGAGCAACCCCAGCAGCATTTTATCGAAGGGCGGCACCGGTCGGGCCAACAGCATCCCCACCAGACTGCAGACCAGCATCACCGACACCACTCGCGGCTTGCCGAGCGTCACGAGATCACGCCATATCGGCATGAGTGCTTCCCGAGTCACCGGTCGAGCGTCATGCATGCATCCACTCCCTCGTCGTCACCGATGGCAGCGAACGGTGCATGGAGTCACCCCATCGCCACTGCCAGACCGCCAGTAATGTCGCCACCACCAGCACGGCCGCCCCCGCCGTATGCAACAAGGCCAGCCACAGCGGCAGCCACAACAGCACATTGGCAATGCCCAGTGCCGCCTGCAGCAGGCAGGCGCCTCCCATCACCCCCAGCCAGGGGGACACCTCGCGATCACGACGATGTCGCAGGCCGAGCCCCAGAAGGCAGAGAAAGAGCGCTGCTCCCCCCAGGCGATGTCCGACCTGGATCGCGCTTCGCGCCTCAGCATGCAGCTGCCCGTGCAGATAGTTGGGTCCCACCGTCTGCGTCAGGTGAAACCCTTCCCCCCAATCAAGGTTCGGCCACCACTGGGCATTGCAAGTCGGGAATCCCTGGCAGGCGATACCGGCGTAGTTGCTCGACGTCCAGCCACCGAGAGCGAGCTGCAGAACCAGAAGGGCCAGCGCTACCCCCCACAAGGGGGTCAGTCGTCGCGGCTGCCGTCGCGACGTGCCTGGTGACAGCAGACGCCGAAACCGCAGGTGCAACCACAGGAAACCTCCCATGACGGCCATGCCCCCCAGCAGGTGCAACGTCACTACCTGAGGCCATAACTGAAGCGTCACGGTGAAGGCACCGAAGGCACCCTGCACCAGGATGAGTGTCAGCAATCCCAGCGAGAGCCGCCATGGAAAACCGGCGAGATGCCTAAGCCGCCTGCCCAGCAACACGACGGCAACGACCAGCAGCCCCAGCGACGAGGCCAGATAGCGATGCAGCATCTCCATCCACGCCTTGGACGTATCGAGAGGCACATCAGGAGAGTGCGCCAGGGCGCGGGTCTCGTCCGGCACCACCCACTGTCCGTAGCACCCTGGCCAGTCCGGACAGCCCAGGCCGGCATCCACCAATCGAGTCCAGGCACCGGCCAGCACGACCAGGGCAGAAAGCAGCATTCCCAGTAGACTCAGCCAGCGCAACTCATTCACTCTTGCCCGGTAGCGCTGATCTTTCAGGCATACATCGTGCATCCTCCGACCCTCCCGTCATTCATCGCGCCGACGTGCCAGAGGTGGCTCGGGGTTCAGCTCCAGCAGGCGCTCGATGTCCTCCAGTACATTCGACGCCTCTACGCCCTCCTCATAGCTCAGAACCGGCCGACCGTCCGGATCGAGAATCCAGAGACTCCCGGGAGCCCGCCAGGCCGGTATGTCGCGCCACGACACGATCGCTTCACCAGGCAGTGCTACCCCCTCCGCCCCACCGATGCGCAACCGGCTGACCCGATGAGCATCACGCCCCAGGGCACGATGGACACGCCACCAGCGGTCTGCCGATTCGGCACAACCGTTCACGCAATCGAAGGCCACCAGCCAATCGCCGTCCCCTTCCTTCTCCACCTCGTTCAAAGGCCACTCGGACAGTCGCGGAATATCAGGATGCAGCGTGCCGTGGGCCGTACGCTCATCGGGAATGCCCAGCCGCCACTCGACCATACCCCAGGCCATCGCCATGGGCAGGACAAACACGGCAAACAGCGCCAGCAGCTTGAATCGAGAACGAACGATACGGGCATCGGTCATCGGCGTGTCTCCTTGGTTTCAGGCGAGGGCTCGGGTCCATCACGGCGCCACCGGCGAGCGCCGACGACCATGACCACCAGTGCCGTTATCGCCAGCCCCCACCACTGGACGGCATAGCCGATATGGCGAGACGGCGGCAACACATTCGGACGCCACCAGGAGGTCAAGTGCCCCTTGCCAGTTTCAAGGTGCAACCAGCCATCATGGGCAAAGCCTCCCGGCATGTCCCAGGCCCCGAGGTCGATGCGCTGCAGTCGTTTGCCCTCTCGATTGGGTCCGAAGAGCGGTGCCGACTCTCCGGCCATCTGCCAGCGCCCTTGCAACGTCACCTGGCCAGTCGGCGTCGACACGCGCGGGGTTTCGCGGCTCGGCCCCATGGGCATGAACCCCCGCTCCACCAGCCACAGACGTCCATCTTCACCACGCAGAGGCGTCAGGGCCGCCACACCGAGTCGCTCCCCGTGAATGCGGTTGTCGAGAAACAGCGTCTCATCCTGCAGGTACTCTCCCGTCACGGTGATCCGAGCGCCACCGGGCGGTGCAGACTCGGGCGCCACCAGACGGGGGGCCGACTCGAAACGCGCCAGCAAGTCGCGCTTGTCGGCGGCACGCTCCCACTGCCATAGTCCGAGTCCGAGTCCGAGAATCACCAGACAGGCCCAGAACCCGAACCAGACCATCAGGCGACGGCTGGACCGAGCTCGTGTGGAAAACCTCGTCATGGAGTCCGACATGCTTCTCAAAGTCCTGATCGCCCTCGTCTTTCTTGCCATGGTCGCGAGTCTCGCCGCCGGTGCCGGTTTCCTGCTCAAGGATGGCGGTCGCTCGCGTCGCGTGCTCATTTCCCTCAAGTTGCGTGTCTGTCTGGCTGCCCTGCTTCTCGCATTACTCCTGTACGGTTTCTATGGAGGCGGCCTCGGCAGTTGATACCGCTCCCCCTGCGATTCAAAAGACGTAGACGAAGGTAAAGAGGCCGATCCAGACCACATCCACGAAGTGCCAGTACCAGGCCGCCGCCTCGAAACCGAAATGATGTTCCTCGGAAAAGTGCCCCCGCCATACTCTTGCCAGAATGGCAATCAGAATCAGGGTACCGACGATCACATGGGCACCATGGAACCCCGTCAGTAGAAAGAAGGTTGCCCCATAGATCCCTGCCTGCAGGGTGATGCCGTAATGGACATAGGCTTCCCGATACTCGATACCCTGAATCGCGATGAAGCACAGCCCTAGCAGCACGGTCAGCGTCAGCCAGTGGCGTGCCGTCTCGCGGCGACCTTCCTTGAGCCCCTCGTGCGCTACCGTCAAGGTGATGCTGGAGCCCACCAGGATCAGGGTATTGACCAACGGCAAGTGCCAGGGGCTGAAGGTCTGATGGGGCCCCTGAATGGCCGAATCCGGTGGTTCCAGCAATGGCCAGGAAGCTGTGAAATCGGGCCATAGCAGCGCGGCGACACCCTTGGCCCCTTCACCGTCGAGCCATGGCAACGCGAAGGTCCGGATGTAGAAGAGAGCACCGAAGAACGCGGCAAAGAACATGACTTCAGAGAAAATGAACCAGCCCATCCCCCAGCGAAAGGAGCGGTCCATCTGGGCATCGTAGAGCCCCTTGCGAGACTCGTGGACCACATCACGGAACCACAGCGTCATCACCACCAGGATCCCGACCAGGCCAATCGCCATGACCGGCATGCCCGAAGCGCCATGCACCAGCATCACACCAGTGCCGACCATCATGGCGCCCAGTGCGATAGACCCGAGTACCGGCCACTTGCTCGATGCCGGTACGTAATAGCTGCCACCGCTCATGCGTCACCTCCTCTCGCCTGAGTCCCGCTTTTCCGGGACGGTGCCGCGTCCTGCCGATAAAGGGTATAGACCAGCGTGACCGTCTTGATGTCGTCCGGCAGATCCCGCGTCAACTGGAAAACCAGGGGAGCCTCGAAACGCTCGCCCGACGCCAGGCGTTGATTCTGAAAACAGAAGCACGCCAGCTTGCGAAGGTGCAGAGACGCTTCCGAGGGCGACACACTGGGTACCGCTCGGGCCACACTGGCCTCGTCGCCCAGGTTCTCGAACGTGAAGTGGACCTCGGCACTCTGCCCCGGGTGTACCCGGATCTGTCGGGTGTGCGCCTCCAGGGACCACGGTAACCCGGGGCTCCCTCTCGTGATGATCTGCATGGTCACCACCCGGTCCTGGTCGGCACCCTCGTGAGCCAGCGCCTGAGCCTGGTTCGAGGTCTTGCCGTTGAGCCCGGTGACCTGGCAGAAGACGTCGTACAAGGGCACCAGAGCAAAGGCGAAGACGAACATCCCGGCCAGCGCCACCAGGGTCCTGGCCACGGTACGCCTGACGCCCTTGCGAGCATCCTGGATACCTTGTCGCGCCATGCATGCCTCCCGGCGTCAGCCATCAGTGTCGATGCGGCTCGAAGTGCGGCGGCGTTTCGAAGGTATGCAGCGGTGCCGGGCTCGGAATCGTCCACTCAAGGTCTTCGGCACCGTCCCAGGCCTTGGCCGGTGCTTTTTCGCCACCGCGCACGCAAAGCACCACCACCGCCACGAAGAGCAATTGCGAGATCCCGAACATGAAGGCCCCGATACTGGTGATCATGTTGAAATCGGCAAACTGCAGAGCGTAGTCCGGAATTCGCCTCGGCATGCCGGCGAGTCCAGCGAAATGCATGGGGAAAAAGGTCAGGTTCACCCCGATCACCGACAGCCAGAAGTGCCACTGCGACAGACGCGTATGGGGGTAATGACCAGTCCACTTGGGCAACCAGTAATAGACCCCCGCCATGATGGCGAACACGGCTCCTGGCACCAGCACGTAATGGAAGTGCGCGACCACGAAATAGGTATCGTGGTACTGGAAGTCCGCCGGCGAGATGGCCAGCATCAACCCCGAAAACCCACCGATGGTGAACAGCACCACGAATGCCAGGGCAAACAGCATCGGCGGCTCGAAGGTCAGCGACCCCCGGAACAGCGTGGTAATCCAGTTGAACACCTTCACCCCGGTGGGCACGGCGATCAGCATGGTGCTGTACATGAAGAACAGCTCCGCCACCAGAGGCAGGCCCACGACGAACATGTGATGCGCCCAGACCAGGAAAGAGAGAATCGCGATGGACGCCGTGGCATAGACCATGGAGGCATAGCCGAACAGGCGCTTGCGGGCGAAGGTCGGGATGATCACCGAGACAATGCCGAAGGCCGGCAGGATCATGATGTAGACCTCCGGATGCCCGAAGAACCAGAACAGATGCTGAAATAGCACGGGATCCCCACCACCGGCGGCATTGAAGAAACTGGTGCCGAAATTGATGTCCAGCAGCATCATGGTGATCACCCCGGCCAGTACGGGCATCACGGCGATCAGGAGGAAGGCGGTGATCAACCAGGTCCAGACGAACAGTGACATGTCCATCATCCGCATGCCCGGTGTCCGCAGGTTGAGAATGGTCGCGATGATATTGATCGCGCCGAGGATCGAGCTGATGCCCGCCAGGTGCAACGAGAAAATGAAGAAGGTCGTGGACGGCGGCGCATAGGTGGTCGAAAGCGGCGCGTAGAACGTCCAGCCGAAATTGGGCGCCCCACCCGGCATCACCAGGGTGGAAAGCAGCAGCGCGAAGGCCACCGGCAGCAGCCAGAAGCTGAAGTTATTGAGGCGTGGCAACGCCATGTCGGGGGCGCCGATCTGCAGCGGTACCATCCAGTTCGCCAACCCGACGAACGCCGGCATGACCGCACCGAACACCATGATCAGGCCATGCATGGTGGTCATCTGGTTGAAGAATTCCGGTTGCACCAGTTGCAGCCCGGGCTGAAACAGCTCCGCCCTGACCACCATGGCAAAGATGCCGCCGATGAAGAACATGCTCAGCGAGAAGATCAGATACAGGGTACCGATCTCCTTGTGGTTGGTGGTCAGCAACCAGCGCATCAGGCCTCGCGGCCCGTGGTGATGCTCATCCGACGCCATTCCGCCGGCCTCGGCCTGACTCTGCTGGGCGGTGGGTCTGGGAGGCAGGTGCGAAGCCATGGTCTATCCCCCTCGGTATCCGTCATCGAAAAGCGCGTGTTACTGCGCGTCGAGCAGCTCGGCAATATCCGCCGGCTGTATGGCCTCACCGGTTTCGTTGCCCCAGGCATTGCGCTCATAGGTAATCACCGCGGCCAGCTCCACCGCGTTCAGAGTGCTGCGGAAGGCCGGCATCGCCGAGCCGGACACGCCGTTGACCACGGTGTCGATGTGGTAGTCCGGATCTTCCAGTATCGCCTGGTTACCGGCCAGTGCCGGGAAGGCCGGCGGGCTGCCGGAGCCATCAGGCTGGTGACAGGAAGCGCAGATAGTGCCGTAGACCTGCTCACCACGCTCCATCAGTTCATCCAGCTCCCACTCGCGGTCCACACCCAGTGCTGCCTGAGAGGCAGTTTCCTTGCGTTCGGCCAGCCAGTCATCGAAGCGCTCGGGCTCCACTGCCTTGACGACCACCGGCATGAAGGCGTGATCACGACCGCACAATTCGGCGCACTGCCCCCGGTAGATTCCCGGCTCGTTGATACGCACCCAGTTTTCATTGACGAAGCCCGGCACGGCATCCTGCTTGACGGCCAGGTCTGGTACCCACCAGGAATGGATGACATCGTCCGACGTCATCAGCAGGCGCACCTTGCGATCCACCGGCAGCACGAGTGGCTCATCGACCTCGAGCAGATAGTTTTCATCCTTCGCACTCTCCCCGCTGACCTGGGAACGGGATGTCGCCAGATTGGAAGTAAAGGCGACGTCCTCGCCGAGATAGGAATACCGCCAGCGCCATTGCTGGCCGGTGACCATGACGTCCAGATCGGCCTCGGAGGCGTCATACATCGTCTTGAGCGTCGCGGTGGCCGGAATCGCCATGGCCACCAGAATCAGGATCGGAATCAGGGTCCAGATGACTTCCACGGTGGTATGTTCGTGAAAGTTGGCGGCCTTGGCGCCACGCGAGCGACGGTAGCGAAACAGCGAGTAGAACATCGCGCCGAAGACGACGACGCCGATGACCACGCAGATCCAGAAGATCGTCATATGCAGAGAATGAATCTCGCGACTGACGTCGGTCACGCCGACCGGCATGTTCCAGCCATTGGCCAGCACACTCTCCGACAGCCCCGAGCAGGCGACCAATCCCGCTGTCCATACGAGCCGCATGCGCACCGCCTCCTCCCGAACATTGTTGTTGTATTAGTCGCTACTTGATCGAGTATAGAAGAGCCTCGAGATTCGTCACGGATCGCTCTACTGTCGATTCATAAACGCGGCTCTCAACGCTCCGGAAATCTGCGGCGCCTCATCGGGCGGCTAACGATGCCACCAGGGCGATCAACAACACCAGTGCCAGCCCCATCACGATACCCGCGATAATGAAGTGCGAAGCCCGTCCTCGAGAGAAGTCCTCATGCCGGCGGCTCTCCTTCTGTACCCCGAAGAAAGCCGCCAGGACCGATTTGATCACTCGCCACATTGCCCACCTCCATCGACATGTCCCCTTTGCTGACTCTTGACCCTAGACCATCCGGGCATCGCTGTACCCGACGACGGCAAGCAAGCCCGCGCCACACCAGAAGATCCACGCCTCTGCGCCAGCGTGGTGCGGGCGACAATCAACTAGATCAGGACGATCTATTTGATTGCCCGGTCAATACGTCAGTTCAGGCCGAGGAGTCGCGTGATCAACGGCAGGAGAAAGGCCGTCAGCAGGCCGGTCAGCCCCATCGAAAGGCCAGAGAAAGCGCCCGCCACCGCCCCCAGGCGGGCGAAGGAGTGAGCCGTTCCGAAACCATGGGCCGACAGCCCCATGGTGAAGCCCTGTACCGCCGGGTCGGTAATCCTCAGGAGACGGAAGATACCCGGCCCAAGAGCACAGCCGATGGAGCCCGTCAGCAGCACCAGCCCCGCCGCCAACGAGGGTATGCCGCCGATCTGCTCGGCAATCCCCATGGCAATGGGAGACGTGACCGAACGCGGTGCCAGCGACAGCAAGGTTTCCGGGCGGACCCCGAACAACATCGCCAGGCCGATGGTACTGGCCACCGCCGTCACGATGCCCGCGATGCAGGCCAGCAATAGTGGCCCGAGCAAACGTCGGACGCGCTCACGGTGATCATAGAGCGGAATCGCCAGAGCCACCGTGGCCGGTCCCAGCAGGAAGTGAATGAACTGCGCTCCCTCGAAATAGGTGGCGTAATCCATGTCGACCAACAGGAGGAAGCCGATCAGAATGGCGATGGACAGGGTGACCGGATGCAACAGCGGCGTACCGCCGAGTGCCCGATTGATGCGTACCGCCACCATGAACGCCAGCAGTGTCGCCAATAACGACAGCAGCGGGTTGCCGGACAGATAGACCCACAGCTGGTCCAGGGCCGCCACACTCATGCGGCGCCCTCCCGACCTTTATCATGCCTTCTCCGGCGCTGCAGGCGCGACAGCACCCAGGCGGTCACGCCCAGGGTCAGGGCCGTGGACGCCACCAGCGTTACCGCGATAGGCAGCAGATCGGCCCCGATCAAGGCACCATGCACCATCAGACCGACCCCTGCCGGCACGAACAGCAGTGTCAGGTAACGCAGCAGGCCTTCACCGGTCACCCGGAGGCTCGACGGCACCTTGCCCCGCAGGATCAAGGCCACCAACAGAATCACCATGCCGAGCACTGGCCCCGGTACCGGCATCGACAACCCACGCGTCACCAGCTCGCCCAGCATCTGGCATGCCAGCAGCATGCTCATCCCCATGATCAGCGGCATATCCCCCTCCCGGCTCATCGCCTCGTTCCACAATGCCGTATTGTGGCAAAGCCATGCAGCCGGACACCATCCTGGTCTCCCTTGGCCAAGCAATTGAAACAAAAGCGCAAAAGGGGCTTTTCATTTGCTCATGAACGCGCTAGTATACGCCTCGTTCTCGGGGAGGCCTCAGGTAGCCATGAGCCAAGTCGAGAAACAGGATCGGAGCGTGGCGCAGCTTGGTAGCGCGTTGCAATGGGGTTGCAAAGGTCGCTGGTTCGAATCCAGTCGCTCCGACCACGAATACAGGAAAGCCGCCACTTACGGGTCATGCCGGGTGGCGGTTTTTCGTTGCATGGGGTGACGCCACCACCGCCATGCCCGCCACAGCAGTACTGTCAGGCAGCAGGCCAGCGCCGGGGCAGCAACATCCAGCACCGAGCCCAGCCCCCAGCCATGCCGCAGTCCCGCCCACCAGGGCAAGGTAGCCAGGCTCATGTCCGCGAATTCGGGAAGCCGCAACGCCTCGAATTCGTTCTGGGCGATTTCACGGCCGAGAAACACCATCACGGCCGCCACGCCAGCCCCTCTGAACCCCAGAAGTCCCGCCAGTCCCAACTGGATGGCAACCGCAATCCACATATGCTCGACGAGCGTCATATCCATCCTGCTACCCCTTCCGCCATCGCGCGACCATTCGACACCGGCCATCCACGAGCGCCATGGTGCATGATAAGCCTGCAATTGACCGCAGCCGTCTGACTCGGCATCCTCAGCAATCCGCCTCGATAATAGACACAACCCATAAGGAAGCGCTGAAACGCAATGCTTCCATGACACAGCGGACTTCAAGGACACACGAATGACGACCTTCCCCAAAGGCACGCTGCCACTCGGCCTCGCCGTCCTGCTGGGCGCCACTTCCGTGCAGGCCCAGGACAGCACCGACATCGAACCCGTCACCCTGCGCCTGGCCCATGTGGTCAACGAACAGGATGGCTTCCACATCGCCGCCGAAAAATTCAAGGAACTGGTCGACGAGCGCACCGACGGGGCAGTGACCATCGACCTCTATCCCAACGCGACCCTGGGCGACGAACGGACCCTGCTGGAAGGCATGCAGATCGGCACCGTCGACATGGGCGTAATCACCAATGGCCCGGTCGCCAACTTCGTCGATGAGATGGCGGTCTTCGAACTGCCCTTCCTCTTCTCCTCTCCCGAAGCGGCCTACGGAGTGCTCGATGGCCCCATCGGGCAGGAATTGCTCGACAAGCTGTCCGACGTCAATCTCAAGGGGCTGGCTTATGCCGAACGCGGCTTTCGCAACCTGACCAACAGCGCCCACCCGGTCACCTCACCCGCGGACCTGGACGGCCTGCGCATTCGCGTGATGGAAAACCCCGTCTACGTCGACACCTTCCGCGAACTGGGCGCCAACGCCGTCCCCATGGCCTGGACGGAGGCGCTGACCGCCATGCAACAAGGCACGATCGACGGTCAGGAAAACCCGGTCAATGTGATCCACTCGTTCAAGCTCAACGAGACCCAGGATTACATGACCCTGACACGACACACCTATGCACCGGCGATCTTCGTCATGGGCATGCCGGTCTGGCAGCAACTGCCCGAAGCCGCCCAGCAAGCGATCGAATCGTCCGCTCAGGACGCCGCCGAATACGAGCGCGAGCAAAACGCCGCCATGCGTACCGAACAACTGGCCGAGCTGCGCGACGCGGGCATGCAGATCGAATCCTCGCCAGACATCTCGGCCTTCCAGAACGCCGTGGCGCCTGTCTACGACAAGTACGCCGAGCAGTTCGGCGACTATCTGCCACGTATCCGGGAGGCGCTGGAATAAGTGCTGGCCCTGCTCGAACGACTTGAGCGGGGCATTGACGCCGTCACTCGCCCTGTCGTCTTCGTCGGCATGGCCGCGATGGTCGGCGTCATCACCCTGCAGATCGTCTCGCGTGTCTTCTTCACCTCTCTCGGCTGGACCGAGGAGGTCGCGCGTTTCCTGCTGGTGTGGATCACCTTCCTCGCCGCCACGCTCGCCTATCGTGGCGGGCGTCATATCGCCGTGGACTTCGTGGTCGAGGCACTCCCCGACCGCCCGCAACGCCTGATGCGGCTGCTCGCCGGCGCCACCGCCCTGGCCTTTCTCGTGGCCCTGATGCTCATCGGCTATCGCTACATGCATATGCAGAGCTTCCAGAAATCGGCCTCGTTACGCTTGTCGATGACGTGGATCTATGCCGTTATCCCGCTCAGTGCGGCATTGATGAGCTGGACCACCCTGCTGGATATCCTGTCGCTGCTGTTCCGGGGACAAGGTCGCGCTACCGGGGAGGCCCGCGAATGACGGTCCTGCTGCTGCTTTCCTTTTTGACACTCATGCTGCTGGGCGTGCCGATCGCCCTGGCCATCGGCACCGGTACCCTGCTGGCCCTGTGGCATGGAGGTACGCCGCTGCTGGTGCTCGCCCAGCAGATGTTCCAGGGCGTCAACGCTTTCGCGCTCGTCGCGGTACCCATGTTCATTCTCACCGGCGACTTGATGGCCCAGGGCAAGGTCAGCGAAAAGCTGGTCGACTTTGCCGACAGCCTGTTCGGGTTTCTCCGCGGCGGGCTGTCGATCGTCTCGGTCATGGCCGGCATGTTCTTTGCCGCCATCTCCGGCTCCGGTGCCGCCACAACCGCGGCGGTCGGCACGAGCCTGGTACCGGAACTCAAGCGCAAGGGCTACGACCCGGCTTCGGCGGCCAGCCTGATCGCCGCCAGCGGCACCATCGGCGTGGTCATTCCGCCTTCGGTGCCGATGATCATCTACGCGGTGATCGCCCAGCAGTCGGTCTCCAGCCTGTTTCTCGGCGGTTTCCTGCCGGGCCTGGCCATGGGCATCGGCCTGGCGTGCATCGCCGTCGTCCAGGCCCACCGCCGGACCTACCCGCGCGGCCAACCGCTCTCGGCGGCGGTCATTGGACGCACCTTCAAGGGGGCCTTCTGGGGGCTGATGACACCGGTCATCATTCTCGGTGGTATCTTTTCCGGCATCTTCACACCAAGCGAAGCCGCCGTGGTCGCGGTCAACTATGCCCTGCTGGTGTCACTGTTCGTGTATCGCGATCTGACCCTCAAGGACGTCTATCGGATTCTCATTCGCTCGGCCATCACCACCTCGGTGATCATGCTGGTCATCGCCACCTCGGCGGCCCTGAGCTGGACGCTCTCCAGCGCACAGGTCCCCACCGCCATCGCCCAGTCCGTCCTGTCCCTGTCGTCCAGCCCTTATGTGGTCATGTTGCTGGTCGTTGCGGTGATCCTGTTGACCGGCGTATTCATCGAAACCGCCAGCGCCCTGATCATCCTGACACCGGTACTGCTGCCGCTGACGACCCAACTGGGCATCGACCCGATCCACTTCGGACTGATCATCGTCGTCGGGCTGTCCATCGGCATGATCACTCCGCCGGTGGCCATCAACCTCTATGTGGCCTCCTCGGTCACCCAGCTACCGCTGGAACGTATCACCCAAGCGATTCTGCCCTACCTGTTCGGCCTGATCGCGGTACTGTTGCTGGTCGTCTATGTGCCGCTCTGGCTCGGCATGTCCGGCTGACACCCAAGCTCAGTCGGCATGCGCCCGGGTCAGCTCCGACGCATTCAACAGGCGATGCAGCACCGCCATCACCACCAGGGTGGCGACCAGCGCCACACACATCGAACTGAAGCGATACAGGGCATCATAGACGAAGTCCTGGTCGGGCCCGAGATATTGGCCATAGAGGATTCCCAATGTCGTCAGACCACCGAAGCCCACCCCGGAGCCGCCACCCTCGAGCAGGTGCACTCGAGCGAAGAGCATCAGGCCGACCCAGTAACTGACCAGCACCAGCAGCAGATGATCGCTCTGGGTGAACAGTACCAGTTGCAGGATGATGGCCATGTTGCAGCCCAGCAGGGTCCCCACGGCCCGCTTGACGGCGGAAACCCGTGCACCGTGATAACCCAGCGAGAACAGGATCAGGATGGTGGCCATCTGTGCCGACAACGAGTCCCGCAGATCCAGCGTCTGAAACACCACGAAGGACAGTGTCGCCGTGATGGCACCGATCAGCGTCTGATGACGTACCAGAGCTGCCGACTTTTCTTCTCCCGGCGGCCGCTGACGCGGCGCGACGTCGGGAAATACCCAGTGCATCACGGCGGCGATGGCCACAGCGAGCACGCTGGCCACCAGATTGCTGGCCAGCAGATCGGCGAGATCCAGGGTCGGATAACTGGCGAAATGCATCAACACGCTCAGAGTCAGGACCCCGTTGGCACCGAACACGAACAAGGGCCCCTTCGCCATCAACCGGAAGCGCGCATAGAACAGCAGAAACACGAGGCCGGTCATGGCCACGGGCATGTGCTGCGTCAACCCCACCACCAGACTCACTTCGAGCACGTTGAGGCAGGCATTGCCGAGGAACTGGCGCACCACATGGGTATTGAACACCGGGATCATGCCCAGCATGAACATCGGAAAGACAGTGAAGAAGACCCCGTAGTTCCAGCCCATCAGGTGGCTGATCAAGAAGCCGATGCACGCCCCACAGGCGACTCGCAGGCACTGGCGCAGGTCATTGGGAGAAAAGCGAGACTCCCCCGGTTCCATCCCGGGCCCATCGCCGCGATGCGGCATCACCAGTCCCAGCGAACGGGCCAGCAAACGCCGCACGCCATGGCCGAGCCCCGCAAGACTCGTGCGCGCACGCGGCTTAGTAGACATGATGCAACCAGGACATCAGATGAATCTGCAGTCCCCCGAACAGACTCGCCAGGGGGTTGGCCTCGGGCAATAGCTGCACCGTGGCCCGGGCACCGCTGACGGGCCGAGGCTGGGGAGGATCTTCCACCTTGAGATGCAGGCGCACTCGTTGCGCATCACGCACCCAGCGATCGGAGGTCGGAATATCCGCCAGACTGCCGTCGGCCGTTAGCTGGCCGGCCCTCACCCCCGCATCCCTGGAGACCACTCGCGCGGTAAAGACCTTGCCCGGCAAGGCATCGAACACCACCCGTGCCGGCTCGCCTTCCCGCACATGCCGCAGACTCTTCTCGCGAAGGTCGGCAACCAGGTCGAGTCGGTCCCCCACCAGCGCCAGCGCGGGCTGGCCCTGGGTCGCATAATCACCTTCCCGCAACTGGAGGTTGGATACCACGCCGGGGCGTTCAGCGCGCACCAGGGTATGCGACAGGTCGAGTTCGGCCTGTTCGATGGCGTTATCCGCCTGGCGCAGCTGCAGGTTGCCCTCGCCGCGCTTGCCGAGCTTGACGGTGAGGTGACGGATGCGGGCCCGTGCCGCCTCAACAGACGCCCGGGCTTCACGCTCGTCGGCGGCAATCTGGTCGAACCGCTGGCGTGAAATGCCCTGCCGATCGAGCAACGACTCGGCCCGACGACGTTCGGAGGTCAACTCCTCGGCAGTCACTCGGGCCGCTTCCAGATTGGCCCGGGCCTCGGCCAGGTCGGCCTCGATCAGCGCATTGTCCCGGCTCACCGCTTCCCGCGCCAGGCGCGCTTCATGCAGCGCCAGCTCATAGGGATCACGATCTATCCCGAACAGCACGTCACCCTGCTCGACACGCTGGTTGTTCGCCACAGCAACGGACTCGACGCGACCTCCCACCTCGGGAGCGACCTGAACCACCGGTCGCAATACCCGAGCTTCCGGTGTCATCGGCATATAGGTATCGGCGAGCACGAAATAGATAAACAGCACGCAAAAGGCCGCGAGCGCGACGCGGACCCAGCGCGCGAAACGCTGATCTGGGGACATCGATGGATTCCTGTGAACACGAGTTCCTTGGCCGACTGGCGCCGCCAGCGGCTCGAAGGCGCATAATGTTAGCAGGGTTATTAGCCTGCTAAAAACGGCGTCGTCACCACACCGTGCTCACGGAACGGTATTCGACAGGACCGGTGTCCATTATGATCGGCGAATCACGACTGTCTCGACTCGCCAGACCGTCTCCAGGAGTCCCCCATGAGATTCATGAACCGCCTCTTGTTCGCCTCGATCACGCTGACAGCCATGCTGTCGAGCGGCTGTACCACTTATTCATGGCCGGATGGCAGCCGCGAGACCGTCTGGGGCGTGCCCGCCGAGGATGAAACCAGTACCGAACAGGAACGTCAGCGACAAGGACCACGCTATCGCGTGCCCGGGGAGATCCCGGAAAGCCGCTGAAACATCAGGGGAACACTGCACAAAACTCTACGCAGGGGAAGTGCTGCGTTACGCTGTGCTCAGCCCCTTCATCTATACCGCTATCTGCCTCGGCCATGGCCCCTTCACCTTGGGGCGATGCCGTGATGCCGTTGCAGCGCCTCGCGGTAACGACCATATGCCTGGTGATAAGCCTCGACATTCGCGGGTCGCGGTTCGGCGGCGGCCGACGGATCCAGATGCACCAACCGCTCGCACAGGGCCGACAGGCTGACCGTCCGTCGTTGATCGCACCAGGCCGCCTGCAGGGCTGCTCCCAGTGCGGCGGCATCGGTGAGCTGGGGGCAGACCACCGGCGTACCCGTCACATCCGCGACGATCTGCCGCCATACCGGGCTCCGCGCGCCACCACCGATCAAGCGGATCTGGCTGGCCCCCGCGGCCAGCTTGCCGAGCCGCTCGAGACCATAGCGCATGCCGAAGGTCGCACTCTCGACCACCGAGCGGCAGAGATTGGCCGGCGTGGTGTTGACGCTGGTCATTCCCAGGAAGCTGGCCGACGCCTGTGGCAATGGCGGCACACGTTCGCCGTTGAAGAACGGCAGGGTCGTCACCCCTTCGGCACCGATCGGCGCCCGATCGAGCTGGTCGTTGAACCCCACCAGGTCGAGGCCGAAGAGTTCACGAACCCGGTTGGTCGCCGACGTCACGTTCATGGTGCAGATCAACGGTAGCCAACCGCCGCTGCTGGCACAGAAGTTGGCCACCATGGCGTCCTCGACAGGCACCGGCTCGTCCGAATAGGCGCATACCGTGCCGGACGTGCCCAGGCTCAGGGTCACCAGGCCCGGAGCGATATTGCCGGTGCCGATGGCGCCGAGCATGTTGTCGCCTCCACCGCTGGCTACCAGGACATTCTCGGCAAGCCCCAACTCACGCGCCAGCGCTGGTCGCACCACGCCTGCCGGCTCGTCGGACTCGATCAAGCGCGGCAGGACCCGCTCGGCATCGAGTTCCGGGGCGATCTCGGCGAAGACATCATGCCGCCAGCCACGGCGTTGGGTATCGAAATAGCCGGTGCCCGAGGCATCCCCCGCCTCGGCCACTCGTTCGCCGGTAAGCCAGAAGTTGAGATAGTCGTGAGGCAACAGCAGGGTGGCAATGCGTCGATAGATTGCCGGTCGGGTTTCGCGCAACCAGGCCACCTTCGAGGCGGTATAGCCGGTCTGCAGCACCAGGCCGAGCTTGTCCAGGCACCCTGACTCGCCACCGAGCCGCTCGATCAGGTCATCATTCTGGGCGGAGGTTTCGGTGTCGCACCATAGCTTGGCCGGGTACAGAGGATCACCCGCTTCATCCAATGCCACCATGCCGTGTTGCTGGCCGGAAACGCCGATGGCACGAACCTCGCGAGGATCGATACGCGCCTCGGCCACGGCCGCCTGAAAAGCGCCACGGAAGGCGACGACCCAATCCCCGGGGTGCTGCTCGCGACGCCCGTTTTCGCCCTCGTCGAGACGATGGGGGCGGCTCGCCTCGCCGAGCAGCCGCCCGGCCTCCACATCCACCACCACTACCTTGGTACTCTGGGTACCGCAATCCACACCGATGTACATCCCGTTCTCCCTCAAGCTCGAACCAGCGTCTCAAGAGTAACGCGTGCACCTCGTTCGTGCAGACTCTCGAGCGTTTCCCGATAGGCATCGCGGAAACGCGGTTGATCGGCGAGATCGCCAAACAGCTCGCGATTCTCGATGAAGGCCGTCGGGCGCTGGTGATTCTCTGCCGCCACCGCCATCACCTCGTCCTTGAGGCGATCGACCACCTCGATGGGCTCGCCGGCTTCGTCCATACCCTCGGCATAGCGTGCCCAACTGGCCACCACCGCCGCCGCTCGATACACGTCACCCCCATTGGCGAGCTGATCGCGAACGACCGGCAGCAGCCACTTGGGGATCCGATCGGAGCTCTCGGCGCACAGGCGTGCCAGGGTGTCCTTGATCTCCGGGTTGGCGAAACGCTCGATCAAGGTGTGACGGTACGCTTCCAGGTCAACGCCGGGCAACGGCGACAATGTCGGGGTCGCCTCGTTGACCATGTAATCCAGCAGGAAATCGACGAACAATGGGTCTCGACAGACCTCATGGGCATAACGGTACCCGGCCAGGTAGCCGAAATAACACAACGCCTGATGGCTGGCATTGAGCAGGCGAAGCTTCATCAGCTCATAGGGCTCGACATCCTCGACCAGTTGCACGCCGACCCGGTCGACGTTCGGGCGCCCCGAGACGAAGCAATCCTCCAGTACCCATTGGGTGAAAGGCTCGCAAACCACCGGCCAGGCGTCCTCGATGCCAAAACGGGTCTCCAGCTCTTCGATATCACCCGGCGTGGTCACCGGCGTGATGCGATCGACCATGGAGTTGGGGAACCGCACTTCAGCCTCGACCCAGGCGCCGAGCGACGGGTCGCGCGCCATGGCAAAAGCCCCGAACATGCGTCGAGCCACATCGCCATTGCCCTGGATATTGTCGCAGGACATCACCGTGAAAGGCGCCACGCCACGCTGCCGCCGACGAGCGAGAGCCTCGACCACCAGTCCGAACGAGGTCCGTGGTGCGCCCGGCTCGGCCAAGTCATGACGCACATCGGGATCATCGAGATCGAAGTCACCGCTTGCCGGATGGACGTTGTAGCCCCCCTCGGTCACCGTCAACGACACGATGCGAATGACCGGATCGGCCATGGCCTCGATCACCGCACCGGGGTCGTCCGGCGCGAACCGATAGTCGATCATCGATCCGATCACCCGGGGCTCGAGGCTGCCGTCGGGATGTTTCACCACCAGGGTATACAGGTGGTCCTGGGCAGCCAGGGCCTGCTGCATGTGCCGGTCGCCGGGCATCACGCCGATGCCGACGATTCCCCAGTCCAGTGCCTCGCCTTCCTGCATCAGTGCATCCAGATACATCGCCTGGTGGGCACGATGGAAGCCACCGACCCCGATGTGCATGATTCCGGGCGTAACGGCATCTCGATCATAGCCGGGAATGGCAACGTCAGAGGACAGTCGGTCGAGATTGGCGTTGTTGAGTCGGGTCATGAAGCGTCTCCTGCCGCTCGTGGCGATGGCATCGTGTGAGAATGTGGCGCTCAGTCACTCGCGACCCAGTGCAGGTCGGCAGCCACCGAGCGTGTATTGATCAAGCGGGCATTGAGCATGTCCTTGTGCCGGGTGCGCTCGATGGCACCGGCCTGGTCCTGCCCCATCTCCAGCCAGCGTTCGATCAGGCGTGCCTCGAGCACCTCATCGGGCACCTCGAGAAACAGGCTGAAATCGAAGGCATCACGCAATGCCGGCCAAGGACCTTCATCGAGCAGCAGGTAATTGCCCTCGACGATGACGATGCGGTGTTCGGTCGTGATCAGCCGTCCGCCGGCCCTGGCCAGATCCAGGGGCCGATCGAATACCGGCACGGCCACCTCACGGTCGGCACGTTTCAGCCGCTCCAGGTCGCACCGCAAGCCCTCCGCGTCGAAGGTTTCCGGCGCGCCCTTGATGGGCAGATGGCCACGCGGCTCAAGCACCGCGTTATCGAAGTGGTAACCATCCATGGGCACCACCGCCGCACACCCCGCCTGACGGGCATCGAGCTCCCGGCACAGCCAGCTCGACAGGAAAGACTTGCCGGCAGCGGGCGGCCCTGCCAGGGCCACGATGAAACGCCGGCGCTCTCCCGCCGCCTCGAGCAGTCGCGTCACGACGTCATGGATATGGGGTGTCATCTCTCGTCGCCTTCATCCGGCGAGCCGTTGCTTGCGCCAAGTCATCACCAGCACCGGCAACTCTTGCATATGCGTCATCACGCGCCAGGCCCCGGCATCGAGCAATCTGTCCGCCTGTCCGGGCGGCACATGGCTAGCCCCGATGAAGCCGATCACGGTCATGCCGGCCGCACGGGCAGCGGTGACGCCGGCCAGGCTATCTTCCACCACCAGACATTCCCTCGGCAGCGACGCCAAGGTCTCCGCGGCCAGTCGATAGACGCCCGGATCCGGCTTGGGATGTGCCACCTGCTCGGCACAGAAGATCGGCACCTCACCGAGCAGAGAATCCAGTCCGGTATGCGCCAGCGAGTTGCGCACGCGCCGACGATGGCTGTTGGACACTACCGCCATCGACATGCCCAGTCGCTCGATGGCCTCGGCAGCGCCTTCAATGGCGCATAGCTCCAGTGCCAGACGCCGCTCGATCTCGCGGTCGATCGCCCCCAGAGCGTCACCGGGCAGCGCATGACGGCTCAGCGACGCCAGGCGCTCGAGAATGGCACCGGTCGTCAAGCCGAGTGCTTCCCCCAGCCGAGCCTGAACGTCGACATCGGGCAGCCAGGTCGAAAGCCGCTCGACCAGGGTCGCTTCGGCGATCACCTCGCTGTCCACCAAGACGCCGTCACAATCGAAGATCAGCTTCTCCATATGCGTCCTCACGCCTCGGCATCACTGGCGGCACGATTATCCTGGCGCGTCAGAGAGGCCAGCGGATGGCGCTCGAGGCTGTCCAGGGCAAGATCATTGCTGTCGAAGAGGTGCCCGCGACGCGGCTCGAAGTTGAAGCAGACGTCCTCCCCCACACGATGGGTGACGTCACCATCCACCATCAGCGTCAAGAGGTCATCGTCCATATCCACGTAGAGCGAGGTCTGGCCGCCCAGGCGCTCGATGACCCTGATCCGACCTCGGAGCGGTCCTGTCTCATCCAGTGTCAGGTGCTCCGGCCGGACACCCAGCGTCAGCGCCTGGCCACTCTCGCAGGCACTGCCATCAACCGGCACCCGAGTGATGTCATCGCCGGGCAGTCGAACGTCGACACCCTCGCCACCGGCCGCTACCACGCTCACGGGCAGGAAGTTCATCTTCGGCGAGCCGATGAAACCAGCCACGAAACGATTGCGGGGATGGTGATACAGTTCCATGGGCGAACCGACCTGCTCCACGACGCCACCCTGAAGCACCACGATCTTGTCGGCCATGGTCATGGCTTCGATCTGATCGTGGGTCACGTAGATCATGGTCGCCTTGAGTTCTTCGTGCAGCCGCGCCAGCTCGATGCGCATCTGCACGCGCAAGGCCGCATCCAGGTTCGACAGCGGCTCGTCGAACAGGAAGATGCTGGGGTTGCGCACGATGGCGCGACCGATGGCCACCCGCTGGCGCTGCCCGCCGGACAAGGCCTTCGGCTTGCGGTCCAGCAACGGCTCCAGTTGCAGGATGCGGGCCGCCTCGAGCACCTTCTGGCGTCGCTGTTCCTTGGCCACGCCGGCCAGGCGCAGGCTGAAGCCCATGTTGTCCTCCACCGTCATGTGTGGGTAGAGGGCATAACTCTGGAACACCATGGCCAGGCCGCGCTCTGCCGGCCCCAGGTCGTTGACCCGCTGTCCTTCGATGACGATATCCCCGGACGTAGTGCTCTCGAGCCCGGCGATCATGCGCAGCAGGGTCGACTTGCCGCAGCCGGATGGGCCAACGAAGACCACGAATTCCTGATCCTTGACTTCAAGGTCGACCCCCTGGATGACCGAGGTATCGTCGAAGCGCTTGACGACGCTGTTGAGTTGCAGGGTTGCCATGTCATTGTCCTCTTATTTCACTGCGCCGAAGGTCAGGCCTCGGACCATTTGCTTCTGGGTGAGCCAACCGAACACCAGGATCGGCGCGATGGCCATGGTCGAGGCGGCGGACAGCTTGGCCCAGAACAGGCCCTCGGGACTCGAGAAGGAGGCGATATAGGCCGTCAGCGGTGCCGCCTGAGAGGTCGTCAGATTCAAGCTCCAGAAGGACTCGTTCCAGCTAAGGATCACCGACAGCAGGCCGGTCGACGCGATACCGGGCAATGTCAGAGGCAACAACAGGTAACCGATTTCCTGAAGCGTGCTCGCGCCATCCATGCGCCCCGCCTCGAGGATGTCCCGGGGCAGATCCTTGAAGAAGGTGTAGAGCATCCACACCACGATCGGCAGATTCATCAGCATGTAGACGATGGTCAGTCCGGTCAGGGTGTCCAGCAGCCCCAGGTCCCGGAACAGCAGGTAGATCGGTACCAGAACGCCGACCGGCGGCAACATCTTGGTCGACAGCATCCACAGCAAGGTGCCCTTGGTACGTCGGGTCGGCAGGAAAGCCATCGAATAGGCCGATGGAATCGCGATCAGCAGGGCCAGCAGGGTCGATCCGAAGGCCACGACCACGCTGTTCCAGGCAAACTTGAAGTAGTCGGCACGACCCTGCACTTCGACATAACTGTCCAGGGTCGGCGTAAAGACCAGGCTCGGTTCGGCGATGGCCTCGGCCTCGGTCTTGAAGCCGGTCAGTATCATCCAGAAGATCGGAAAGAAGATGATCAGGGCCACCGTCCAGCCGAGTACCGCGATGCCAAGGCCACGCAGCCTCCTGGCGCGGGCCGCGGCATCACCGCGGCTCGCTTCCATCGGCGCATCCTTGTTCGTCAGGGTCGTCGTCATGGGAATAACCTCCTCAGCGTGCCTGGCTCATTCTTCCAGGTTCTTGGCCACCATGCGGACCAGGAAGATGGCGACGATGTTGGCGAGAATGATGGCGATCACGCCACCGGCGGATGCCGTACCGACATCGAAGTCGAGCAAGGCGCGGATATAGATCAGATAGGCCAGGTTGGTAGTGGCCAGCCCCGGCCCGCCGGAGGTCGTGACGAATATCTCGGCGAAGACGGTCAGCAAGAAGATCATTTCGATCATGATCACCACGCTGATCGCCCGCTTGAGGTGGGGCAGCGTGATGAAGAAGAAGATCGCCACCGGGCCGGCACCATCCATGCGGGCAGCCTCGACCTGGTCGTCGTCCAGCGACTGCATGGCCGTCAACAGAATCAACAGCGCAAAGGGCAGCCACTGCCACGACACGATGATGATGATCGAGGTCAGGGGCAGGCTGGAGAACCAGTCCAGAGCCGGCAGGCCAAGTGACTCGGCGAGCCAGGCCAGCACCCCATTGGCCGGATGCATCATCATGTTCTTCCACACCAGGGCACTGACCGTGGGCATGACGAAGAAGGGGGAAATGGCCAGCACCCGGGCAATGCCGCGACCGAAGAAATCCTGCTGGAACAGCACCGCCAGCAGCGTCCCGCCCACCACGGTGATCGCCAGAACCCAGCCGACCAGCAGCAGGGTCGTGCCCATGGCCGACCACAGGGCAGGATCGGTCAGCAGGTATTGGTAATTCTCGAACCCGGCAAAACCTTTCATGCCGGGCATCAGCAAATTGTAGCGCTGGAAGGAGAACCACAGGGTCATGCCCAGTGGCACCAGCATCCAGAGTAGCAGCAAGGTTACCGCGGGGGCCTGCAGCGACAGGGTGCGCAGCCCCCCGACGGTACGGCCGGAGGCTCGAGTCTTGTTCATGGGTCGTCACTCGTCGGTTGGAACGCCGCAAGCGGTGCGAGGCAGGCGGCGCGCCAGGCGCCGCCATGGGTGACGTCAGTGCCTCAGTCGATGTAACCGGAGCGCTGCATGGTCCGTTCGGTGGCACGCTGTGCAGCCTGCAGCGCCTGCTCGACGCTGGTCTCACCGGTCAGGGCCGAAGCAATCATCTGCCCCACCTGGGTACCGATCGACTGGAACTCGGGAATGCCGGCGAACTGCACGCCCACATAAGGGTTGGGCTCGAGGGTAGCGTCCAGGGGGTCGGCATCACGAATGGCATCGACCACGAAGTCGGCGAAGGGCGCGGCCTGCTGATAGCGCTCGTCGGCGTAGGTCGACTCTCGGGTACCCGGCGGAACGCTGGTCCAGCCCTCCTGCTCGCCGACCCGTTCGACATACTCCTGCGACGTTGCCCAGGTGATGAACGTCTTGGCCGCCTCGGTGGATTCCGAGGAGCTGGGAATCGCCAGGGCCCAGGACCACAACCAGTGCGACCCCTTCGGCGTCTCGGCAACCGGCGCGGGCGCAAAACCTAGCTGATCGGCGACCTGTGACTCATCGGGGTTGAACAGCTTGCCGGCCGCCGAGGTGGCATCGACCCACATGGCGCAGTTGCCCCGCGAAAAGAGCGCGAGGTTCTCGTTGAAGCCGTTGGAACTCGCCCCTGCCGGCCCATAATCATTGAGCAGGTCGACATAGAAAGAGACCGCCTTCTGCCAGGCATCACTGTCGATCTCAGGGTTCCAGTCCATGTCGAACCAGCGCCCCCCATAGGTATTCACAAGGGTCGAGACGAAAGCCATGTTCTCGCCCCAGCCCGGCTTGCCGCGAAGACAGATGCCGGCCACCTCGTTGTCGGGGTCGTCGAGCTTGCCGGCCCACTCCCGCACCTCGTTCCAGGTCGGCTGCTCACTCATCTCGATGCCGGCCTGCTCGAACAGGTCCTTGCGGTAGTACATCATCGAGCTTTCGGCATAGAACGGCAGCGCATGCAGGGTGCCATCATGGCTGAGACCATCGCGGACCGGCTTGATCAGGTCGTCGACGTGGTAGGACTCGGGCAGGTCGTCGAGCGGTTCGAGCCAGCCGCGCTCGGCCCAGATCGGCGCTTCATAACTGCCGATGGTCATCACGTCGAACTGTCCGCCGTCGGTAGCGATATCGGTGGTCATGCGCTGGCGCAACACGTTCTCCTCGAGCACCACCCAATCCAGGGTGATATCGGGATGCGCCTTCTCGAAGGCCTCGGTGAGCCCCTGCATGATGACCATGTCGTTATTGTTGACGGTGGCCACCGTGATGGTCTCGGCCTGGGCCGCCGTGGCGCCCAGCGCCGCGACGGCAGCCAGGGGAAGTAGACGATGCCGCTGCATGGCGTGCTCCTGTTGCGTTGATGCCTCGAGGGAGGCGTTGTTGTTGTCTCCAGACGATGGGAACTCCCCACTGTCCTTTCGCTCATTTCCGATCAATGAAATCAACGACTGATCAAATGATCGGATAAGGACGCACAAAACGCAAAGCCGGAGTGCTTAGACTTTAGGCGTGAAGCTCGCCACTCTACAATTGATCGACGATATACCGCGCGGCCTGCTCGTCGGTCACCAGGCTCTTCAACCATCCCCCGCGCAGGGCCGCCAGAATCGCCGGTGCCTTGCTGCGTCCACCGGCCAGGGCCACCATTTCCTGATCGCGGAACATCGACAACGGCAGGCTGGTGACGCGCCGGCTGGTCGAGCAATCGATCAGTTCGCCCTCGGCATTCATGGGCCAGCCGAGCAGTTCGCCGACAGCCTCTCGGGACAACAGTTCGTCCAGCTCGGCCTCGCTGATGAAATGATCCTGGAACAGTGTTGCCTGGCGATCGATGCGCCCTACCCCAATGAAAGCCGACTGCGCTTGTCGCGCCACCTCGGCGATGGCCTGGAACAGGGGCTGCCCCTGCAGTGCCTCCTTCTCGGCCACCGAACCTGCCACCACCGGCGCAGGGAGCAGGAAACGCTCGCTGCCCGTCTTGTCGGCAAGCACCATGACGCCGTCATAGCGGTTGGCGGAACCATCACGGGCGATGTTGCCCACCAGCGACACGATACGATGCTGCGGGCGATCGAGACGGCGTAGCGCCTCCACCGTGGCGCGTACCGAGCGCCCCGTGCCCAACGACAGGGTCAGCGGCTCGGAACGCTCGAGCAGGCGCGCGAGACGCTCGGCGCCGGCCACCGCCAGATAATGGGCGCTATCCGCCCCCGCCTCGGCATCCGCCGGGACCACATCGCAGAATGCCAGGCCGAAGGCCTCGCGAATCGCCTGGGACAGCGCCGTGCACTGCGCGATCGGGTGATCGATATGGACCTTGACCAGGCCCTCCTGACGCGCCAGTGCGAGCAGACGTTGCACCCCGGGACGTGAGACCCCCAACTGGATGGCGATCTCGTCCTGAGTACAACCTCCCACATGGGAAAGCCAGGCCGCCCGCGCCGCCTGGTCCAGTTTCACCTCGAACTTGTCCACTCTCTCGACTCACTGACCGATCGACATGCCTGGCATCATCGCAAGGCTGCCGGGGTTGCACAATGTCCTCTCACCGGCGGCGCAGCACCACGCTGAGATTGTTGGCCGGCATCTCGACGACCGTCTCGAGCGACATCCCGTGAGGCCTGGCCGCTTCCACTACCGCCTCGAGATCACGTATGCCCCAGCGTGCATCGCGGCGCCTCAAGTCCTCGTCGAAGGCAGCGTTGCTTGGCGCGGTGTGTCGCCCGTCGCGCCGATAAGGCCCGTACAGATAGAGCGCTCCGCCGACCGACAGCCGCTCGCCGGCCCTGGCCACCAGCGCCTCGGTCACTTCCCAGGGCGAGATATGCACCAGGTTGATGGCCACGATGGCCTCGTAGGTTTCGTCGGGCCAGGCACCGGTGGCATCGAGACGAATCGGTGCCAGGAGATTGTCCGGCCCCGATGTCTCCCGCCATGCTTCGATAGAGGCCAGCGAGTGCGCGTCGACATCGCTTGGCTGCCACTGCCAACCCGGCATCGCCGAGGCGAAATGAAGCCCATGTTCCCCGCTGCCGCTGGCCAGCTCGAGCACCCGGGCCCGCATCGGCAATACTTCCTCGAGCACCGCAAGGATCGGCTCGCGATTACGCGCGGCGGCGGGACTCTTGAGGCGCGTCGGGGATGTGCCCCGATGATCGGTTCGTGACATCATGGACTCCTGGGCATTGTCCGAAAGTGCCTGGAACACGGGGCGGCGGGTGTCGCCGTTCCCCTGCTTTTCCCGTTTCCACCGGAATGGACGCACAGGATAACGCATGGCCGGCTCCCTGCCCCTCTACCTGAAGATACAACGCCACCTGCTGGAGAAGATTCATGGCGGCGACTGGGCCCCGCAGTACCGCATCCCCCCCGAGGAGCGACTGGCCGAAGAGTTCGGCGTCAGCCGCATGACCGCCAACAAGGCGATCCGCGACCTGGTCCAGAAGGGATATCTGACGCGTCAGCCAGGCGTCGGCACCTTCGTCACCGACCGCAAGGCCGAGTCCTCGCTGATCGAGGTGCACAACATCGCCGAGGAAGTCCGCAGCCGGGAGCACGTCTACACCAGCGAAGTCCTGCGTGCCGAGGCGCTGGACGCCGACGACGAGATCTCGGTGTACCTGGGTGTCCGCAACGGTGCCCGGGTCTTCCATACCCTGATCGTGCATCGCGAGAACGGCGTGCCCATCCAGCTCGAGGACCGCTACGTCAATCCCAGCCGGGTGCCCCACTACCTGGAAACGGATTTTACCCGGCACACCCCCAATGAGGTGCTGGTGGCGGCCTGCCCGATCAACGATGTGGAGCATGTGGTCGAGGCCGTGCTGGTCGACACCGACACCGCACATCGACTGGACATCGCCCCTCACGAACCCTGCCTGAGAATGATCCGGCGCACCTGGTCGGGGGACCACCTGATCAGCTACGCCCGCCTGATCCACCCCGGCGACCGCTACAAGCTGCGCTCCTCTCTGCATACCAACTGAACGGCGGCGACCGGCACTGACGCCACCCCGGTGCGCCCCGCCCACTTCCAGGGCCCCGAGACGAACGCCATTTTCCTCAAACGGCCAGTGCCTGCACCAGGTACCCCGCCGGCACCGCCAGCAGCAGGCTCAAGGCCACCCGCAGGAACCACACCACCACGATACGCCCTACCGACAACGGAATGCTGGTGGACAGGATGCAGGGAATCGAGGCCGAGAAGAACAATACCGAGGAGACCGACACGACGCCGGCGGCGAAACGTGCCACCAGACCGGCATCGCCCATCAGCAGGGCCGGCAGGAACATCTCGGCGAGCCCCGCTGCCGAAGCCTGGGCCAGGGCGGCGGCTTCGTCCAGCCCCCAGATCGCCACGAAGGGATAGAAGGCCCAGCCGAGCCACTCGAACAAGGGCGTGTACTTGGCCAGCAAGAGGCCGGCCAGCCCTACCGACATGATCGACGGCAGAATACTGATCGCCATCAACAGCCCCTCGCGGAAGTTCAACGCCACGCTGGACGGCAGGCTCGGCGCCCTCTCGGCCACCTCGAGCCCGGTACGCCAGGCGGTGGCGAGCCGACGCCCCGGCACGGCCTCCGGTTCACCGTCACGCTTGCTGTCGTCCATGCTCGACAGGGGCGGAATCCGTACCGTGATCGCGGTTACCGTGAACGTGATGGCCAGGGTCAACCAGAAGTAGAGATTCCAGATCTCCATCAGCCCCAACGTCTTGGCGACGATGATCATGAAGGTCGCCGATACCGTGGAGAAGCCGGTGGCGATGATCGCCGCCTCCCGAGCCGAATACTGTCCCGCCTGGTAGACCCGGTTGGTGATCAGCAAACCGATGGAATAGCTGCCGACGAAAGAGGCCACGGCATCGATCGCACTCCGCCCCGGCGTGCGCCATACCGGCCGCATGACCGGTTGAACCAGCACGCCGATAAGCTCGAGCAGGCCGAAACTGATCAGCAGCGCCAGGAAGATGGCCCCGATCGGCACGATCAACCCCACCGGAATCACCAGCTTGTCGAACAGGAAGGGCAGCATGTCGGGTTCATGCAGAAAGCCGGGGCCCCAGCCGGTCAAGGCCATCACCGCCGCCGCCACACCGGCCAGCTTGAGCACGGTGAAGACCCGCTCGGTCATGCTGCGCCGCCAGCTTCCCTTGACCAGGGGATAGAGCGCCCCGGCAATGATCAGCGCCAGAGCATAAAGGCCACTGCCCTCGCCCAGCAGGCTTCGCGCCCCCGTCACCATGTGGTCCAGCGGGATCGTCGTCTTGCCACCGAGCGTCATCGGCACGAAGAAGATCAGTACCCCGACGAGACTGGGCACGAACAGCTTGAACACGGTGGCCATCGAGGGTCCCCGATGTCGGGAAGCGTCGTATGGGGAATTCGCCATGGGTGGCTCCTGAATTGTCGTGGTAAGCAAGGTCGTCGTTGGCACTTTGTATATACATCATAGGGAATTCCTACGCCATGAACGCGTCCGTCCTACCCATGATACTTTGGTCAAATATATTCACTAAGGCTGATTAAAAAGCAACCTTACAAAATTAATAAACAATTGATTTTAAAAATTAATAATCATTTTTCCATGGGTAACCCGTCACGCATCATGGTCTTGGACAGACCCGACGCGACGGGGTGACGATGCACCAATAATGCGCTAGCCTATTTGTATATACAAAGATATCAGGAGGCGTCAGCATGACCCATCCCCGGACTCGCCGACTCTGGCAGGACGTCACCGTCTTCGACGGTCAGCAGACCCTGCCCGATGCCATGGCGGTGATCGTCGAAGACGACCGCATCCACTCCCTGATCCCGATGCGTGACCTCTCGGCCTCCCTCGCCGATACGTGCCTTCCGATGGGCAGCGGCGGCGTGATGACACCAGGCCTGATCGATTGCCACACCCACCTGGTGTTCGGAGGCGGTCGCGCCGACGAGTTCGAGTCGCGTCTGGAAGGCGTGAGCTACGAGGAAATCGCCCGACGCGGCGGCGGCATCATCAGCACCGTGCGCGACACGCGCGAAGCCAGCGAAGACGCGCTGTTCACCGCCGCCCTGCCACGCCTCGATGCCCTGCTCGCCGACGGCGTGACCACCGTGGAAATCAAGTCGGGCTACGGCCTCGACGTGGAGAACGAGCTCAAGATGCTGCGCGTTGCCCGCCGCCTCGGCGAGGCCCGGCCGGTGCGCGTCGTCACGACCCTGCTCGGCGCCCACGCCCTGCCGCCGGAATACGCAGGCGACAGTGACGGCTACATCGACCTGGTCTGCGACAAGATGATCCCGGCGGCCGCAGCCGAGGGGCTGGCCGACGCCGTCGACGTCTTCTGCGAGAAGATCGCCTTCTCGGTGGCCCAGTGCGAGCGCGTCTTCGAGGCGGCCCGGGCCCATGGCCTGCCGATCAAGGCCCATGCCGAACAGCTGTCCAATCTGGGCGGTTCTGCCATGGCCGCCCGTCACGGTGCCCTGTCCGCCGACCATATCGAATATCTCGACGATACCGGCATCGCCGCCATGCGCGATGCCGGGAGCGTGGCGGTGATCCTCCCAGGCGCCTTCCACACGCTGCGCGAGACGCAGCAACCGCCCATCGCCGGGCTACGCGAGGCCGGCGTGCCCATGGCCGTCGCCACCGATGCCAACCCCGGCAGCTCGCCGCTGTTCATGCCGACCCTGATGCTCAACCTGGCCTGCACCCTGTTCCGCCTCACCCCTCGCGAGGCACTGGCCGGCATGACCGCGCACGGCGCCCGGGCGCTGGGAATGCCCGAGCTCGGCAGGCTGAACGAAGGTGCACCCGCCGATCTCTGCCTCTGGAACATCGACACCCCGGCGGAACTCGCCTATGCCGTCCAGCCCGGCCGGCTACGCCAGCGCGTCGTTGCCGGCCAACCCGTGGAGGATCAGGCGCATGGCCACTGAGATCGACATGAGTTCCTGGCAGGGCCGCATTGACCCGGAACCCGACAGCGATCGCTGGCACCAGCGCATCGCGCCTCTTACCGAGGACGCGCCGAGCGGATGTGCCTTGCTCGGATTCGCCAGCGATGCCGGCGTGGCTCGCAACCAGGGCCGGGTCGGCGCCGCCGCCGGCCCCTCCGCGATCCGTCGTGCTCTCGCGCCACTGGCCTGGCATCGCCAGGGACCGGCCTTCGACGCCGGCGACGTGAGCTGCGACGGCGACGCCCTGGAAGCCGCCCAGGAGGCTCTGGCCGAGCGCCTGGCCCCGCTGCTCGACGCCGGCCACCTGCCCATCGTGCTCGGCGGTGGCCACGAAGTCGCCTATGCCAGCTGGCAAGGGCTCGCCCGGCACCTCGCGCCCCGCGAGACACGACCGCGTGTCGGCATCATCAACCTCGATGCCCACTTCGACCTGCGCGACCCGGCCCAGGTGCGCTCCTCCGGCACGCCCTTCGCCCAGATCGCCGAGCAGTGCCAGCAACGGGGCTGGCCCTTCCGCTACGCCTGCCTCGGCGTCAGCCGGGCCGCCAACACCCGGGCGTTATTCCGGCGCGCCGACGACCTGGGCGTGTTGATCCGTGAGGATCGCGATATCACGCCCACCGGAATCGATGCCATCCGGCGCGACCTGGAACGTTTCATCGCCCGTTGCGATCACGTCTATCTGACCATCGACCTGGACGTGCTGCCCGCCGCCGAGGCCCCCGGCGTCAGCGCCCCGGCGGCACGCGGCGTGCCCCTGGCGCTGCTCGAGCCCCTGGTCGAGACGGTACGCGACAGCGGCAAGCTACGCCTGGCCGACCTCGCCGAGCTTAACCCCGACCATGACATCGATGGCCGCACCGCCAGGGTGGCAGCGCGCCTCGTCCATCTACTGACCCTGAACGGCTGATCCGGCGCATCAGCCATCAGCCCCTTGACCATGAGGAAATCCCCCATGTCCCATACCGACAAGCGTCACGACCCCAGCCGCGAGATCGCCGCGCCTACCGGCAGTGAACTGTCCTGCAAGAGCTGGCTCACCGAAGCGCCGCTGCGCATGCTGATGAACAACCTGCACCCGGACGTCGCCGAGCGCCCCGAGGACCTGGTGGTCTACGGCGGCATCGGTCGCGCCGCCCGGGACTGGGAATGCTACGACAAGATCGTCGAGACCCTCCGGCGCCTGGAGGACACCCAGTCGCTGTTGATCCAGTCCGGCAAGCCGGTGGGCGTGTTCGAGACCCACAAGGACGCCCCGCGGGTGCTGATCGCCAACTCCAACCTGGTACCGGCCTGGGCTAACTGGGAGCACTTCAACGAGCTGGATAAAAAAGGCCTGATGATGTACGGCCAGATGACCGCCGGCTCCTGGATCTACATCGGCTCCCAGGGCATCGTCCAGGGCACCTACGAGACTTTCGTCGAGGCCGGCCGCCAGCACTACGACGGTAACCTCAAGGGCCGCTGGATCCTCACCGCCGGCCTCGGCGGCATGGGCGGCGCCCAGCCACTGGCCGCCACCCTGGCCGGCGCCTGCTCGCTCAACATCGAGTGCCAGCAATCGCGCCTCGACTTCCGTCTGCGCACCCGCTATCTCGACGAGCAGGCCGAGGATCTGGACGACGCCCTGGCGCGACTCGAGCGCTACACCGCCGAGGGAAAGGCGGTATCCATCGGCCTGTGTGCCAACGCCGCCGACGTGCTGCCGACCCTGGTCGAGCGCGGCGTGCGTCCCGACATGGTCACCGACCAGACCAGCGCCCACGACCCGCTGCACGGCTACCTGCCCGCCGGCTGGACCTGGGACGACTATGTAGAGCGCGGCAAGACCGAACCCGAAACGGTGGTCAAGGCCGCCAAGCGCTCCATGGCCGTGCACGTGCAAGCCATGCTCGACTTCCAGCAGCAAGGCATCCCGACCTTCGACTACGGCAACAACATTCGCCAGATGGCCCAGGAAGAGGGCATCGAAAACGCCTTCGACTTCCCCGGCTTCGTGCCGGCCTATATCCGCCCGCTGTTCTGCCAGGGCGTCGGCCCCTTCCGTTGGGCCGCGCTGTCCGGCGATCCCGAGGACATCTACAAGACCGACCAGAAGGTCAAGGAACTGATCCCCGACGACCCGCACCTGCACAACTGGCTGGATATGGCCCGGGAGAGAATTTCGTTCCAGGGACTCCCCGCCAGGATCTGCTGGGTCGGCCTCAAGGACCGCGCCCGTCTCGGCCAGGCCTTCAACGAGATGGTCAGAAACGGCGAGCTCAAGGCGCCGGTGGTCATCGGTCGCGATCACCTGGATTCCGGCTCGGTGGCCAGCCCCAACCGCGAGACCGAGTCGATGATGGATGGCTCCGACGCCGTCTCCGACTGGCCGCTGCTCAACGCCCTGCTCAACACTGCCGGCGGCGCCACCTGGGTCTCGCTGCACCACGGCGGCGGCGTGGGCATGGGCTACTCCCAGCATGCCGGCGTGGTGATCGTCTGCGACGGCAGCGATGATGCCCATGCCCGCCTCGGCCGGGTGCTCCGCAACGACCCGGGGACCGGCGTGATGCGCCACGCGGATGCCGGCTATGACATCGCCAAGGAGTGTGCGCGAGAGAACGGCCTCGACCTGCCGATGATCGATAAGTAAAACCTTCTACATCCACAGCCATGCTTCTCGCTGGTACAGGGAGCGCCGGTGGCAGGTCGAAGCGAAGGTCCGATGCCAAGGATGGCATCGGTAGCGCCCAGGGATGGGTTCACAGCGCCTTCGCGTAGTGCCTGCCACCGGCAAGCTCCGGCTCGGCGAGATGAGGAACTCCCTATGAACCATCTCGAGATACAACCCGGCAAGATGACCCTGGCCCAGGCACGCCGGGCCTTCGAAGCCCCTCTCCAGGTCACTCTGCCGACCAGCGCCGATGCCGATATTGCCGCCGGCGTCGACTGCGTCAATCGTGTGGTCGAGGAAGATCGCACCGTCTATGGCGTCAACACCGGCTTCGGCCTGCTGGCCCAGACCCGCATCGAAAAGAACCAGCTCGAAGACCTCCAGCGCTCCCTGGTGCTATCCCATGCCACCGGCGTCGGTGCCGCCATGGACGACGACCTGGTGCGACTGATCATGGTGCTCAAGGTCAACAGCCTGGCCCGCGGTTTCTCCGGCATTCGCCGTGAGGTCCTGGATGCCCTGGTGGCACTGATCAACGCCGAGATCTATCCGCACATCCCGCTCAAGGGCTCGGTAGGCGCCTCCGGCGATCTGGCCCCGCTGGCGCACATGAGCGTGGTGCTGCTCGGCGAGGGGCAGGCCCGTCATAACGGCGACTGGCTGCCGGCCCGGGAGGCCCTGGCCAAGGCCGGGCTCGAACCGTTGTCGCTGGCACCCAAGGAAGGTCTGGCCCTGCTCAATGGCACCCAGGTCTCCACCGCCTACGCGCTCAAGGGCCTGTTCGATGCCGAGGACCTGTTCGCCGCCGCCACGGTCTGCGGCTCGCTCACCGTGGAAGCGACCCTGAGTTCGCGCTCGCCCTTCGATGCCCGCATCCATGACGTGCGCGGCCAGCGTGGCCAGATCGATGCCGCCACCGCCTACCGGCAATTGCTCGGCGAGCGCAGCGAGATCAGCGACTCGCATGTCGATTGCGGCAAGGTCCAGGACCCCTACTCCCTGCGCTGCCAACCCCAGGTGATGGGCGCCGCCCTCACCCAGATCCGCCAGGTCGCCGAGGTTCTGGGCATCGAGATCAACGCCGTCTCGGACAACCCCCTGGTGTTCGCCGAACAGGGTGATATCATCTCCGGCGGCAATTTCCATGCCGAGCCGGTCGCCATGGCGGCCGACAACCTGGCGTTGGCCATCGCCGAGATCGGCTCGCTCACCGAGCGTCGCGTCTCCCTGATGATGGACAAGCACATGTCCCAGCTCCCGCCCTTCCTGGTGGAACACGGCGGCGTCAACTCGGGCTTCATGATCGCGCAGGTGACGGCGGCCGGGCTCGCCAGCGAGAACAAGGCACTCTCGCACCCTCACAGTGTCGACAGCCTGCCGACTTCGGCCAACCAGGAGGACCACGTCTCCATGGCGCCGGCCGCCGGCAAGCGACTGTGGGAAATGGCCGATAACGTGCGAGGCATCCTCGCCATCGAATGGCTGGCCGCCTGCCAGGGACTGGATTTCCGCGACGGCCTCAAAACCACCGACACCCTGGAAGAAGCTCGCCGGGTACTGCGCGAGCGTGTCGCCTACTACGACAAGGACCGTTTCTTCGCGCCGGATATCGACGCCGCCAGCGCCCTCCTCGCGAAACGCCACCTCAGTCGTCTGGCGCCCGCCGACCTGTTGCCCAGCCAGGTGAATTGACCAGCAACCATCGCTCCGTCGCGCCTTCCCGGGCTTGCCCCATCAACAACGGGAAGGCGCGACACCAACAACAATCGACTTTCTCAACAAGGACAAGACATGAACGCAGTAGTCCTGGCCATCCTGGTCATGGTCACCCTCAGCTTGATGCGAGTGTCCGTCGTGTTCGCGTTGATCGCCGCCGCCCTGGTCGGCGGTCTCTACGCGGGCATGCCGCTGGGCGAAATCCTTTCCGCCTTCAACGACGGCCTGGGTAACGGTGCCAAGGTGGCCATCTCCTACGCCGTGCTGGGTGCCTTCGCCGTGGCATTGTCACGCTCGGGCATCACCCAGTTGCTGTCCAACAAGGCCATCGCCAAGCTAGGGCTGGACGACGGGATTCCCAACCGTCAACTGATCGTCTTCACCCTGCTTGGCGTGCTGCTGGCCGCGGCAGTGAGCTCCCAGAACCTGATCCCGGTGCATATCGCCTTCATCCCGGTGCTGGTGCCACCGCTGCTCAAGCTCATGAATCACCTGCAGCTCGACCGCCGCGCCGTGGCCTGCGTGATCACCTTCGGCATCACCGCCCCCTACATGCTGTTGCCGGTGGGCTTCGGCTCGATCTTCCTCCACGATATCCTGCTGACCAACCTCAACGAGAATGGCCTGGACGTGACGGCGGGCATGGTGCCGATGGCCATGATCGTGCCCATCGGGGGCATGGCGCTGGGGCTCGTGGTGGCCCTGTTGTTCAGCTATCGCCGCAAGCGCGACTACCAGGACATCGATCTCGCCCACGGCGACGAGACGCCCAGCCAGGCCGCCCAGCACCTCAAGCCCTGGCAGATGCTGGTACTGGCGGCAGCCCTGGTGGGTACCGTCACGGTTCAGCTGTTCACCGGGTCGATGGTGATCGGCGGGCTCTTCGGCTTCGCTCTGCTCTCGGTGAGCGGTGTGTTTCGCTGGCACGAACAGGACGATATCTTCACCGAAGGCATGCGCATGATGGCGCTGGTCGGTTTCATCATGATCTCGGCGGCGGGCTTTGCCAGCGTGATGCAGGCCAGCGGCCAGGTCGAGGCACTGGTCACCAGCTCCACCGAGGTGATCGGCGACAACAAGGGACTGGCCGCCCTGATCATGCTGCTCGTCGGCCTGTTCATCACCATGGGGATCGGCTCGTCGTTCTCGACCATTCCAATCATCGCCTCACTCTACGTACCCATGGCACTGAACTTCGGTTTCTCGCCCATGGCGACCATCGCCCTGGTGGGCGCCGCCGCCGCCCTCGGCGACGCCGGCTCGCCGGCTTCCGACTCGACCCTCGGGCCGACCGCCGGCCTCAATGCCGACGGCCAGCACGACCACATCTGGGACAGCGTGGTGCCGACCTTCCTGCACTACAATATCCCGCTGGTCGCCTTCGGCTGGGTCGCCGCCATGACGCTCTGATCCGTCTGGTCGCCAAGCGAGCTCCGATCAACGCAATGACCCGCCGAAATCGGCGGGTCATTTTACGTCTGCGCTGTCACCATCGGTCATGGGGAAATCGACTCAGCCATTCTCCACGAGGTAAGACAGATCGCCCACGATGGCGTCCATGGAGTCGATGTCGCTGATCATGAAGCGCGCCTCGCCCTGGCTGTCGAATGCGAAGACGCTGCTCGAGTGCGAGACGTTGTAGTTGCCCCGCGCATCCTTCTCTCCGTACTCGTAGGTAACGCGGTAGCGGTTGGTCAAGGCATCGATCCTGGCACGCTCCCCGGTCAGGCCGATGAACTGCGGCCCGAAGGCCTCGGTATAGCGTTTCATGACATCCGGCGTATCCCGAGCGGGGTCCACCGAGACAAACAGTACCTGAACCTCGTCCCGCTGTGCCTCATCGAGCCGCTTGATCGCCGCCGACAATCGGGTCAGCGTCGTTGGACAGACATCCGGACAGTGCGTGAAACCGAAGAACAACAGGGTCGGCTTGCCACTGAATTCTCCGGCCCGCACGGCTTCGCCACTCTCGTCGACGAGACCGAACTCGAGAGCGGGCATGACATCAGCGATGTCGTTGGTCTGCCAGTTATGGTCGAAACACCCCGTCAGCATCAACGACAGGACCAGCGGGAACATCCATCGCAACATTCAATTCTCCTGGCATCACCTACATGGCAGTCGGCGGCACCGCCTCGAAATCCACGACCAACGGTTCACGCTGTTCGAACTCCAGGGTGATCCCGACCTCATCCCCCACGGACAGCGTCCCGACCGGCGCCATCAACATCAGATGATACCCCTGAGGAGCGAACGTCAGTTCCTCACCCGGCGCCACCTCGAGCCGCGACACCGGCGCCATGCTGGCCATCCCATCCTTGTTCATGCTGCGATGCAGCTCGACCCTACCGAAGGCGTCGCTCCTGGCGCCGACGAGCACCACGGTGTTGTCACTGGTATTGCCGAGGCGAAAATACCCCGCTGCCGGGGTATCTCCCGGCAGCACTCGCATCCGAGCATCCGTGACATCCAGTCCATCGGCGCTCGCGGCGAGAGGAAATGCCAACAGACAGGCTGCCAGTCCCCTCAGCGATACGGCCGAGATACAACGCTTGAGTTCCTGCTTTCTCTTCGACATAAGCCTCATGCTCCATTCCCGGTAAGCCAGGGCAGTTCAGGCATTTTCAGCATTTCAGACGGACGTGACCAGCCGCTGCGACAATGTGTCCACTCTCGCCTGCCCTGAACACGCCGGGTGCGACGGGAAAGCGGGATCGATCAGGGACGCAAGAGGTCGGACCGACGCATCGCGGTCGACCTGTCGGGAAGGCAGGCCGGAATCAACAGAAAGACGATAACCCGCAGTTCGACTCGTAGCGATCCGAGTTGATATCCACCGTCACGCGCCCATCGATCTTGTTGTAGAAGAACGAGGCGTAGCCATTCTCGGACGATGCGGTCTTGTACAGGCCACAATAGCCATAGCCGTTGTTGACCCGCTGCAGGTTCTTCAGGTCGATATCATCCGCGCTGTTCGGCGCGTTCACCAGCTTCGTCGCCAGCGCGCGCTGAATCTCGCCGTCGAGCTTGACGGCAGAGATGGCCTGTCCCCCGAAGATGAGCCCTCCGAGTAGCAGCATGAAGGCAAGGGGGATTCCGAGACAGATGAGCAAACCACGACGATAAGGCATACGCGAATGATAAGGCGCTCCAGGGCGCCGCTCAAACGCCATCCAGGCAGGTCACGCCCGGAGGCAGCACAGTTTGCCCTTGCGCCCGCTGCCGCAGGGGCAGGGATCGTTTCGGCCGGGCTTGAGTCGCATGACGCTCGGCTCGCCGTCCACGTACACCCAGCACCCCGCCTCGCGACGGAAGCGCGAGCGCTCCTCCAGCACGCCCCAGCGCCGCCCCTCGCGGAAGGTGGCTCGAAACTGCACCGTGCCCGTATCGCCCGCCTCGTCGTGATCGAGTATCTCCAGACGCACCCATTGGGTCGGGTCGTTCTCCGGCAGAGATGCCGGCCGGGTCTCGGGCGCCCAACTCACCAGCAGGTAGTCGGTCAGGCCCAGGGCGAAGGCGCTGAAACGCGAACGCATCAGGGCCTCCGGCGTCGGCGCCGGTGTGCCCGCATGGTAGCGGCCGCAGCATTCGGCGAGCGCACGGCCAGTGCCGCAGGGGCAGCGATCATCGTTCATCCTCGAGCCTCCGGGTTCGTATCGAGAGCGCTATCATACCCATCGCGCCCCGTTTTCTCAGCGCTCTCATCGACGACGACGCTTGGCAAGCGCCGTGGCAGGCGCCGCCAGCGGATCCTCCGGCCAGGGGTGCTTGGGGTAGCGGCCGCGCATTTCCTTGCGCACCTCGGGATAACCGTTGGCCCAGAAGCTGGCCAGATCCTCGGTCACCTGCAGGGGACGCCTCGCCGGCGACAGCAGGTGCAGACGCGGCGCGACCCGGCCGTCCACCAGTCGCGGAGCCCGTTGCCAGCCGAACACTTCCTGCAGTTTCACCGCCAGTACCGGCGTCTCGCCGCGATAATCCAGGCGAACCCGCGAGCCGCTGGGCACCTCGAGATGGCTGGGGGCCAACGCGTCCAGCCGGGAGCGCAGCGTCCAGTCGAGACGATCCAGTAGTATCCGTCTCAGGGGCAGGCGTTCCACCTCATCGAGCCGCTTGATGCCGTCCAGATAGGGCCCGAGCCAGGTGCCCAGCGTCGCCAGCAGGGCCTCGTCGGACCAGTCCGGCCAAGCCTCGCCGAGATGACGGCGCAATAGCGCCACCCGGCCGCGCAGTTGTTCCGTTTCGTCATCGAACGGCAGCTCGGCGCGACGGACCAGGGCCTCCAGCAAGGCGTGACGTACCGCCTCCGGCGACTTGTCATGCAGCGGACCGCGCTCGAGCACCACCGCCCCCAGGCCGCGCCGACGCTCGCCGACGAGTTCACCCCGTTGATCGGACCACTCCAGGTGGTCTTGCCATCGATTCGCCTCGGGATACAAGGCCTCGAGACCGGCCAGGGAGAGTTCGGCGGCACGGAAGATGCGACCACCGCCCCGCTCGCCGTCGAGCTCGGCCGCGACCAGCAGGTCGGCATGGGCCAGCGGATGGGATGCCGGCAAGTGCGCCCGCCCCCCTGATGCCAGCTGGAAACGTCCGACCTCGATACGCTGGGCGATCCGCTCCGGCCAAGCCAGGGCCAGGAGCTCACCGAGCGGCGCCATGTCCGGCATCGAGAGACGTACCCCGGCTATCGTGGCCAGCTGTTCGGCATCCCGTCGCCAGCGGCGATACTCGCCGGGAGAGGCGAAGCGACGCCGCAGAGCCTCGCCAAGATCTCGCTCGCCATCGGCATCGCCCCCCTCGAGCAGCGGCACCAGCCCGCACGCCAGGACACGCGCCTCGAGTCGCCCGGCCCTTTCCAGCATCACCGCCATTCGCGGATGTACCGGCCAGCGCGTGCAGTTGCTCCCGAAGCGGGTCAGGCGGTGTTCATCGTCCAGAACCCCGAGCCGCACCAGACCCTCGTGTCCTGCGGCCAGCGCAGCCGGTGCCGGTGGCGTCACCCAGGTCAGCGCCTCCGTTTCGGTGATGCCCCAGCGCGCCAGCTCGAAGGCCAGCGGCATCAGATCGCTCTGGCGAATCTCCGGCTCACGATCCGGTGGCAAGGGTTGCGCTTCCGACCACAGGCGATAACAGACACCCGGCGCCTGGCGACCGGCACGCCCCCGGCGCTGGTCGGCACTGGCACGATTGACCCGGCGCGTCTCGAGTCGCGTAAGGCCGGTACGCGCTTGATAGACCGGCAGCCGCTCGCGGCCGGCGTCGATGACCTGGCGCACGCCATCGACGGTCACACTGGATTCGGCGATCGCCGTGGCCAGCACCACCCGGCGGCGCCCCTCGGTATCCGGCACCAAAGCCTGACGCTGAGCCGCCAGCGGCATTCGGCCATGCAACTCATGGACGACGACCGCCGACGACAGTCGCTCGACGAGCCGTCGTCCCAATCGTCGAATCTCGGCGACCCCCGGCAGGATCACCAGGACATCACCGTCCTCGCTGGCCAATGCTTCCTCGACGACCATCGCCTGATGACGGTCCGCTTCGGCACGAGCGCCGGCGGGCCGATAGTGCGTCGTTACCGGGTACTGTCGCCCAGGACAGTCGATCAGCGGCGTCTCGGCACCCAGGGCCGCGGCAAGCGACTCGACATCGAGCGTCGCCGACATCACCAGCAGTCGCAGGTCATCGCGCACGGTCCGGGCATCCAGCGTCAGGGCTAACCCCAGGTCCGCATCGAGGCTTCGCTCGTGAAATTCGTCGAAGATAATGCCGGCTATGCCATCCAGAAGCGGATCTTCTTGCAACATGCGCGTCAGAACGCCCTGGGTGACCACCTCGAGCCGCGTCCGATCGCTCACCCGCGTCTCGCCGCGCATCCGTACACCGACCGTCTCCCCGACCGGCTCGGACAGCGTCTCGGCCAGGCGAGATGCCGCCAGGCGGGCGGCGACACGGCGTGGTTCGAGCAGCAATAAACGCTGGCCTCGACACCATTCGGCGTCGAGCAAGGCCAGCGGTACTCGCGTGGTCTTGCCGGCCCCCGGCTCGGCCACCAGCATGGCGCAGGCGTGCTCATTCAACGCCGCGAGAATCGCCTCGAGCCGCGCTTCGATGGGCAGTAAAGGCGTGTCGGCGCCATGATGCGTCGTTTTCGCCATCTTCGTATCCTCGGCCGCTCTCATCCGTACGTTCCTGTCTCCATCCCGCCCCCCTCCGACTTGCCAAGTCGCGCCAGCGGCTCTAGGCTTGCCCTTCGGCACCTTGACCAAAAGGTCAGGAAATGACAATTTGACATTCCGCCCACAACAACAAACAGGGTTCAATGGTATGCAACAGACCACCACCCGCCCCGTCGGGGGCTCGCGCTCGGCCGTATCCCAACAGGAGGACCTGCCTTCCCTCGATCGCTGGTTCGGCGTCAGCCGACGCGGCTCCAGCCTCAAGACTGAAATACTCGCCGGCATCGCCACTTTCCTGGCCGGCATGTACATCATCGTGGTCAATCCGGCGATCCTCTCCGATGCCGGTATCCCCTTCGCCTCCGCGCTTTCGGCGACGGTGCTGATCAGCTTCATGAGCAGCCTGGCCATGGGCCTCTATGCACGCAACCCGATCCTGGTGGCACCCGGCATGGGCATGAATGCGCTTTTCACCTATACGCTGGTGATGGGCGCCGGCCTGTCATGGGAAGTGGCACTGGGCTGCGTGTTCTGGTCCGGGGTGCTGTTCGCCACCCTCGCGCTGTTCAACGTCCGCCGAGCGGTCATCGAGGCCATCCCGCTGTCGCTGCGTTATGCCATCACCTGCGGCATCGGCCTGTTCATCACCTTCATCGGTCTCAAGAACGCCGGCTTCATCGTCGGCAGCGATGCCACCCTGGTATCGCTGGGCACCATCGATGCCAGCCTGGTCACCTTCTTTCTCGGCCTGGTGGCCACGGCAATCTTCGTGATCCTGCGCTTCAACGGCGCCTTGATCATGGGCATCGCCCTGACCACACTGCTGGCCGCGCCCATGGGCCGGGTCTGGGGCGAAGAGGTGATGGTGGCCTGGAACGGCCTGGCCGCCTGGCCCGATTTCGGCGCCGTCATGCAGGTCGATATCATCGGCGCGTTGAAGGTCGCCTACCTGCCCTTCATCTTCGTGATGCTGTTCACCAACTTCTTCGACGCCCTGTCCTGCTTCATGGCGCTCTCCGAGTCCGCCGACCTCAAGGATGAAGAAGGCAATCCGCGCAACCTCAAGCGCTCGATGACCGTGGATGCCTTCGCCTCGATGATCGCGGCACCGCTTGGCACCAGCGCCGCCCAGACCTTCATCGAATCCGGCGCCGGGGTCGCCCAGGGTGGACGCACCGGTCTGGTGGCGGTGGTCATCGCGATCCTCTTCCTGCCCTTCCTGTTCCTCTCGCCGTTGCTGTCGCTGGTACCCAGCATCGCCACCGCCCCGGCGCTGGTCCTGGTCGGGCTGTTCATGATGGCGCCGATCAGCAAGATCGACTGGAGCCATTTCGACCAGGCCTTCCCGGCCTTCCTGGCGATCATCCTGATGCCATTGACCTACTCGATCACCCTGGGCATCGCCTTCGGCTTCATGAGCTTCGTGCTGATCAAGGCACTGACCGGCAAGGTGCGGGAAATCAAGCCGGCCATGTGGGTCACGGCAGCCCTGGCCGTATTGATGCTGCTGACCACCCAGTAAACGAGGAAACCATCTGACGAAGAGGGGGTTTACAAAAGTCACGAGCGACGGCCAGGGCTAGGCCCGCTCCCGGCGGGCCAACGCATTTCCCACATCCATGTGGGTCACAAGGCGAAATTCGGCGAGAATGCGGAGTTTAGCTGCACTAAATGAGCACTTCGAGCCGGATTTCAACGCTGTATGGTCGAGCGCAGTAATTTGTAAACACCCTCTAAGTGACGGGCTCGGGGTGACGCACCCCACAGCCCTTCAGCACCACCCGGGTCAGAAAACGTGTGATGTCCTCGAGATCGTCGTCGCCCAGTGCCTCGCGACCGGTAATGCCCAGCACCTGGGCTTCGAAATCCGCATAGTGCTGGGTGGACGACCAGATCAAGAAGATCAGCCAGACCGGATCGACCGGGTCCATCAGGCCCCGGTCGGCCCACTCTCGAAACACCGCCGCACGACTCTGCACCCACTCGCGCAATTCGCCACGCAGGTACTCCTGCAGGAAGGGCGCACCGCCGAGAATTTCGCTGGCAAACAACCGCGAACCTTCCGGGTGACGCCGCGACATCTGCATCTTGGAGCGAATGAAGGCGGAGAGCACCTCGGCGGGATCGTCCTGGGCCGAGATGTCATCGAGCATCGCGTTCCAGCGCGCCATCATGCGTTCCAGCAGGCGCACGTAAAGCTTGCGCTTGCTACCCATGTAATAGAGGACATTGGACTTGGGCAGATCGGCCTGTTCGGCGATTTCCTGCAGGCTGGCACCGCGATAACCGTGCCGCGCGAAGACGCGCTCCGCCGCCGCCAGGATAGCCCTCTCGTTGCGCTGGCGGATCGCGCCGCCCTCTTGTTCGCTGTACTGCATTGCCTTGGCCATGGCCCCTCATCAGCTCGACGACAGGTTTAGGAAGCACGGCACAAATGCCTGTGCGGGAAAATCGCTACGTTACGCGGTGCTCAGAATCCTCACCTATACCGCATCGGCTCCGGTTCTTGCGCTCCGGGCGCCTTGCGTGACCCACACGGAAGTGGGAAATGCGATGGCCCGTCGGGAACGGGCCTAGCCTTTGCTCCGCTCGCCGATTCGTTCAGCGCTTCCTTGGGGCCATGAGCTTGCCTGACAGCCGCCGTACAGGCAATTCGCCCAGGGTGGAAAACAGCGCGGGCACTGCTGGCTCCGGCGAGAGACCTCGGCCACCAACGATCATCACAAAAAATCCCGGCAAAAACTTGCCAAAGCTGACCACATGGTCAAGAATTGAGGTATCATCTTTACACGGCCTGGGAAAGTCGTGCTTTCCCGATACGCTTTTCCACTACGCTTTTCCGAAACAACGACGACAAACGGAGCCGGCCATGATCGACTTCTACCTGAATGGCGAGCGACGTCGCTGCAGTGACGTACCCGCCGACACCAGCCTGCTCGAGCTGCTGCGCGTGCACCTCGGACGGACCGGGACCAAGGAAGGCTGTGCCTCCGGCGACTGCGGCGCCTGCACCGTGGCCATCGGCGAGCCGGACGCCCTGGGCGAGCTGGCCTATCGCAACGCCAATGCCTGCATCCTGCCCGCCCATCAGATCGATGGCTGTCACCTGGTCACTGTGGAAGGTCTGGCCCGAGGTGACGAGCTGCATCCGGCCCAGGCCGCCATGGTCGATCACCATGGCAGCCAGTGCGGATTCTGCACGCCAGGCATCGTGATGTCGCTGTTCACCCTTCATGAACAGCAACGCCGTACGCCCGCTCCTCTGACCCAGGAGCGTCTCGAGGCGGCACTGGGCGGCAATTTGTGTCGCTGCACCGGCTACCGCCCGATCCGCGATGCCGCGCTCAGCATGGGCGACTACCCGGATGTCCGCCCCGCCTGGGCCGATGAACCGCACCTGAGCAGCAATGTCGCCTGGCTGCGTCGCCCCGACGGCGGCGAGCCGGCCACCGCCGGACACTACGTCGCCCCCCAGGACATCACTGCCCTGCGCGACCTCAAGCGTCGACGCCCCAAGGCACGCCTGGTGGCCGGCGGCACCGACCTGTGGCTGGAAACCACACAACAGCTCAAGCCCTTTGACGACATCATCGATGTTCGCCAGGTGGCCGAGCTCACCAGCATCGACGAGACGCAGGACGGCTGGTGGATCGGCGCGGCGGTGACGCTTTCCGACATGACGCCGCTGCTCGCCGAGCACTATCCGGCCTTCGAGCACCTGATGCACCGTTTCGCCTCGTCGCAGATCCGCAACCGCGGCACCCTGGGCGGCAACATCGCCAACGCCTCGCCGATCGGCGACACCCCGCCGGTAATGCTGGCCCTGGATGCCCGGCTGCGCCTGGACGGCCCCGATGGCGCCCGCGAGCTGCCGCTGTCGGAGTTCTTCCTCGACTACCGCAAGACGGCCCTGGGCGAGAACGAGTTCATCGCCGCCATCTTCCTGCCTCGCCCGACACCGGCACAGCAACTCAAGGTGTGGAAGCTGTCCAAGCGTCGGGAGGACGATATCTCGGCGGTACTCGCCGCCTTCGCCTGGCGGCTGGAAGGTGGCGTGATGCGTGATGTCCGCCTGGGCTTCGGTGGCATGGCCGCCATCCCGAAGCGCGCTACCGAGACCGAGGCCGCCCTGGAAGGGTGCACGCCCGACCCCGCCGTCTTCGCCGCTGCCCGCGCGGTGCTGGGCGAGGAATTGACGCCGATGAGCGATGTGCGGGGTAGTGCCGAATACCGCCGTACCGCCGCCGGCAACATGCTCGAACGCCTGCGCCTGATGATCGAGGCCGACAGGCCCGCCGCCGAGGCGACGCCGAACCACGACATCGACAACAACGATTCTGCGACCAAGGTGACTCTCGATGCGTACGCTCACTAGGCTTTCCCCCTCCCCCGACACCACCGAGCGCCAGGGATCGGCCGGCGCGGCCCGCGCTCACGAGAGCGCCGTCAAGCACGTGACCGGGCGCGCCGCCTATATCGATGACCAACCGGCGCCGGCCGACACCCTGCATGTCGCGCTCGGACTCTCGCCGGTGGCCCATGGCTGGCTCAACCGTCTGGACCTGGAAAAGGTACGGTCTGCCCCCGGTGTGGTCGATGTCATCACCCTGGCGGACGTCCCCGGTCATACCGACATTGGTCCGGTATTTCCGGGCGACCCGATCTTCGCCGGCGACGAGATCAGTTATGTCGGCCAATGCCTGTTCGCGGTCGCCGCCGAAAGCCACAAGGCGGCGCGACTGGCCGTCAAGGAAGCCGTGGTCGAGATCGACGAACGCCCGGCCTGTCTCGATCCGGTGGCGGCCACCGAGCGCGAGGAATTCGTGCGGCCCACTCATGTCCAGGAACGCGGCGATTGGCAGAACGCCCTCGAGGAAGCCCCCCACCAACTCGAAGGCGAGCAGTTCGTCGGCGGCCAGGAGCACTTCTATCTCGAGGGGCAGGCCTGCCTGGTGGTGCCCAGCGAGGACGAAGGCGTGATGGTCTACACCTCCAACCAGCACCCCAGCGAGACGCAGAAGCTGGTTGCCGAGGTCCTCGATATCCCCTTCCATGCCGTCACCATGGAGATGCGCCGCATGGGCGGTGGTTTTGGCGGCAAGGAAACGCAGGCTTCGCCCTGGGCCTGCATCGCCGCCATCATCGCCCGACGCACCGGCCGGGCCGCCAAGCTGCGTCTGCCCCGCGCCGAGGACACCCGCGCCACCGGCAAGCGCCATCCCTTCAACAACCGCTATCGTCTCGGCTTCGACGACCGCGGTGTGCTGGCCGGCGGCGAGATCACCGTCATCGGCGACTGCGGCTATTCGCCGGACCTCTCCGACGCCGTGGTCGACCGCGCCATGTTCCATTCCGACAACGCCTACTCCCTGGGCAACGCTCGGGTCACGGGCCACCGGGCGCGGACCAACACCGCCTCGAACACCGCTTTCCGAGGCTTCGGCGGCCCTCAGGGCATGATGATCATCGAGCAGGCCATGGACGACATCGCCCGCCATCTCGGCGAGGACCCGCTGACCATCCGCAAGCGCAACCTCTATCGCGCCGAGGATGCGAACGGGACGCCCCGCGATACCACGCACTATGGGCAGCGGGTCGAGCAACTCAGCCTGCTGCACGACATCGTCGCCCAGCTCGAGACGAGCAGCGACTACTGGCAGCGACGCCGGGAAATCACCGCCTTCAACGCGGCCAGCCCGATCATCAAGAAGGGCCTGGCACTGACCCCGGTGAAATTCGGCATCTCCTTCACCGTGCAGCATCTCAACCAGGCCGGCGCTCTGCTGCTCGTCTACACCGACGGCAGTGTGATGATCAACCACGGCGGCACCGAGATGGGCCAGGGCCTGCACACCAAGGTCTGCCAGGTCGTGGCCCGGGAACTGGGGCTCGATCTGGAACGTGTGCGCATCAGCGCGACGCGTACCGACAAGGTGCCCAACACCTCGCCCACCGCCGCCTCCAGCGGCGCCGACCTCAATGGCCAGGCGGCCCGGGACGCGGCGAGCAAGCTGCGCGAGCGGTTGTTCGATTTCGCTGCCGAGCATTTCGACCAGGACAATGGCGGACTCGACCGGGAAGCCATGCGTCTGGAAGACGGCCATCTGGTGGCGGGCATCGGCGAGAGTGAACAGCGCATCCCCTGGGGCGAGCTGGTCCAGGCCGCCTACATGGGGCGCGTCTCGCTCTCCGAGAAGGGCTTCTACGCCACGCCGCTGATCCACTATGACCGTGCCAGCGGCCGCGGCCGCCCCTTCTACTACTTCGCCCATGGCGCCGCCGTGGCCGAAGTCGAGGTCGACACCCTGTCCGGCGAGTATCGACTGAGCCGCGCCGACATCCTGCACGACGTCGGTGACTCCCTGAATCCGGCCATCGATATTGGTCAGGTCGAGGGCGCCTTCATCCAGGGCATGGGCTGGTTGACCAGCGAGGAGCTCAAGTGGAACGACGCCGGACGACTGGTTTCCGACGGTCCCTCCACCTACAAGATCCCGGCCTTCGGCGACCTGCCGCCGACCTTCAACGTCGAGCTGCTGCAGGGACACCCCAACTCCCAGGCCAGCATCTATCGCTCCAAGGCAGTGGGCGAACCGCCCTTCATGCTCGGCATCTCGGTCTGGTCGGCGCTGCGCGACGCCCTGGCCAGCCTGGTCGACTATCGCGAGTGCCCGGCGCTGGACACCCCGGCCACGCCGGAGCGTGTGCTGATGGTCGCCGAAGCCCTGCGACGGCAGCGCGCCGAGGACGCCACCATGCCCAGGAGATCCGATCATGCCCCGGCATGACACCACGGCGGCGGGGGCCTGGCACGGGGCCCTCGATCGACTGCAGCGACAGGCACGGCCCCACGCCCTGGCCAGCGTGGTGGGCACGGCAGGGTCCACGCCCCGGGAGCCCGGCACCAAGATGGTGATCACCCCCGAAGCCGTCCACGACACCCTCGGCGGCGGCAGCTTCGAGTATCAGGTGATCGAGGTTGCCCGCGCCGCTCTCGCCGCCGGCGAGAGCGGCAGCCATCTCGAGGCGTTCCCGCTGGGCGGCCGCTCCGGTCAGTGCTGCGGCGGCTATGTCCATGTGCTGATCGAAGTCTTCACCGGCGCCGAGATGACGGTAGCGTTGTTCGGCGCCGGGCATGTGGGCCAGGCGCTGGTCGAGGTACTCGCCCCGCTACCCTGGCGTCTGCTGTGGTTCGACAGCCGAGACGAGGCCTTCCCGGCCGACGTCGAGTCACGGGAGCGCCTGAGTTGTCGGCGCATCACCGTCGGCGCCGAGGGCGTCGACGTTGCCGGCGCCGTGGACTCGCTGCCCGCGGGTTGCCATGCCCTGGTGATGACCCATGATCACGCCGAGGATCGCGCCCTGGTCGACGCCCTGTTGCGGCGCGGCGACTGCGCCTCGCTCGGTCTGATCGGCTCGGCCTCCAAGTGGGCGAGTTTTCGCCGACGACTCGGCGATGCCGGCCACGACGCCTCGGCCCTGGACACCGTGCGCTGCCCGATCGGCGTGCCCGGCGCCAAGGGCAAGCGGCCTTACGAGATCGCCCTGGCGACCGCCGCCGAATTGCTCACGCTCAAGCCGGACACCCAGCGACCGGACCGGCTCGGCGTGGCCCCCGAGACCCTGCGAGACGCTTTTACACCGTCACACGACTGAACCGCTTTCTCAGACAAGACACCGTAGATGAGCTTTCCCGGCGACAAGCCTTCGCGAGGGCGCTGTGAACCCTTCCCTGGGCGCTACATCCGCCATCCATGGCGGATGACCCTCGCTCCGCCTTATCCCCGGCGCTCATTTCGCTCGATGCATGACTCGGTACACCGACGCCGACTGGAGAGTTCTATGACCGCCCCCCGACCCGCCATGCGCGTCCTGCGCGGCCCCCTGCTGAGTTTCGACGCCGATCCCGGCGATGGCGACACCCCCGCCTCCGGCAGCGTGCGCTATCTCGAGGATGGCGCCCTCTGGCTGGAAGACGGCCGCATCCGGGCCGTCGCCGACTACACCGAGCTGGCCGACAATCTGCCTGCCGGCATCGAGGTCGTCGACTACCGCGGCAAGCTGATGATGCCAGGTTTCATCGACACTCATGTGCACTATGTCCAGCTCGACATCATGGCCTCCTACGGACGGCAGCTGCTCGACTGGCTCAACGAATACACCTTTCCGGAAGAATGCCGCTTCGCCGAACGCGCCCACGCCGAGACCGTCGCCGACGCCTTTCTCGATGAATCGCTGCGGGTCGGTACCACCACCGCCCAGGTGTTCTGCACCTCACACCCCGGCTCCGTCGATGCCTTTTTCCACGCCGCCCGTCGACGTGGCCTGCGCATGCTGGCCGGCAAGGTGCTCATGGACCGCCATGCCCCGGATGGCCTGCTCGACGACACCCTCGGCGGCCTCGCCGACAGCGAGCGCCTGATCGCCGACTGGCACGGCCGGGACCGGCTGGGGTATACCCTGACGCCGCGCTTCGCCCCGACCTCCACCCGCGAGCAGCTCGATGCCACCGGAGCGGTGTTGAGAAACGCCTCGGACCTCCATCTGCAGACTCACCTCTCGGAGAATCTCGGCGAGATCGATTGGGTCGCCGAGCTCTTCCCCGAATGCGAGGACTACCTGGGCGTCTACGAACGCTTCGGGCTGGTCGGGCCGCGCAGCACCTTCGCCCACGGCATCCATCTCACCCAACCGATGCGCCATCGGCTGGCCGATGCCGGGGCCAATATCGCCTTCTGCCCCACGTCCAACCTCTTTCTCGGCAGCGGACTTTTCGACCGTCAGGCCTGCCAGGAAGCCGGCCTGGCCACCAGCCTGGCCAGCGATGTGGGGGGCGGCACCGACCTCTCGGGACTCGGCACGCTCAAGGCCGCCTATCAGGTCGGCCAGTTGCTCGATCAGCCCCTGACCGCCTGGCAGGGCTTCTACCGATTGACCCTGGGCAACGCCCGCGCCCTGCACCTGGACGAGCACATCGGCCGGCTGCGCGAAGGAGGAGAAGCCGACATCGTGGTGCTCGACCCTGAAGCCACCCCGCTGCTCGCGAGGCGTACCGCTCGTTGCCGGACGCTCGCCGAGCGTCTCTTCGCCCTGATGATGCTGGGCGACGACCGCACCGTTCACGCCACCTGGGCCAACGGTGAATGCGTGCATCGTCGCGACATCGACCACCCGGCTGCCGCGGTAGCCAGCTGACCCGCCTCCAGGCCTGGCGCCACCCGGCATATCGGGTGGCGCCCCTGCAAGACGTGAGTCGCATCGACCCTTGTGTCATTTCTATGACATGGTAACCATTGCCATGTCGACGCAAGGGAACCGCATTGACCACCCCCGTCTTTCTCGCCGTTCTGGCCAGCGCATTGATGCATGCCAGCTGGAATGCACTCGTCAAGGTCGGTCTCGACCGCCTGCTGAGCATCTCGTTGATTCAGGTCGGTTGCGCCATCTTCGCCCTGGTGGGCGTGGCCTTCGTGCCGCTTCCCCACGCCGATGCCTGGCCCTGGCTTGCGGCCTCGGTGATCCTGCATATCGGCTACAACGTCTTCCTTGCCCGTGCCTATCGCGTCGGCGACCTGGGCCAGATATACCCCATCGCGCGAGGCTGTGCCCCGCTGCTGGTCACCCTGATCGGCATCGGTCTGCTCAGCGACCATCCGTCCTCGCTGGGCTATGCCGGCATCGGTTTGCTGGTGCTGGGTATTCTCTGCATGGCCTTCCCCGGCGGCGGGCAACGTCATCGACTCGAGCATGCGTCGCTGATCAATGCCCTGATGACATCAATGTTCATCGCCGGCTATACCCTGACCGACGGTAGCGGCGCACGGGCCAACGGCGATGCCCTCGGCTACGTCATCTGGCTGTTCCTGCTCAACGGTTTCGCCATGCTGCTGGTGCTGGTCGCCCTGAACGGCACCCGGGCGCTACCACAACTCGGACGCCACTGGCGGATCGGCCTGATGGGGGGCGCCCTCTCGCTGGGCGCCTATGGCGTCACCATCTGGGCCATGACCATGGCACCAATCGCCCTGGTGGCCGCGTTGCGCGAGACCAGCGTCCTGTTCGCCATCGCCATCGGCGTGATCTGGCTCAAGGAGCCATTGCGGCGGGAACGCCTGCTGGCCGGCGGACTGATCCTGGCCGGCGTGGCACTGACCCACTGGGGATGAAGGTGTCGGCGCGATGCGATGAAGGGTCAGGGCGCGCGTCAGGACAGCCCCTCGATCTCGCCGGCCTCGTCCAGCCGCATGTCGACACTGGCCGGACGCCGCGGCATGCCCGGCATGCGCATGATGCTCCCGCATACCACCACCACGAAACCGGCCCCGGCGGCCAGCTCGGCCTCGCGGATCGGCAGCACATGTCCCTGGACCAGACCACGTGATGCGGGATCGGCGTCGAAGCTGTACTGGGTCTTGGCAATGCACACCGGCAGGTGGCCATAGCCCAGCGTCTCGTATTCCTCGAGCTGGCGCTTTGCCCGCTCCTCGAGACGAATGTCCGCGGCACCGTAAAGCCGAGTGGCGATGGTCCGCACCTTGTCCACCAGGCTGGCGTCGTCGCCGTAGGTCAGCGTCGGTTCGGGCGTCGGCGCATCGAGCAAGGCCGCCACTCGCTCGGCCAGCACCTCGCTGCCGGCGGAGCCGTCCCGCCAGTGGCTGCTCAGCGTCACCTCCACGCCCATTGCGTCGCAGGCCTCGTGCAATGCGTCGTACTCTTCGGTCGCATCCTGGTCGAACTGGTTGACCGCCACCAGCAGCGGCACGCCGAAGCCACGCAGGTTCTCGACGTGACGAGCCAGATTGGCGGTGCCACGGCGCACCGCCTCCGGGTCGGGTCGACCCAGCGCTTCCTTGTCGACACCGCCGTGCATCTTGAGAGCCCGCAGGGTGGCCACCACCACCACGGCACTGGGTGCCAGGCCGGCCTGCCGACACTTGATGTTGAAGAACTTCTCGGCCCCCAGGTCGGCGCCGAAACCGGCCTCGGTCACCACCACGTCGGCCAGGGCCAGCGCCGACCGAGTGGCCATCACCGAGTTGCAGCCGTGGGCGATGTTGGCGAAAGGGCCCCCATGGACGAAGGCCGGGTTGTGTTCGAGGGTCTGGACCAGGTTGGGCGCCAGCGCCTGGCGAAGCAGCGCCGCCATGGCGCCGTCGGCCTTGAGATCGCGCGCCAGGACCGGCGCTCCGTCACGGGTCCGTGCCACCACGATCTCGCCGAGGCGCCGTTGCAGGTCATCGAGATCCCGAGCCAGACAGAGAATCGCCATGATCTCGGAGGCCGCGGTGATGTCGAAGCCGTCGCTGCGCGGAACCCCCTGCCCGCCCTGGCCGACGGTCAGATGGCGCAGCGCTCGATCGTTCATGTCCATCGCCCGCTTCCAGGTGATGCGCTCGGGGTCGAGGTTCAGTTCGTTGTCCCAGTGGAGATGGTTGTCGATCAAGGCGGCCAGCAGGTTGTGGGCACAGGTGATGGCGTGAAAATCGCCGGTGAAGTGCAGGTTGATGTCCTCCATGGGGATCACCTGGGACCGGCCGCCGCCGGCGGCACCGCCCTTCATCCCGAAGCAGGGACCCAGCGAGGGCTCGCGCAGGCAGATGGCAGCGCGATGACCGAGCCGGTTCAGGCCGTCACCGAGTCCGACGGTAGCGGTGGTCTTGCCTTCCCCGGCGGGCGTCGGGGTGATGGACGTGACCAGCACCAGCTTGCCCTGTGGGCGATCGGCCAGTGCGTCGGTGAAGGCATGGGGCAGCTTGGCCTTGGCGTGACCGTAGGGCAGCAGGTCCGAAGGCGAGATGCCGAGCCGCGCGGCCACTTCAGTGATGGGGCGTGGCGTCACCGCCCGGGCGATGACGCTGTCAGGCGAACCGGGAGGCGGCCAGTCGGGAGCGGGCGTCGCCTCCAGCGACAGCGACTCCTGCGCCAAGGGTTCGTCGTCGTGCCACGGCATGTAATCGGTCATCTCGCCCCCTTGCGAAGCGCCACCCGGTGACGTCATCGTCCTGAATCCGGATCTTCAGAGGCAGCGTGGAACGCTTCTGGCGAGAGGGGCATTCCCATTGCGACGCCGGCATAGCCGAAACAGACACAACACACCCTTGGCAAGGTCTCTGCCCTGGAGGGCAGGGCTATCGCAGCTGGATCCGGCGAGAGGCGCCGGGGACAGGCTGAAGAGGGGGTCCGATGCCATGGATGGCATCGGTAGCGCCCAGGGAAGGGTTCACAGCGCCCCCTCGTAAGCCTGTCGACGGATCAGCCCGAGCGACAAAGCTTAACTGTTAACTGCGATAGCCCTACCCTGGTCGGCCAGGTCCTTGCTTTCCTTATGTACAGGCTTCCAGGCGCCCGACCAACTCCCCACGTCGCGCGTCGCTCATGAAGGCCGCGTCGATGGCGTTGCGGGCCAGGTCGCGGAAGGTGTCGCGCGACCAGCCGAAGGCGCGATGGCAGGCCTCGAAGTTCTCCAGCATGCCGCCGCCGAAATAGGCCGGGTCATCGGAGTTCAGGGTCAGGGTCAATCCCGCCTCCAGCATCTGCGGCAAGGGGTGGTCGTCGAGCCGGTCGACGACCTTGAGACGCAGGTTGGAAAGCGGACAGACAGTCAGTACCGTGCCCTGCTCGCGAAGACGTTCGACCAGGGCAGGATCCTCGAGGCAACGCACGCCATGATCCACTCGGCAGACATCCAGCATATCCAGCGCTTCGCGGATGTACGCGGGAGGCCCCTCTTCGCCCGCATGGGCCACCCGCGACAGCCCGAGGTCCCGGGCACGCTGGAATACCTCGGCGAACCCGGAGGGCGGGTGACCGAGTTCCGCGCTGTCGAGACCCACGGCGTCCAGGGTCTCCCAGTAAGGCGCGGCACTTTCCAGCAACTGCATCGCCTCGTCGGCGGGCTTGTCACGCAGGAAGGCCATGATCATCGCCGAGGACATGTCGAGTTCGCGTTCGGCACGACGACGGGCCTGGCCAAGGCCCTCCATCACGGCCTGCAGGGATACCCCTCGCGCCAGATGGGCCTGAGGATCGACATGCATCTCGACATGTACCACCCCCTCGGCATGCGCACGCTGGAAGTAGTCCATGGCCAGGTCGTGAAAATCGCGCTCGGTACGTAGAACACTCATGCCCTGGAAGTACAGATCCAGAAAGGACTGCAGGTCCTCGAAATCATAGGCGGCACGCACCTCGTCTTCCGAGGCGTAGGGCAGGTTGACGCCATTGCGGTCGGCGAGCGCCATCATCAGTTCGGGTTCCAGGGTTCCCTCGATGTGCAGATGGAGTTCGGCCTTGGGCAGGCGCTTGAGAAAGTCCCGCATGAGTCACCTCGTTGTCGGCTTTGCCCTATCCTGAAAGATTCTGACCATCCGTGCAAAGTGGCGATCCGACGCGGGCCGTCAGGTCGAGCGTCCGCGTCACGCCGGGCAGGGGCATGGCCTGGTCATCGTGGCGATGCGAGAGGTAGATCACGGTTCTTCCCGTCAGCCAGGCATCGAGCCGTACGGCCATGCGTTGTGCGGTGTCCGCATCGAGGCCGGTGAAGGGCTCGTCGAGGATCACGACGCCCGGATCACGCAACAACAGCCGTGCCAGCGCCAGTCGCCTCGCCTGGCCACCGGACAGGCGCCGTCCCCCCTCGCCCACCCGGGTTGCCAGGCCTCGCGGCAGCTCTCGCGCCCATTCGCTCAGTTCGACCTCGGCGAGAAGATGCCACAGACGCGCATCGGAGGCGTCGGGATCCCCCAGGCGCAGGTTCGCCGCCAGGCTGTCATCGAACAGCTCGCTGCCCTGAGTCAGCATGGCCAGACGGCGACGCAGGGCCTGCTCCTCGAAGTGCTCGATATCGATACCCCCGAGGCGGACACGGCCGCTATTCGGGACAAGCTGGCCACTGACCAGAGCGGCCACACTGGATTTGCCGACACCGGAAGGTCCACACAGAGCGACCCGCTCTCCGGGATCGAGATGCAGCGAGAAATCGTCGAGAGTAGCGGTCAAGGCCCCGGGATAATGCAGGCCGACCCGGTCCAGGGTCACGGACAAGGGCCCGTCCGATGGCAAGGGGCCTTCCCGCGGCATGCGCGTCGGCCGCCGGGCGGCGTCCAGGGCATTGAGCCGCTCGGCAGCAGCCTGGGTGGCACCGAACTGGGTAAAGGCCATGGGCAGGGCCATCAGCGCCTCGCTCATCGCCAGCACGGCCAGCGGCATCATCACCATCAAGGGACCGGACAAGGCCTCGTCCACCCAGAGCCGCGCCCCCAGCCACAGAGCCGCCAACCAGGCCAGACCGACCGCCAGGCCGGCCAATGCCGATCCCAGGGCCGACAGCCGTCCCAGTCGACGCTGGTCATCACGCAAGCGTGCCTCGATGGCATCCAGGCGTCGCCGCTGTTCGGCCAGGGCGCCATGGGCCTCCAGCTCTGCCATCCCCGACAGATGTTCGATCACGCGACCCCGCAAGCGTTCCAGCTCCACCACGCGACGGCGACTGGCGGCCAGCCCCAGGCGGGCCTGGCCGATCGTCAGCCAGCACCAGGCGATTCCCAGGACCGCCCCCACCGCCAATCCCGCCGACGGCGCCCAGACGGCCAACAAGGCGCTCAGGCCAAGAATCGCCAGCAAGGCGACCAGAGCGGGCGCCATCAGGCGCAGGAAAAGGCTGTCCAGGGTGTCGATATCGGCGGTCAGCCGATTCAACCAGTCACTGGCACGACGACGGCTCAGGCTGGCGGCATCAAGATCGGCCAGCACCGCAAACATGTGGCCACGCAGGTCGGCCAACAGCCGCAGCACGGTGTCGTGGTTGTACAGCCGCTCGGCATAGCGTGCCAGGGTACGCGTCAAGGCGAAGGCACGAATGCCACCTCCGGGCACATAGACGTCCAGGGTCGCCGCGCCTCCCGCCGCCAGGACCAGGCCGGCCAGCGCGGTGGCGGTGATGAACCAGCCCGACAACGCCAGCAATCCCAGTGCCGCCACCAGGGCCAGCAGCATGAGAGCCGCTCCCGTCAGCAGGCGCCCATGACGTCGACCGAGCTGAATGAGCCAGGGTCGCAGCGTGGCAACGAGACCCGGTGTGCGCTCAGTCATTCGCCACCTCCTCGGCCTGTCGTCGCTCGCCTTCCCTGTCCGCCACCAGGGACAACCGACGCGTCGCCAAGGCCAGGGGCGCCGCCCGATGACTGGCGATCACCAGGGTCCGTCCCTGCTCGACCAGCCCCGAGAATGCTTCGAGTACCCGTGCCTCGCTGTCGTCGTCCAGGCTTGCCGTGGGCTCGTCCAGCAGTACCAGAGGCGCCGGGGACAAAAAGACTCGCGCCAGGGCCAGGCGATGGGCCTGACCGCCGGACAGTCCGACACCACCTTCTCCCAGCGGCGTGGCCAGCCCCTCGGGCAGGGTCGCGAGGAGCTCCCCCAGGCCCGCTCGCTGCAAAGCCTGACGCAACGCCGCCTCATCCGCCTCGGGGGCCGCAAGGCGCAGGTTGTCGGCCAGGCTGCCATGGATCAGCAAGGGGCGCTGGTCCATCCAGGCCACCTCCAGGTCGGCCGCCGTGCGGCACTCACCCGACGATGGCGCGACGAAACCGGCCAGCAACTGCAACAGGGTCGACTTGCCGACGCCGGACGGGCCGCTCACGCCGAGTATCTCGCCGGGCCGTATCGTCAGGTCCAGGGGACCGAGCACCCGGCCTCGCTCCGAATACGACACCGTCACGGCATCCAGCTCGAACAAGGCGTCGGTTCGGCATAGTGATGGCGCCTGCTCACCCCGTGGTGGGGGTACGTCGAGCAGCGTCACCATCCCCTCGGCGGCTCCCAGGGCAGCGGCACGGTCATGATAGTGCTGGGAAAGGGTACGTAACGGCTGGAAGAACTCCGGCGCCAGCAGCAACACCAGCAGGCCGCTGAACAGGGTCAGCTCTTCGGCCGGCCCGAAACGGATATAGCCGAGCAGCCCGAAGCCGACATAGATGGCCACCACGGCAATGGCCACCGCGGCGAAGAATTCCAGCACCGCCGAGGAAAGAAACGCCAGGCGCAGGGTCCGCATACTGCGCTTGCGGTAATCGTCAGCCGCGGCGTAGACATCCCGGGTGGCCCGAGCGCCGGCCCCGAAGAGCTGCAAGGTCGTGATACCCCGAACTCGATCGATGAAGTGCCGCGAAAGCCGCGATACGGTGTCGAACTGCTCGCGGTTGAGTTTCTCGGCCCCCATGCCTACCAGTGCCATGAACAGGGGGATCATCGGCGCGGCCAACAGCAGGAACAAGGCCGCCAGCCAGTCCAGCCAGGCCACGACGACCAGAATGACCAGAGGGATCACCACCGCCAGACACATCTGCGGGAGAAACCGCGCGACATGGCCATCCAGCGCCTCGACCTGATCGACCACGCGGTTGGCCAGGCTGGCAGTATGATGATCGGCCAGCCCGACCGGCCCCAGGCGTTCGAGATGATCGAGAAGCTCGCGGCGCGCCCTGGCACGCAGGCGCAGACTGGCCGTCAGCCCCGCACTCTCCTGCCCCCATTGGGCCAGGGCCCGCAGCACGATCATGACCACCAGGATCGCGAACCCTGCCACCAGGGACGACGGATCGTCCCCTTCGATCAGCATCGACGTCACCAACCAGGCCAGCGTCGCCATCTGGGCGATGGTCAGCAGTCCCACGGCAAGACCGGCGATCACCGCCAGTGCCAGATAATGACGCTCGGCCCGTGCCAGCCCGGCCAGCCAGGCGCGAGGCGTCCGTCTTGCGGCCATGTCTCGCCCGGGCTCAGTGATAGCCTTCGCCCTCCCGGACCTTGCCGCGAAATACCCAATAGGTCCAGGCGGTATACGCCAGCACGATGGGAATCACGAACAAGACGCCGATCAGCAGGAAGAGCTGCGACTCGGGCGCCGAGGCGGCATCCCAGATCGTGTAGTCCGGCGGCACGATCACCGGCCACTTGCTGACCACAAGGCCCAGGTAGGTAAAGACGAACACGCCGAGTGTCGCAATGAAGGGTTGTCCTTCCCGACGTTGGCGCACGGCACGCCAGACCAGCGCCGCGCAGGCCAGCGCCAGCACCGGGAAAACCCAGATCAGGTGCAGGTGGCCGAACCAGCGCTCGCGCACCGCCTCATCGACGAAGGGCGTCCAGAAGCTGATGATCGCGAAGACGACCAGCACCGCGACGAGCAGTTTCGGCGCCAGATCAAAGGCCCAGTCCTGAAGCCGTCCCTCCGTCTTCATGATCAGCCAGGTCGCGCCGAGCAACGCATAGCCCGCCATCAAGCCGAGACCGGTCAATACCGTGAAGGGCGTCAGCCAATCGAACGGGCCGCCCACATAGACGAAATCCTCGACGGCGAAGCCCTGGATATAAGCACCGACCACCACGCCCTGGGCGAAGGCCGCCAGCGCCGAGCCCCAGCTGAAGGCACGATTCCACCAGTGGCGATTGCGATGCGACTTGAAGCGAAATTCGAAGGCGATGCCCCGGAAGATCAGTCCGGCCAGCATCAGAAAGACGCCGAGGTACAGCGCCGGCAAGAAGACGGAATAGACCAGCGGGAAGGCAGCCAGCAGACCGGCTCCCCCCAATACCAGCCAGGTCTCGTTACCGTCCCAGATAGGCGCCACCGAGTTCATCATGACGTCACGCCCGGCATCGTCCGGCGCAAAGGGAAAGAGAATGCCCACGCCCAGATCGAAGCCATCCATGAGCACGTACATGATCACCCCGAAACCGATGATCAGGGCCCAGATCAGTGACAGATCGAACATTTGCATGGCTCAGCTCCTGCCCGGTTGATTGGCGGCGTCCTCGAAAGGCACATGGGCGGCGGACAACGGGCGCATGGGCCGCTCCACCTCGTCATCGTGCGGCTCGAGATCCGGCAGCATGCCCTGACGCACCACACGGGTGAGGTAATAGACACCGGCCCAGAACACCACGGCATAGACGGCGATGTAGCCCAGCAGGGTGGACAGCGCCATGCCGCCGCTCAGCGAAGGCGTGAGCGCCTCGGCCTGGTCCATCACCCCGTAGACCAGCCAGGGCGCGCGACCGATTTCCGTCACGAACCAGCCGGCCAGCACCGCCAGAAACGGCGACACGCTCATCAGTCGCATCAGTTGCAAGAAGCCGCGATGGTCATACAGCCGTCCCTTGGCGCGCAGCCAGAGCCCGGCCAGAGCCACGGCAATCATCGCCAGCCCCAGGCCGACCATGACACGAAAAGACCAGAAGACCAGCCAGACCGGCGGCTGCTCCGAGGGCGGGGCTTCGCTGATGCCCGGCACTTCCCCACCGACATGATGCGTCAGGATCAAGCTCGCCAGTCCCGGGATACCGAACTCGACGAGATTTTCCTGGGCGTCCTTGTCCGGCCAGGCGAACAGCAGCAGCGGCGTATTCGTCTGCGTCTCCCAGTTGCCTTCCATGGCCGCCACCTTGGTCGGCTGATGCTCCAGGGTATTGAGGCCATGGAAATCCCCTACCACCGCCTGGGTCGGCGCCAGCACCAGCAACAGCCACAGACACATCGAGAAGGCCTTGCGATTGGCCTCGACGTCACGCCCGATCAGCAAGTACCAGGCACTGACCCCGGCCACCACGAAGCCGCCGGTGAGAAAGGAGGCCAATACCATGTGCGTGAAGCGGTACGGGAAGGAAGGATTGAAGATTGCCTCCGACCAGGAGGTCACGTGGAAACGCCCATCGATCAGTTCCGTGCCCACCGGCGTCTGCATCCAGCTATTGGCCGCGAGGATCCAGAATGCCGAGATGAAGGTCCCCAGCGCCACCATGAGAGAGGCGAACAGATGAACGCCCTGAGGCACCTTGCCGCGGCCGAACAGCAGCACGCCGAGGAAAGCCGCCTCGAGGAAGAAGGCCGTGACCACTTCATAGCTGAGCATGGGCCCCAGGAAGTTAGAGGCGGCCAGGGAGAAGTTGCTCCAGTTGGTGCCGAACTGGAAGGACATGACGATGCCCGACACCACCCCCATCCCGAACACCACCGCGAAGACCTTGGCCCAGAACACGGCCAGGCGTTCCCAGGCCGGGTTGCCGGTGCGGTAGAAGAGCCCGTTGAGCACCGCAAGGTAAGACGCGAGCCCGATGGAAAAGACAGGGAAGATGGCGTGGAAAGACACCACGAAAGCGAATTGCAATCGCGACAACAACAGGGGATCGAGTTCCATGGCAGACTCCAGGTTCCTGCACTCGGGACGAGACGGGAGCGATTCGCCCCCCGCTCATACAACAGCCTAGACGATAGGCATGGCCACTGTATTGCACCGTGCCTCGAGCCCCGGCACCAAGGGACTCGGCTCATCATGGCGTCCATGCTACCCCGAAGGCGGGAGCGACCGGAGTGTCGCATTGTCGCAGGCGGTCAGGCGGACCCGCCCTGCACCACCAGGAGGACCATGAACCCGGTGTAGACCAGATACATGGCCAACAGCGCCCCGCCCTCGAGCCGATTGATTCGCCCCGCACGGCCTCGCCAGCCCAGGGCGAAGACCGTCATCAGGACCGTCATGGCGGTCATCAGCGTCCAGTCACGCAGCAGCACTTCGCTGGCCACCTCGATCGGCGTGATCAACGCGGCCAGGCCCACCACTCCCAGGGTGTTGAACAGGTTGGAGCCGACCACATTGCCCAGTACCAGATCATGCTCCCCACGACGCAGCGCGCTGATCGAGGAAGCCAGTTCGGGCAAGGACGTCCCCACGGCGACGACCGTCAACCCGATGATCAGGTCACTGACCCCGAAGCTCTGGGCAATGGCCACCGCCCCCCAGACCAGCAGGCGTGAACTGACCACCAGCAGCAGCAACCCGATGGCCGTCCAGATCAGCCCGGCACGCAACGACATTGGATGAGAGGCGATGTCCTGCTCGGTATCCGTGGATATCGGGTCGTCGGGCATCTTCATGCCGTGCCGGATGCTGACCCCCATGAAGACGGCAAGAATCAGCAACAACAAGCCGCCTTCGAGGCGTCCGAGCACTCCACCCAGCAACAACAATGCCGAGAGCAGGGTCACGGCCCCGAGCACCGGCAGTTCGCGGCGAACCATGCTCGAATGCACGGCCAGCGGCGAGATCAGCGCCACCAGGCCGAGAATCAGACCGATATTGACGATGTTGGAGCCGTAGGCATTGCCCAGCGCCAGCCCGGGGTTGTCCTGTGCCGCCGCAATGACCGAGACCACCAGTTCCGGCGCCGAGGTGCCGAAACCGATCACCAGCATCCCGATCAGCAGGGGGGACAACCCGAGATGCGACGAGGTCGATGCCGCACCATCGACGAAACGCTCGGCGCTCCACATCAGCAGGACAAGGCCCACCACCACCGCCAGAACGGGAAGCATCATGGTATCTCCATCGGAACATTCGGGCCTGCATGTTTGCCTATGGTCCCTCCGTCGTCAACGTGACACACTTGAAACTGGATTCAACCGGTGCCAGGAGGACGACCGCCTAGTGCCAAGGCCGGCCCCGAGACCCATCACCATGCCCAGGGGAGCCCCCCTCGTCGACCAGGCTCCGCCCGAGTCGCGCCACTCGCGGCGGCGCCTGCGCGCCTGTCACGAATGCGACTGGCTGATGGCCCTGCCTCCGCTGCGCTCCGGCGAACAGGCGACCTGCCCGCGCTGCGGCCATGCCGAGGTGCGTCGACACCGCTACCCCGCCCAACGCAGCATGGCGCTGGCGCTGGCCTCGCTGGTAACGCTTGCCCTCGCGGTCACCTACCCTTTTCTCGGCTTCAGTGTCAGGGGCGTGGGCAACCGTATCGAACTGACGCAATCGGCCACCCAATTGATCGGCTATCACGAGCCGATCGTGGCCATTGCCGTGCTGCTGACCATCCTGGTACTGCCGACTCTCTACCTGCTCGGTGTGGTCTGGTTGCAGACGGGCCTGCTACGCGGCACCCCTCTGCCGGCCAGCCGCGGTATCGCACGTTCCCTGGCGCACCTGCAGCCCTGGATGATGGCGGATGTTTTCCTCATCGGCACCCTGGTCAGCCTGATCAAGATTGCCGGACTCGCTCAGGTGGAGCTCGGCCCGGGGTTCTGGGCCTTCGGGGTCTTCGTGATCCTGCTGATCGCGACCACCCAGTCCGTGGACCGTGACTGGATGTGGTTCGCCCTGGCCGGCGAACCCGGCGCACCGGAGGGCAGCCGGACCGGAGAAACCGCCGCCACTCAGGGACTGACCGGCTGCGCCACCTGCGGGCTCGTCAACCGGCTGGACAATCGGGGCAAGGGCCGCTGCCGACGCTGCGGAGAACGACTGCATGCACGCCACCCCCATAGCCTGCAACGCACCTGGGCCCTGCTCGCCGCCGCCGCCGTGCTCTACATACCGGCCAATGTCTATCCGATCATGACCACCACCAGTCTCGGTCGATCCAATCCCTCCACCATCATCGGCGGCGTGGTCCAGCTACTGGAAATGGGGTCCTGGCCAGTGGCCCTGGTGATCCTGATCGCCAGCGTGATCGTGCCCCTGGGAAAATTGATCGCCCTCGCCTGGCTCTGCCTGGTCGCTCCCCGCGCCCACCGCATGAGGGCCCAGGCCCGCACCCGGCTGTATCGCCTCACCGAGTTCATCGGTCGCTGGTCGATGGTCGACATCTTCGTCGTGGCGATCCTGGTGGCCCTGATCCGTGCCGGCAACCTGATGTCGATCACGCCCGGCCCCGCTGCTCTGGCCTTCGGTGCCGTGGTGGTGATCACCATGCTGGCTGCCATGAGCTTCGACCCCCGGCTGATCTGGGATGACACGGTCGCACCTCACCGGAGACGCCAAGGATGAAACAAGGAAGCGCTTCATGAACGACACTCCCCGCGAGACCGAGCGGGACGACGAACATCGCGCCCGCGCCACGCGCCAGGCCCCGCTCTCTCCGATCTGGATCGTCCCCATCGTGGCGCTGCTGATCGGCGCCTGGCTGGTGTATGACAACTACGCCAGCCGGGGGCCATTGATCACCCTGACCATGGACAGCGCCGATGGCATCGAGGCCGGCAACACCCTGATCAAGACACGCAACGTCGAAGTCGGCCAGGTCGAGTCGGTATCCCTCTCGGAGGATCAATCGGAAGTCGTCATCAAGGCACGCATGAAGGCCCAGGCAGCATCCATGCTGGTCGAGGACAGCCGTTTCTGGGTGGTCAAGCCGCGCATCGGCCGCGAGGGCATCAGTGGTCTCAACACCGTGCTGTCCGGTGCCTATCTGCAACTCGAACCCGGCCAGGGCAACGAGGAGGCACGCACCTTCGAGGTCAGCGACCAGCCCCCGGTGGCGCCGCCCGGCGCGGAGGGCCTGCGCATCAACCTGGTCAGCCAGGTCGGCAACGCCCTCAGCGTGGGCGACCCCATCACCTTCCAGGGTTTCGCCGTGGGCCGCGTCGAGCAGGCCGACTTCGACGTCGACACCCGGCAGATGCATCATCGCATCTTCATCGAAAGCCCCTATCATCAGCTGATTACCCGCAATACTCGCTTCTGGAGCACCAGCGGCATCGACCTGCGTCTGGACTCCCAGGGCGTTCGCGTTCAGGTCGAATCCGTGGAAGCGCTGCTCGGCGGCGGCATCACCTTCGGAGTGCCGGAAGATCTTCCGCGCGGGGCGACCGTGGATCCCGACACCACCTTCACCCTCTACGCCAACGAGGAGGATGCCCGCCAGGGCACCTTCGACCGCTATCTCGAGTACGTGCTGCTGATCGAGAACACCGTGAGGGGACTCTCCAAGGGGGCTCCGGTAGAATTTCGCGGCGTGCGCATCGGCACGGTCGCCAGCGTGCCCTGGAATTTCACCGCACCGCAGCCCGACGGTCGCGACCGCCTGGCCATCCCGGTGCTGATCCGCATCGAGCCCCAACGCCTGGGTGTCGACGAGCTGGACCTCGACGCCTGGCGAGAGCGCTTCGACCGATTGTTCGTGCGAGGGCTTCGTGCCTCCTTGAAGAGCGGTAGCCTGCTCACGGGGGCCTTGTTCGTCGACCTGACCTTCGACGCTCAGCGCGACGACGAGTATGAGGCGGAAACGTTCGCCGGGCACAAGGTCTTCCCCACCACCTCGACCGGCCTGGCGCAGATCCAGTCTCAGGTCACGGCCCTGCTCGACAAGCTCAACGCCCTGGAAGTCGCGCCGATCCTCTCCGGACTCGACGACAACCTGGCGACATCAAAGGCCATGCTCGAGGAGGTCCGCAAGCTGACCGCCAGCATGCAGAGCCTGCTCGACGACCCCGGAACCCGAGAGCTGCCGGGCAACCTCAACGACACTCTGAAGACACTCCAGGGCACTCTCGAGGGGCTGTCCGCCGACTCGCCGGCCTACCGTGAGCTGACCGATACCCTGGATCAGGTCGAACGCCTGATGCGCGACCTGCAGCCGGCGGCCCGCAAGATCAGTGACGACCCCCGGGCCCTGCTGTTCGACAGCGTCGACACCGAGGACCCGACACCTCGTGCCCCCGACTCAAGGAGCCAGCCATGATGCCATCGAGAGGTCTTTCCAGCCTGTTTGCCGCCTCCCTGGCAGCCCTCTGGTTGAACGGTTGTGCCACCGGTGGCGCGCCGACGACTCACTACACCCTGCCCGATGCCCCCCTGCCGGCAGACGCCACCGATGCCTCCGCCGACCGATTGCTGGTCATACGCCCCATTCGGCTGGCGCGCTATCTGGACGTGGAAGGCATCGTCTTTCAGCTCGACGACATCACCGTCCGGCAGGCCAGGGAGCACCAGTGGGCCGAACCGCTGGGCCGCCAGCTCGAACGCGGGCTGCGCGATCGACTGGCCTCCCGCCTGTCCGATACCCGCATCATGCTCGATGACGATACCCAGCGGGGCGATGCCCCCTTGAGCCTGCGGCTCGAGGTCGACCGCTTCCAGGGCCGTCATGACGGCATGGCCGTGGCCGAGGGACGCTGGCAACTCCGCGATACCGATGGCAAGCTACTCGCCTTGACCCCCTTCAGCCTGACCACGCCGCTCGAGACCGATGGGTACCCTGCCCTGATCCAGGCCCTGGGACGAGACCTGGACCGCCTCGCCGACCAGCTGGCCCTGGAGATCGAACGGCTGCGCTGACCAAGCGGCTATGGCATACTAAGCGCCACTCGCGGCATCGCTAGTCCCTCCTGCCGCGTCTGCCCCTATTCCCACGCCCCGATCCGGGACTGGCCGGCCGCCAGAAGCGACCGGCACGGATCGAGACGTTGTTGCGGAGACTGCATGAGTTTTTCCGACCTTGGCCTGCGGGCCGAACTCCTGAGTGCCATCGAAGCTCAGGGCTACACCGAACCGACGCCGATCCAGCGTCAGGCCATTCCCGCCGTTCTCGAGGGCGGCGATCTACTGGCCAGCGCCCAGACCGGCACCGGCAAGACGGCCGGCTTCACCCTGCCGATGCTGCAACGCCTGGCCGGCGGCAAGCGCCCCGCCAAGCGCGGCGTCCGCGCCCTGGTGCTGACGCCCACGCGGGAGCTCGCCGCCCAGGTCGGTGAGAGCGTCCGTGACTACGGCCAGCACCTGTCCATGACATCGCACGTCATCTTCGGCGGTGTCGGCCAGCAGCCCCAGGTGGATGCCATCCGCCCCGGCCTGGACATCCTGGTGGCCACACCGGGCCGCCTGCTCGACCTGCAACAGCAGGGCCATGTCGACCTTTCCGGTGTCGAGACCCTGGTGCTGGACGAAGCCGACCGCATGCTCGACATGGGCTTCATCCACGATATCCGCAAGGTGCTGAAGCTGCTGCCCGCCAAGCGTCAGAACCTGCTGTTCTCGGCGACCTTCTCCAACGAGATCCAGGCCCTCGCCAACCAGCTGCTCGACCGACCGACCCTGATCGAAGTCGCAAGGCGCAACACGACCGCCGAGACCGTCGAGCAGGCCGTCTACCGGGTCGACCGCGAGAAGAAGCGCGACCTGCTGGCTCACCTGATCCAATCCCAACGCTGGTTCCAGGTACTGGTCTTCACCCGTACCAAGCACGGGGCCAACCGCCTGGCCGAGCACCTCGGCAAGCGCGACATCCCGGCCATGGCGATCCACGGCAACAAGAGCCAGTCGGCACGCACCAAGGCACTCTCGGCCTTCAAGTCCGGCGACCTGCAGGTCCTGGTGGCCACCGACATCGCCGCCCGCGGGCTCGACATCGACGAGCTGCCCCATGTGGTCAACTTCGAGCTGCCCAACGTCGCCGAGGACTATGTCCATCGCATCGGCCGCACCGGGCGGGCCGGCAACGAGGGTCAGGCCGTGTCACTGGTCTGCGTCGACGAGCATGGCCTGCTGAAGAACATCGAGCGGCTGATCAAGCGCGACCTGGTCAAGCATATCGAACCCGGCTTCGAACCGGACCCCAATGCCAAGCCGGAGCCGATCGAGAACGGTCGTGGCGGACGTGGGCGCGGTCGTAACGCACGCGGCGGCAAGCCCGGCGGCAACGACACCGCCAACCGTGACGCCCCCGCCGGGAGAAAGCGTCGGCGGCGCGGCGGGCAGAAGCGCGAACAGGCCTAGGCAGACCTGGGCAGGCCTGGCCCTCAGCCTGGCGGAGCACCTCGACTTATGCGACGGTGATCCGCCACAGCTCTCATTCCTATTCTGGATTTGCAAGGAACGCCATGGACACTCAACAGCTGATCCACGACTATCGCCGCTGGCTCACCTTTCAGCGTCAGGCACAGCTCGAGCGCGAGCACAACGCCGCCCTGCGGGAACTGGAAAAGGCCAGTGTCTCGGCAACGCGCATGACCGAAGCCTACCGCAGCATGGCCGAAAAGGCCGCCAGCGAGGGCGCGTGCTACCGCACCCTCTTCCTGCGCGAACGCGAGGAACAGGCCCTGACCTGCGAAGGCTGGCTATTCGTGCGTCGAGTGCTGGCCGAGGGAGGCACCACACGGATTCGGGCAACGCTGCTGCCGACCTTTACCCTGGAAGACGGGCCGTCAAACCCCGGTGACCTGCCCGCCGAGAAGCTGACCCTGGAAATCTTCGAACAATTGAAAATGGACAAGGGCATGGCCAGCATGGCCAGGGTCGACCGCGTCGACAGCACCGGCGATCTCCAGTTCATCACGCTCCTCGACAGCGCCCGGGGCGACCTGCGTCCACACCTCAAGTAAGCCTATGTCGAGCCCTCACGTCAGCACTACTGCACCCGAGAGGTCCCTGCATCCCGCGGCCTTTTTCTGTCTGATGATTCTGGTCGGTCTCAACCTGAGGCCGGCCCTCTCGTCATTGGCTCCCTTGCTGCCGCGTGTCGAGGACCAGACCGACCTGACCGTGGCCGGCATCGGCGCCCTGACCACCCTGCCCGTGCTCTGCCTCGGCCTGTTCGCGCCGCTTGCGCCCTGGCTGTCACGCCGCCTCGGCCCGGAACGCACCCTGTCACTGGCCTTGCTGGTCCTCGCCCTGGGGCTGGGACTGCGTGGCCTGGCCACCCCGGCCTGGTTGTTCGCCGGCACTCTGCTGGTCGGCGCGGGGATCGGCGTGGCCGGCAGCCTGCTGCCGGCCCTGGTCAAGCGTGAGCTGCCCAGGGGCGCCGACCTGATGACCGGCGTCTACACCATGGCATTATGTCTCGGCGGCGCCCTGGGGGCCGGCCTGAGCATTCCGATGGCCGATGCCTTCGGTGGCTGGCCGCTCGCCCTGGTAGCCTGGGCCGGCCTCGCCCTGGCGGCACTGGTCGCCTGGCTGGTGCTGATGCCGCAACCCGGAAGCCCGGCGGTGCGCCCGCCTCGAACGGGGAACACCCGGGACCTGCTGCGCCAGCCCCTGGCCTGGCAGGTCATGGCCCTGATGGGGTCGCAGTCCTCGCTGGCCTATATCGTCTTCGGCTGGTTGCCCACCCTGCTGATCGATCGGGGTTATGGCGAGGCCGAAGCCGGCTGGATGATGGCCGCCTCGGTGATGGTGCAACTGGTCTCGGCCCTGGCGGCTCCCTGGCTGGCGCGCCTGGGACGCGATCAACGACCGGCCCTGCTGTTCCTGCTGCTGCTGGTGGCTTCCGGCCTCACCCTGCTGCTGCTCGGCCCCGAACGCCTGCGCTGGGTCGGCGTCACCCTGCTGGGGCTCGGTCAGGGCGGCAGCTTCAGCCTGGCCCTGACGCTGATCGTATTGCGTACTGCGGACTCGCGTCTCGCCGGCAAGCTTTCAGGGCTCGCCCAGGGCGGCGGCTACACCCTGGCGGCGCTGGGCCCCCTGGCCGTAGGCATGATGCTGGAATTCGACCTCGGCCTGCTCACCGTCACCCTGGTGCTGCTGGGCATCGTCACGGTCGCCGCCGTCTTCGCCATGCTGGCCGGCCGCAACCGTCGCCTGGAAACCGATACCGAAGGCCGACTGCTGATTCGCGACTACCGCTGATCGCGGTGAATCGAGCGACCGGCATCAATCAGGAAGGAGCCCGCATGTCATCCTCTCGCGCTTCCCTGCTGGTGATCTATACCGGCGGCACACTGGGCATGGTGGACAGCCCTGACGGGCTGACTCCGGGTCACGATTTCGAGGCGCGGTTGCGCGACGCACTGAGCACCCTGCCTCCTGCGCGTCGCAGGGCGCTGCCGGATTTCCGGATGCTGGAAACCCCTCGTCCCATCGACTCGAGTGCCGCCACCCCCGACGACTGGCGCGACCTGGCCGAACTCGTCGCCGAGCATTACCTGGCCCACGACGGCGTAGTGATCCTCCACGGCACCGACACCCTCGCCTGGACCGCCTCGAGTCTCGCCTACCAGCTTCAGGGCATCGACCGTCCGGTGATCCTGACCGGCGCCATGGCGCCGCTCGAACGCAAGGGCAGCGATGCCCTGAACAACATCGAGGCGGCCATGCGCTTCGCCACCGACGCCCGCCTTCAGGAGGTCGCCCTGTGCTTCGCCGGCCGACTCCTGCGTGGCGCACGCAGTCGCAAGTGGCAAACCCGGCACGCCGACGCCTTCATCAGCCCCAACCATCCTCCGCTCGGCGAGTTTGTCGACGATGACGCTATCCTCTTCCCCGGTCGCGGCCTGGAGCGACACCAGCGCGGCGCACCGCGCTTTGAGTTGCCCGACGTCACCGGCCTGACCAAGGGCAGCGTGCCGCGCCTGGTCCTCTGGCCCGGCATCGCCGCCTGGCAGCTCGAAGCCTGGTTGCTCGATGATCGTGTCCGGGGCGCACTGCTGGAGGTGTGGGGTGGCGGCAACCTGCCGGAAGACCCGGCCATCCTGGGCGTCCTGGCGCGCGCCAGCGGAGAAGGCAAGTTGCTGGCCGCCATCAGCCAATGTCCCCATGGCGGCGTCAGCATCGGCGCCTACGCCGCCGGCCGGGGCCTGGTCGACGCCGGCGTCCTCTCGGGCGACGACATGACCCCGGAAGCCGCCGTCACCAAACTGGTCCACCTGCTGGCCCAACCGCTGGACGATGCCGAGCGCCGCCGACGCTTCCTCACCCCTCTGGTCGGCGAACGCACGGCGCCGCCCCTCGACGATTGAGCCGGGCGCACTCGCCCGACTACGTCTAGAGTGACATCAGAGTTGATCGTATCAGGACAGAGGAGCGCACCATGGAAGCCCCCGATCATCCCTTCACCGAGCTGTTCGAGCAGCTCGGCCTCGCCTCCGACCCGGCCTCCATCAAGCGTTTCATCGAGCGCAATGGGCCCTTGCCCGACGACATGGCCCTGCCCGATGCGCCCTGCTGGAACGAGGGGCAGGCCGAGCTGTTGCGAGAGGCGCTCGAGACGGACGCCGACTGGGCCGAGGTGGTGGATCATCTGGATGCATCGCTGCGCAAGTGAAACGCGGATGAAGGCCTGTGTCCGCCGCTTCGCTGGCGAGTGGCGTGGGGTCCGAGCTATCGCCCTTCAGGTGGAGGTGTGAAGGCGGGTGGCGACCCGATCGAGTATCTGCTGACTCACCCGGCTCACCAGCGGACTCGCCGCGCGGCGCACGGCCTTTTCGACCAGGCGATTCCTGATCTCGTATTCGAGGCTGAGCGAGACCTCGGTGCCCTCCGGCACGGGCGTCAAGTGGTAGCGACCGCGATTGCTCACACCATCCACCGATTCCCAGGCCAGCACTTCCGGGGCCACCGACTCGGTGATCACCACATCGAAGGTCCAGTCCATGCCCACCGCCTTGACGTGCCACCGATAGCGGTCATCTCCCAGCGGCTCGATGGCCTTGATCAGGTCGGAGTAGTCGACGAAGTCCTCGACCCGCTCGAGCAGGGCGAAGACCCGCTCGGGAGGCGCGTCGAGTATGGCACTGTGTTCGATGGTGGACATGGCATTTTCCCGTGTGCGAATGACGCAGGCGAGGCCTCGACGAAAGGCTCACCCCCGCCACAGCTTCCCCGACGTCCCCGGCCAGTGTCCAGCCCACCGAAAGCCGAGGAAGGGGTATCGTAGTTATTAACCTGGCAATCAAATAGATCGTCCTGATCTATCTGATTGTCGCCCGCACCACGCTGGCGAAGATGCGTGGATCTTCTGGTGTGGCGCGGGCTCGCGCCGGCCTGACGGCCGGCGGCGGCACGTCCCTGTGCCGCGATTAACCCGACATAAAAGCTTGCCGGGTTAATAACTTTGTCGCTCGGGCTGATCCGTCGACAGATCCAACTGCGATAGCCCTTATAAGCCAGGGTAAGGTCGCGCTAGCCTTGCTGCCGCTTCAGGAAGGCAGGTCCCGCATCAACAGCGCATAGGCGATGCGCTCTTCGGGAATCGCCTCGCCCGGTACCGGAATGCGCACCACATGACCCGACCCCGGCGCGGCACTCACCGACTCGCCCCGGCGGTTCTCGATGTGCTCCAGCGTAAAACGCCGGTTGCCGCCCGGCAGCATGAGTTCCACGCCATCACCGACCTCGAAGCGATTCTTGACGTCGATCTCCAGTACGCCCCGCGCGGGATCGTAATCCCGTATTTCGCCGACGAACTGCTGGTGGACACCGATCGAATGACCGCGCTCGTAGTTCTGGTACTCGTCGTGGACGTGGCGACGATAGAAGCCTTCCGTATAGCCACGGTTGGCCAGGTTATCGAGCTCGTCCATCAGACGCATGTCGAAGGGACGGCCGGCCACGGCATCATCGATGGCCCGGCGATAGACCTGAGCGGTACGCGCCACATAGTAGTGCGACTTGGTGCGCCCCTCGATCTTCAGCGAGGACACGCCCATCTCGGCGAGGCGCGGCACGTGCTGCACCGCTCGCAGGTCCTTGGAATTCATGATGTAGGTACCATGCTCGTCCTCGTGCACCGGCATCAGCTCGCCCGGGCGGCTGCGATCCTCGATCAGGGCCGACAGCTCGTCCTGCCCTTCCACGCCACCGGCGGTGGCGGTGCTCTCGGCGCTGCCACCGCCACTGGCGATCAGGCCGGCCCCCTGGTCCGGGGTCCAGATGCCGCTGGCATCGTGGGCCCGGGCCGAGTTGGCCGGCACCAGATCGCCGGTCTCATCCTCGGATGCCGCCACGGTGTTGTACTTCCAGCGGCAGGCATTGGTACAGGTGCCCTGGTTGGGGTCTCGGTGATTGAAATACCCCGACAGCAGGCAACGACCCGAATAGGCGATGCACAGGGCGCCATGCACGAAGGTCTCGATCTCGAGATCCGGGCATTCGGCACGAATCTCGGCGATTTCCTCCAGCGAAAGCTCACGGGACAGGATGATCCGGCTGATGCCCTGCCGGTGCCAGAACTTCGCCGCTGCGTGGTTGACCACGTTGGACTGCACCGAGAGATGGATCTCCTGCTCGGGCCAGCGCTCGCGGATCATCATGATCAGCCCGGGATCGGACATGATCAGGGCATCGGGACCCGCCTCAATCACCGGCTCCATGTCGCGCAGATAGGTCTTCAACTTGCTGTTGTGCGGCGCGATGTTCGAGGCCACATAGAACTGCTTGCCCCGCTCGTGGGCATAGGCGATGCCCTTGTGCAGGTTATCGATCTTGAAATCGTTGTTGCGCACGCGTAGCGAATAACGCGGTTGGCCAGCGTAGACCGCATCCGCCCCGTAGGCGAAAGCGTAGCGCATGTTCTTGAAGGTGCCGGCGGGCGACAGCAGTTCTGGGGCTTTCATGAAATCACCGTTGTCAGGACGATGGCGTGGGAAGCACTGATTTATTGCTGCGCTCGATATCCTGGCCGCCGGCGGTACTCGAAATCCTCATTTACCGACAAGTAAACTCCGGTGTTTGCGTTCCGGCGGCGGCCAGCCTCTCGTCGCTCGCTACATAAATCTGAGCTTCCCAGAGCACTACTATGTGGAGGGCGGGGATTATATCAGCCTCGACGGCATAGGCCGAACCGGGAGGGGGAAGAGGTAAGGGGTAAGGTCCGTAGCTCGTAGCTCGTAGCTCGTAGCTCGTGGCTCGTGGCTCGTGGCTCGTGGCTCGTGGCTCGTGGCTCGAGCGTTATTGCCGCCTATCTTGCCGGTCCAGTACACTGTGCGCCCCTGCCGGACCGGACCCCGGCCATCAAATTCTCCGACCCACAGGTAACGCATGTCCCGATCTTCCGCTTCTTCTGCCACCGTGGTGATCTACTCCGGCGGCATGGACTCCTTTACGGTACTGCACCGCGCCCTTCGCGAGGGACGTGATGTCCACGCCCTCTCCTTCGACTACGGCCAGCGTCATGCCCGCGAACTCGAGGTGGCCAGGCGTGTCTGCCGCGACCTGGCGATTCCCCACCAGGTGGTCGATATCCGTGCCATTCATGGCCTGATCGACAACTCGGCACTCACCGATGCCGACCGCGACATGCCCGATGCTGACTATGCCGCCGACAACCTCGCCGACACCGTGGTACCCAATCGCAACATGATGCTGCTGTCGATGGCCATCGCCAAGGCCGTGAACATCGGCGCCGGGCGTGTCGACTACGGCGCCCATGGCGGCGACCACGTACTCTACCCGGACTGCCGTCCCGAGTTCGTGGAAGCCATGAATGCCGTCGCCGGTATCGCCAATTTCGAACCGGTCGAGATCCATACCCCCTATCTGCACCACACCAAGGCCGACATCCTCGCCGACGGTCTCGCCATGGGCCTGGACTACACCGACACCTGGACCTGCTACCTGGGCGAGTCGCTGGCCTGCGGCCGCTGCGGCAGCTGCCGGGAGCGCCTGGCAGCCTTTGCCGCCAATGGCATCGACGACCCTCTCGGCTATTTACAGCGGCCCGATGCCGCCGCTAAACCATCACAGCGGCCCGATGCCGCCGCTAAACCATCACAGCGGCCCGATGCCGCCACTGAACCATCAGAGCAGCCCAGGGCCGCCGCTGAACCATCACAGCAGCCCAGGGCCGACGCTGAAGCATCATCCGGGGAGCCGAGCGATGTATAGCGTCAAGGAAGCCTTCTACTCACTGCAGGGCGAAGGCGGACAGGCCGGCCGCGCCAGCGTCTTCTGCCGCTTCGCCGGCTGCAACCTGTGGTCCGGTCGCGAGGCCGACCGCGCCGCGGCGGCCTGCCGTTTCTGCGACACCGACTTCCGAGGCACCGATGGCCAGAACGGCGGCCGCTTCGCCGACGCCGAGACGCTTGCCGGACACCTCGGTGACCTCTGGCAGGGCGCGTCGGACGGTTCACGCCCCCAGGTCATCTTCACCGGGGGCGAGCCCCTGCTCCAGCTCGACGACGCCCTGATCGCGGCAATGCACGAGCACGGCTTCGATGTTGCCGTGGAAACCAACGGCACCCTGGCAGCGCCGCCAGGCATCGACTGGCTGTGCGTCAGCCCCAAGGGCGATACACCGCTGATCCAGACCCATGGCGACGAACTCAAGCTGGTACATCCCCAGCCCGAGGCCCCGCCCGAGCGTTTCACCGACCTCGATTTCCGCCACTTCTTCCTGCAGCCAATGGACACCTCGCCGCTCGGCGAGACACGCGATACCATGGCCGCCGCCGTGGCCTACTGCCTGGCCAACCCACGCTGGCGTCTGTCGCTGCAAACCCACAAGATCGCGGGGATCGACTGATGACGCTCTTCGTCAACCGACTGACGCACCTGGATGCGTCGCTATGGTGCCCTGAACGCGGCCTGATCGGCGCGAGCTGGCGTGTCGATGCCGAACTCGACGGCGAACTCGGCGACGACGGCATGCTGTTCGACTTCGGCGAGGTCAAGCCCTGGATCAAGTCACGCCTCGACCGCGGCGTCGATCACACCCTGCTGGTGCCCACCGAGGCGCCAGGCGTCAGCGTCCACGAATGCTACGAGGGATTACGCATTCGCACCGAAACGCCCTATATCCTGGAGGTGCGCGGCCCACGTCAGGCGTTCAGCCTGCTGCCCTGGCCGTCGATCACCCCGCAGCGGCTGGCCGAGCATCTCGACCAGGGATTGATGCGCCAGCCGCCCGAACGGGTCGAGGCCATCCGTCTCACGCTCAGCGACGAACCCATCGACGGCGCCGGCTACCACTACAGCCACGGTCTGAAGCGGCATGACGGCAACTGCCAACGCATCGCCCACGGCCACCGCTCGCGCCTGCATGTCTGGCAGAATGGTCAGCGCTGTCCCGCACTGGAAGCCGACTGGGCATCGCGCCTCGATGATCGCTATCTGGTGGACGAAGCCGACGTCGACGAGGGACTGGAGGCGTCCTTCATGAGCCGTCTGGTCACCAGCTACCGGGCCGCTCAGGGGCTCTTCACGATGAGCCTGCCGCGCGAGCGCTGCGTGGTCATGCCCACCTCCACCACCGTGGAGCATATCGCCGCCTGGCTGGCCGGCGAGATCGCCCGGGAGACCGGCCGACCCACCCGTGTCCAGGCATTCGAGGGTATCGACAAGGGGGCCATCGCGGAGGCAAGGCCATGACGAACGAGGGTCAAGGATGTCGTCCGGGGTGCGGCGCCTGTTGCATCGCCCCCTCGATCAGCTCCCCCATCCCCGGCATGCCGGATGGCAAACCGGCGGGCGTGCGCTGCGCACAGCTCACCGAGGACAACCTCTGCCGACTGTTCGGCGACCCGAGACGTCCCGCCGTCTGCGAACGCTTCGACTATGACCACGATCTATGCGGCGATCACCGCGAACAGGCCCTGACCTTGATCGCCGCATTGGAGACCGCCAGCGGCACCTGAGACAACACCCTCTCGAGGAAGCGCTGCACAAATCGACGAGCGGAGCGAAGGCTAGGCCCGTTCCCGACGGGCCATCGCATTTCCCACATCCATGTGGGTCACACAAGGAGACGGAGCACAGCACCGAGCGGAGCGACAAACATCCGAAGGATGGCCCCGAAGGGGCAAGAAACCGGAGGTTTCGAGTCAACCGGAGCCTATGGGGTATAGGTGAGGATTCCGACCGGGCTGGCGCACCAGCACCGCGCACAAATTCGCCAGGAGCGAATTTGAACCGTCTTTAGACGGGCCCGCAGGGTAGCCGCCATGGATGGCGGCTATAGCGCAGTGATTTGCCCGCACAGGCATTTGTGCAGTGTTTCCCTCAGGCATCGACCGTATGCGCCAACCGCCTATCCAACAACGTCCGCCAGCGCACCAGCACCGGGGCATCGCTGTGACTGACCTCGCCGAGCAGCCGCCGGAAGGCCTCCCGCGCCTCGGTATCCTCCGGGTCGACCACCGTCAACCAGAGCTCGAGGGCACACAGTTCCTGGTGCAGGTTGCCATCGTCCCGGGACTGGGCCAGCGCCAATTCGGCCAGCGTTCGGACCTCCTCGGCAGAATGGCCGAGTCGCTGACGCACCCGTGCCAGCTGGACCGCCAGCTCCGGCACGAACAGGGTCGTGCGTTCCCGAGCAATCATCAGCGTCTGGTCGAGGTAATCCTCCGCCCGGGCCAGTTCGTTCATCGACACACAGGCATCCACGTACCATAGCGCGGGACGCTGATGAGGGTCTCGCCCGGTGACCTCGGCCAGTTCTTCCAGGGCACCTTCGATGATCGTCAACCCCTCGCGATCACCAGCCAGTGCGCGTTGCCATCCCAGCACGCTGCGCGAGGACACCTGCCAGAGATGCAGGTCCGATGAACCGGTGATCTCATAGGCACGCTCGGCACGACTGGTCGCCAGGTGCACATGACCGACCTGGCGATACAAGGCTGCCGCATACATCAGGGCCATGGCGAGACTGCCCGGATGATTGAACTGCTCGGCCAGTCGAATGGCCGATTCCACCTGCCGTTCGGCGCGTCGATAATCGCCCCGCAGGCACAGCGCCCAGCCCTGGAAACAGGCCGCGGCGACCTGGGGATGATCCGAGAACGGCAACCACTCGATCATCATGGGGGAGTTGAGGGGATCGATCTCCTCCAGATGCTCGTAAGCCTGCTGAATGCGCCCGGCCCAGTATTCACAGCTCGCCCGGGCGAAATCGGCCAGGCGACGATAGCGTGGATCCTCCAGGCGATCCGCCAGATCGGCCAGCCGCGAGGCCAGCATGAAGGCATCGGCATGGGCATTGCGCTGACTGCACCCCACCCAGAGCCCCCACTTGACCAGGAAAGCCTGCTCCAGATCCTCGATGTCCTCGGGCGGGTCGTCGGCACAGGTCAACAACTCCCGAGCACGCACGAAGCTGTCGTGGGCGGTGGGCGAGCCATGGCCCTCCAGGGCAAAGGCCGCCTGGCCGCGAACGGTATGCAGGCTGATTTCGCGCTCCACCTGCCCTTCCACGTGGCGCAGGCTGGCCAGGCCGAAATCGGCCATTTTCAGCGCCGTGCGGTTGGCACTGACCTTGAGCGCCTCCCGGGCCGCCAGCTCGAAGTAGCGAGCCCCGCGCGCATAGTGACCGCTGCGGCGCAGGTGCGTCGCGAAGTCCCCGGGGTGACGGCTGATCCAGACAGGGAAGTGTTCCTCGATCAGACTCACGACCTGGCGATGCAGGTCGACCCGGATGTCCCGCGGACACGACAGGTAGGCCGCTTCCTGCAACAACTGATGGGTGAACTGGTATTCACGCCCTTCGGTTTCTCCCTCGGCGGGCTCGATGATCTCCAGCCGGGTCATTTGCTCCAGCGCCGACATCAGTCGCGGCATTTCCCAGCCACTGCACTCGGCCAGGAAGTCGAGGCGGAAGCGTCGCCCCAGCACGGCCGCCACGTGCGCCACTTCCCGGTCGGTATCCAGTTGGTCGATACGACTGGCAAGCAGGCCAAGCAACCCTCGGGGCAATTCATCGAGCTGGATACTGCGCCCTTCGCGACGATCCATGTCGACCCGGCGACAGATCTCCTGAAGGTAGAGTGGAACACCGTCGCAGCGCTCGATGATCTGCCCCCGCAACCGGGGACTGAGATGCAGGCGATAGCGGCGCGCCAGCTGCGACAGCAGGCGCGAGGACTGCATCGCATCGAGACGCCCGAGGGTGATCTGCTGATCCCAGTCGAGTCGCGCCGGCAGCGCCTCGCGCCCATGATGGCTGGCCACCAACAGGAAGGGGCAATTGATCGGCAGGCGAGCCTGAAGCGCGGCCAGTACCTTGAAGGACGGCTCATCGAGCCACTGCAGATCGTCGATCATCAGGACCAGGGTACGCGACACGGTCATCTCGCCGATCAAGCGGTGCAGCAATGTCACCACCAGCTCCACGGCCTCGCCGCTCTGTGCCAGCGCCGCCAGTTCACGCGGCTCGCAGACCCCCAGCGCCTCCTTGAGAAGAAGCCGTTGATCGTCACCGAGTTCTTCGGCCATCAGGCCGCCGAGATGACCCTCGAATGCCTCGGCATCGATATCGCCATCCAGGTGCCAGCGCAGCAACTGGCGCGCCACCCCATAGGGCTCCTGCACCGACAGGCGCGTGGTGGGCTGCCAGCAGACCGCCGCTTCGCGACTCTGCTCGAGCTGGCGGAACCCGACCAGCAGCGCCGACTTGCCGAGCCCGGAAGGACCGCGCACCAGCACACTCTGGCGCAGCCCGATACCCGCCCTGGCCAGGGCATCGCGCAAGGTGCGAAGCGCCGCTTCCCGTCCAATCAGACTCGGCGGCAGGGCCTCGCGCCCCCCTTCGTTGGCCCCCAGCACGAGGGCTCGCAGTCGCACGCGGCCATCGCTGGCCACCAGACGCGACGACAATCGCGGCTGCAGATCGAGCGCCGGCGGCATGTGCTGGCTGGCCTCCTGGGAAATGACCAGCTCGCTGCCCTCGGCGGCATCCATCAAGGCCAGCGACCCCTGTGTGACCTGCCCCAGCGGGTCCACCAGGTGACGCTCCGGCAGGTAGACGACCCGCCCGCTGTTCAGCCCGGCGGCGAATTCGAACCTGGGGGGCTCGCCCTCGCCGTTCCAGTGGCGTCGGCACTCCTCGGGAAGCACACGGCGGCAGTGTTCATAGAGCGCTACCAGCTCGGCCAGTTGATGGGCCGGCCCATGGGTACCGAAACACGCCAGCCCCAACCCTCCGGTGGCACCGGGCAACCAGAACCCGCCGAGGTGGTGGCACTGCTGTTCGAGCCAGCGCATCAGTTCGATCTGCAATGCCAGGCAGGCGCGCGCCTCGGCCCGGGAGGACAACTCCACATCGAGCCGTAGCCGAATGGCCATCACCGACAGCTGACGCTGCTCGATCTCATCCTCGCGAAGCGGCAGGCTGTCCGCGGCCAGAGTCCGGGAAAAGGCGCCACTCGGCCCCCCGCTCGGATCCGGTGTCCCGTCGGACCAGTAGCGGGCCAGTTGCAGGAAGCCGGAGTCGGGCTGCTGACCGGTCAGGGCCAGCAACTGCAGATAGGCATTGTACTGCTCGTGGGCGGCGGCCAGCTGTCCATGCTCGGCCAGTTGACGCACAAGCCGCTCGTGAAAGGGGCCATAGCCGGAGAAGCGACTGACCAGAGACTGCAGCAGTTCATCGGGCAAGGGATCGTGCTGCTCCAGCACGGCCTCGGCGAAGCGAATCACCCGCTGCCGCCATTCGTTGCGGACCTGCACCAGCCACCGCTGGAATTCCGAGCAGTTGCCCAGCTGCAACTCCTCCACCAGGTCCCCCTGGTAGTATGCCAGCGCCTCTTCAAGTGTCTCGACGCTGGCTGGCCCATTGAGCAGCGCCTGCAGTTCGTGAAGATCGAAACACCAGCTGTCGGGCAGGCGAAAGGCAATAGTCTGGCGCGAGACGATCAGCACGCGCTCGGCGTCTTCCCCCAGCGACTGACGCAAGCAGTGCAAGGCGTGACGCAGGTTGGTACGTCCCGACGACAACCCCTGATCGGGCCAGAGCAGCTCAGCCAGGGTCGCCCGGTTCACGGGCTGATCGTGCAGCAACAGGTAAACCAGCAGCGCCTTGACCTTGTCATAGCTGAAGTGGGTCAAGGCATCATCGCCCAGGGTCAGCGAGAAATGACCGAAAAGGGCCAGGCGATCCTGCTCGTCATGAGTAACGACGTCGGAAACATCCCGCATGTTGGGTCTGTCCTGCTAGGCGGCGTTAACGGCTTCAGGCCGGCACACCGCTGTGAAAACGAAAAGCCGTATCCGGCATGGTGATCAGTTCAGCCTCGCGTTCGACGAAAAAGGCAATGCGTTCGTCGATCGACGCCGGGGCGAGCCGTCGTGCCAGCATCAGGTAATCCTCATAGTGCCGCCCTTCCGACTTAACCAGACCGCGATAGAACTTGGCAAGCTCCTCGTCCAGGAAAGGGATCAATCGGGCGAATCGCTCACAACTGCGTGCCTCGATGATGGCAGCCACGATCAGTACGTCGACCAGCCGATGCGGTTCGCCGCCACGCACGTGGCGACGCAGCCCCTCTGCATAGCGGGCCGCCCCGATGGGGCGATAGGCGATGCCGCGCCCCTCCATCAACTTGACCACCTGCTCGAAGTGCAGGAGTTCTTCCCGGGCCAGACGGGCCATCTTGGTCAGCAGCTCGGTATCATCGACATAGCGATACAACAGGCTCATCGCCGTGGAGGCGGCCTTCTTCTCGCACTGGGCATGATCGATGAGCAGCGTCTCGGGATTGTCCAGCGCCCAGTCGACCCAGCTGGCCGGCGTGGGGCAGGCAAGAAAGTCGAGGATGGCATCGGGCAGTCGGGGGTCGTGTGTGACGGTGGCAGACATGAGAATTCCGGTAGTGGCGATTGGCCGGTAATGGCGATGGGTCGGTGATGGCAATTGAAGGGCAGCAGTCAACGTAATGGCGACGAGAGAAGGCTGGCATCGACGGACAGCCGCCGCGCCTCGGCGGCTGTCATCAGTTCGTCGGCAATTCGCTCATGAAGGGCCATCGCATCGAGGGGTTCGCGAGGCTCGAGACCATAACGCGACAGGTCGCGGATTCGCCCGCGGCCGACCCTCAGCAGTTCCACGGCACGGGACAGCGCCGGCTGATCCTCGCGAAAGCGTATACGGTGGCGCTCCAGTTGTGCCTGCAACGCCTCGGCATCCACCACGGTCAGGTGACGATCGGCCACGCTTGCCCGCAACGCATCCAGCTCATCCATGCGACGCCGACGTTCATCGGCCTCGAAGCCGGGCCAATCGCGGATCTCATCGTCGATGCGCTGACAGCCTCGACAGACCCGGTCTCCCACTGTCGTCGAGCACAACCCCACACAGGGGGATACCACGCGTCCCGCCATCGAGCGCTCCCTCTCGGTCGATTCGGCGACATGGTAACGCGACACTGCCATCCTGACACCCCGGATGCGCGACGAACCGAGCCCTCCGAAAAGGAACCGGAGACCAAAGTTCAAGCCCCGTCATTACGGGGCTTCTTAACATTGTCGACAGTTTCTTTTAGAATTGCGCCACCGATGACAGCGTTGTTTCACGTGCCGACGTCCCCCTGTCCCTGCCATGTGCCGACTGGGTCGAGACCTCGGTCACCACAACCAATGAGGGCCACCACGTGCTTGAAGCCTATCGCCAACATGTCGAGGAGCGAGCCCAGGACGGCGTGCCGCCGAAGCCGCTGAACGCCGAGCAGACAGCTGCCCTGGTCGAATTGCTGAAGACACCGCCGGCCGGGGAAGAGGAATTCATCCTCGACCTGCTGACCAACCGCATTCCTCCCGGCGTCGACGAGGCCGCCTACGTCAAGGCCGCCTTCCTGACCGCCATCGCCAAGGGCGAGGCCGAATCACCGCTGGTCGACAAGACCCACGCCGTCAAGCTGCTGGGTACCATGCAAGGCGGCTACAACATCGTCTCGCTGGTCGAACTGCTCGATGACGAGACCCTCGCCGCCGAAGTCGGCGAGCAGCTCAAGCACACCCTGCTGATGTTCGACGCCTTCCATGACGTGGAGGAACGCGCCAAGGCTGGCAACGAGGTCGCCAAGGACATCATCCGCTCCTGGGCCGAGGCCGAATGGTTCCTCTCCAAGCCGGCCCTGGAAGACAAGATCACCCTGACCGTCTTCAAGGTGCCCGGCGAGACCAACACCGACGATCTTTCGCCGGCACCGGACGCCTGGTCACGCCCTGATATTCCGCTGCACGCCAATGCCATGCTCAAGAACGAGCGTGATGGCATCGAGCCGGTGGCACCCGGCACCACCGGGCCGCTCAAGCAGATCGAAGAGGTCCGCGCCAAGGGCCACCCGGTCGCCTATGTGGGCGATGTGGTCGGTACCGGCTCCTCGCGCAAGTCCGCCACCAACTCCGTGCTGTGGTTCTTCGGCGACGATATCCCCAATGTGCCGAACAAGCGCGCCGGCGGCTTCTGCTTCGGCGGCAAGATTGCCCCGATCTTCTTCAACACCATGGAAGACTCCGGTGCCCTGCCCGTCGAGATGGATGTCGAGAAGCTCGAGATGGGCGACGTCATCGACGTCTACCCCTATGAAGGCAAGGTCTGCCGCCACGGCACCGACGAGGTGCTGACCACCTTCGAGCTCAAGACCCAGCTGCTGCTCGACGAAGTCCGCGCCGGCGGCCGTATCCCGCTGATCATCGGCCGTGGCCTGACTGCCAAGGCCCGCGAGTCCCTCGGGCTCGAGCCTTCCGATGTCTTCCGCAAGCCGGAGCAGCCGGCCGCCAGCAACAGCGGCTACACCCTGGCCCAGAAGATGGTCGGCAAGGCCTGCGGCATGGAAGGCGTGCGGCCCGGCATGTACTGCGAGCCCAAGATGACCACCGTCGGCTCCCAGGATACCACTGGCCCGATGACCCGCGACGAGCTCAAGGACCTGGCCTGCTTGGGCTTCCAGGCCGACCTGGTGATGCAGTCCTTCTGCCACACCAGCGCCTATCCCAAGCCGGTCGACGTGGAGACTCACCACACCCTGCCCGACTTCATCATGAACCGTGGCGGCGTCTCGCTGCGCCCTGGTGACGGCATCATCCACTCCTGGCTGAACCGCATGCTGCTGCCCGACACCGTGGGCACCGGCGGCGATTCCCACACTCGCTTCCCGATGGGCATCTCCTTCCCGGCCGGCTCCGGTCTGGTGGCCTTCGCCGCCGCCACCGGCGTGATGCCGCTGGACATGCCGGAATCGGTCCTGGTGCGCTTCAAGGGCCAGCGCCAGCAAGGCGTCACCCTGCGCGACCTGGTCCACGCTATCCCCTACTACGCCATTCAGAAGGGGCTGCTGACCGTCGAGAAGTCCGGCAAGAAGAACGCCTTCTCCGGTCGTATCCTGGAGATCGAGGGCCTCGAGGACCTCACCGTCGAACAGGCCTTCGAGCTCTCCGACGCCTCCGCCGAGCGTAGCGCCGCCGGTTGCACCATCACGCTCTCCGAGGACAGCGTAAGCGAGTACCTGAAGTCCAACATCACCCTGCTCAAGTGGATGATCGCCAACGGCTACGGCGACAAGCGCACCATCGAGCGCCGCATCCTGTCCATGGAAGAGTGGCTGGAGAACCCGAGCCTGATGCGTGCCGACAAGGACGCCGAGTACGCCGAGATCATCGAGATCGATCTCGACGAGCTCGACCAGCCGGTGCTGTGCGCACCCAACGACCCGGACGACGCTCGCCTGCTCTCCGATGTCGCCGGCCAGTCCATCGACGAGGTCTTCATCGGCTCGTGCATGACCAACATCGGCCACTTCCGTGCCGCCGGCAAACTGCTCGAGAAGCAGCCCGCCGGCAGCCTGAAGACCAAGTTGTGGCTGGCACCGCCGACCAAGATGGACCAGCACCAGCTCACCGAGGAAGGCTACTACGGCATCTACGGTCGCGCCGGTGCGCGCATGGAAATGCCCGGCTGCTCGCTGTGCATGGGCAACCAGGCCCGCGTCGCCGCCAAGAGCACCGTGGTGTCCACCTCCACGCGTAACTTCCCCAACCGCCTGGGCGACGGCGCCGACGTCTTCCTGGCCTCTGCCGAGCTGGCAGCGGTATCGGCGGTGGAAGGCCGGCTGCCCAGCGTCGACGAGTACCGTCGCTACATGAGCGAGTTCGACGCCATGGCCGGCGAGATCTATCGTTACATGAACTTCCATGAGATCGAGGAGTTCCAGAACGCCGCCTCGAACGTGATCCCGGTGGCTCAAGAAGCTTAAGCCTGACCGGATCACCTCTTTCGACTCCGATGCTCGCAACATCGAAGGCCCGCCGCCACGGCGGCGCGGCCGGAGCCGATGACCGAAGCGCCCCACGGGGCGCTTTTTTTGCGTTGGGCATCCGAGTTAAGTGCCAGCTTGACGCCTCAAGCGCCTTGAAGGCCGATAGGCCAACAACCGACCTTCTTCGCGGGCTCGGGAATTCCTTTGGCCTGTGGTGCCTCCTTCTGATACATCGTATTCGGACAGGCTTTAATCGATGATTTCCGAATATCGCTGTTTCGTTCGGTAGAGGCGATAAATGGTAATTGCGTTGGTCAAGAGTACCATGGCTTCCGCCAATGTCCCTCCCACCGAGCCAACCAGAATATGGCTGAGCATCCATGCTAAAGCTGCCAGACCCAGGAAAACACGCATGGGAATCCCTCGGAGCAGAAACATGCTCACCGTACCCAGCACCATCGCTACGATGGCAGGCAAGTCCGCCCAATTCTGCCAGGTAAGTACAGATGCCACACCACTTAACGCCAATATTACTGCCATTACCGCTTTACTGTTTGGATAACGGCGTGCAAACGCAATACGAGCAATCACCAGCAATGATAACGCTGAGGCCGTCCAGCTCCCCAGAACCATGAACTGCAACGCAAAAGCCACATTAGCAGAGAGGAGCAGCATGAGTAGCCGATCATCCTGCTTGCTGGAAAAGGCCAGAACGCAGAGCACCAGCGACACGAGACCAAAAAACTGGCCGGCCACCAAGTTATAACCTTCATGCATAGAACTGCAGATTCCTTGTCAGGTCTTCGGTGACTCACTCAACCACCTGGCGAGCTTATACTGGCCTGTCCCCACGCGTTTCTTCTGAGGCAACGATAACGCCCCGCCCGGGTGGTGCTTTGGTTTCCCCCAACTGGAATCACCCTCCACGCCACAGCTGTTTCAGGCGTCGTACCATCGATTGAACCACCTGACGTCTTGCCTGCAACTGGTCCCTTTGCACCTGTTCAAGGTCAATGCCTCCCCGCGCATCCAGATAACGTGGCGGAATGGCATCATTCGAATCAATTGACCGGCTGTTGCCGTAACAATGAAACATACCCCCGGAGTTGAACATGCCTTAGACCTCCCTGGTTCCGCCTTCTGCCCCGTGACGTCGGGGTTATCTCGTCGGCTCAGGGATATGCTAATATTTTCAGTACTGCAAAAATATTCCATAAAGGTGCATACATACTTTGCAGAAACGAACAACCGACCCAACCTCCCAATCTCTCACCGGGACGGAGAACACACGCAGTCACCTCGCATGGAATGACTTTGAAGTCATCCTTGCCATTGCAACTGCCGGTTCGCTGTCTGGTGCGGCACGCTCACTGAGAGTCAGCCATGCCACGGTGTTTCGGCGACTTGGTGATATCGAGCGGCGCCTGGGCGTCATCCTGTTCGAAAGGAGCCGCACCGGCTACCGGCCGACCCTGGCAGGAGAGGAGCTCGCCGATACGGCCAGAATCATGGACGAGGCCGCCCTTGCCGCCGAGCGCAAAGTCGCCGGCCGCGACCTGGAGCCCAGCGGAGAAATCTGGGTCACGACAACAGACTCTCTACAGATGGGGCTACTGGCACCATTGTTCACGCAGTTCCGCCAGAAATATCCCGGTATCGTGCTGGACGTTGCCGTCGCCAATCAGATGCTCAACCTGACTCGCCGAGAGGCCGATGTCGCCATCCGCCCTTCAAATCGCCCACCAGAGAACCTCATCGGCCGACGGCTGGCCACCATTGGCCAGGCCGTTTATGGCCATCGTCGCCTTGGGCTGACCCCGAGTTCTTCCATTGAGGCTCTCGCCAGCCAGCCCTGGATTGGGGCAGGACCACGGCTACAGGATTCCGTCCTGGATCAATGGATGGGGCGCAACGAACTAAAAGCCGCAAGTGTCTACCGAGTCGACACCTTGGTCAGCATACTCAGCGCTATTCGTTCATGCATGGGAGTGGCCGCTCTACCCTGTTATCTGGCTGACGAAGATCCGGACATCATCCAGCTCACCGACCCCATTCCCGAACTGTGCTATGACCTGTGGCTACTGGTTCACCCGGATCTCCGGGGTGTGGTAAGGATTCATGCCCTGATGGATTTTCTGACAGAAGCCATCCGGGGACAGGGGCAGCGTCTGGCAGGGCGATCGTCAGGCCAACCTCATGGATAAACCGATAGCGTGGAACTCTCTACAACTCGACCACTTCCAAAGGAATCTCCACACCGAACTGCTTCAGCATGCGTCGAAGGGTTTCAACATCATGGGCCTCGCTTTCAGTGACCAGCCCCTGGATCCTGCCAGTCCCCCGAACCCCACTGCCCAGTCCCGCAATGACAGACTCGGCCGAGTCGAGGAAGCGGCATGAAGGACATGCCGCTTCAAAAAACGAACGCAGCCAGGGAAGGTGCGTACTCGAAAGTGTCAGGGTGTCGATATCAGGATATTGATGAAGGATATTGTCGATAAAGGCATGGACAGCCTCCTGCGTCTTCTCGACCTCGAATAGAAAGGTGCCATCTTCGACCAGTTCCACCATGGGCGAAGCATTGATCAGGGCGACGTCGTGCGGTCGGGACGCATGCTGGGTGACAAACCGTTGCAGAGGCGCGCTTTCGATGAGAGAGCGCACTCCCATGATGCCGACCTTTCCGCTTCGCGAGATAGTCAGTGCCTCGTTGACCGGCGGATATACGCCGAACAGCGGTGTAGCGCTGTATTTACGGATGCTATCGAGCACCATGATGGAAGGAGCATTGGAAGCCACTACTATGGCGGATGGCGCATAGCTCTCGAGAAAGCGTAGCGTTCTCTGCATGACCTCCAACAGCTCATCCTGCCCCTTGTTGCCGTAGGGAAAGCTGGCTCGATCAGCAAAGTACAGAATATCCTGATCGGGAAGTTGCTTGTGTATCTCGGCAACGATGGCGTAGCTGCCGATACCGGCATCAAAGACGGCAATGGGATGGTGCATGACAATGTCCCGAATCGAGTGAGTCGCTCGGCATCATCATGATGCCGGATCGGTCTTCAGCCGAGAGATGGCGATAACCGTGAGTCATGGCAACACTGTACCTAATGGGCCACAGTGCTGCACTTGGTCATTGAGACCGTCAACGTGGCAAGTGACCACGAGCGTCATCTCCTTGTGGCCATTCAGTATGTGCTGTCATTGTGCAATAGCGTTGAACCCAGCCTAGCCAGGCCAGGCCTGGCCTGGCCTGGCCTGGCCTGGCCAACCAGCAGTTATCCTTTTAATTTCTGGAATCTCAAGGGGTGAGCTGTACTCCGAAAAGCTTTCTCAACTGTTGAGACATCCAGACGTGCGCATCGCTGCGGGCATACTTTCTGTGGCTGTAGAGCTTGAGCGTGTAGGACGGAATCATGAACGGCGCTGGATATAGGGCAATAGGCGTCGCCTTGCGTAGCCTCTCAGCGGCACGTCGTGGAATCGTCATCAGCAACTCGCTCTCAGCAATGACAAAGGGGGCAGTCATCACAGTGGGAAGCTGTAAGGCAACATTTCGGTGCAGGCCCATACCACGTAACACCAGATCCACTACGCCGCTGGATTCTCCCCAGGGCGTAATGACCGCATGCCGTTCAGCCAGGTAACGGGGAAAGTCCAGGGTGTCTTTGATTCTTGGATGGCTCTTGCTGGCAATGACGATATAGTCATCTGTCAGCCAATCATCGCTATCGACACCAGCTGGGAGCGCATCCCGATCCTCACTGTAGCCCAAAGCAAAATCGATGCGACCTGAAGCGAGGTCCTGGATGGATACCTTGCGGTCGGAGGAAACTATCCGTAGACGCAGATTGGGAGCAACGCTCTGCAACTGGCCGATGAGCCCTGGCAGCAACTCGAAAGCCGTGTAATCAGTCGCCGCGAAAACAAAAGTCCGCTGACTGCTGGCTGGATCAAAGGGCTCCCATTGCCCCAACTGGTCAGACAGTATCTGCAAGCTTTCCGCTACTGCAGGCGCCAACAAGTCGGCTCGTTGGGTCGGGTGCATTCGGTTGCCCTGGTGGATGAACAGTTCATCGTTGAGCGCTGAACGCAGCCGCCCAAGGGCATGGCTAAAAGCAGACGAACTGATGGCAAGTTCGCTAGCCGCGCTAACCACTGTGCGATGTCGGTACAGGGCATCAAAGGTAAGCAACAGGTTGAGGTCGAGACGGCGCAGACTGGGATGCATGAAATTCACTTGTGAATGAGAAGAATGCACTACATTCAGCATATCCTTTCATTCAAGATAAATCATCATGTTTCGGAGAGAGAAGATTATCGTGAACCTGCAGATTCGCCCAGCCACCGTCGACGATGCGGAACAGATACTGGCATTCATCACGGAATTGGCCGATTACGAGCAGGCTCGCCAAGAAGTGACAGCTCGTCTCGAGGATATCGAGCATAGCCTCTTCGGGGAGCGGGCAACGGCTCATGCACTGATCTGCCTGTATAAAGGTCAGCCTATCGGTTTTGCGGTGTATTTCTTCAGCTATTCCACCTGGCTCGGGCTCAATGGCCTTTACCTGGAGGACCTCTATGTCAGTCCTGAGCATCGTGGCATCGGCGCGGGCAAATTACTGCTCAAGTACCTGGCCGGTGAGGCACATGCCAGAGGCTGCGGACGACTGGAGTGGAGTGTGCTTGACTGGAACAAACCCGCAATAGCGTTCTACCAGTCGATTGGGGCGCAACCTCAGAATGAATGGGTGCGCTACCGCATGGAAGGAGAAGCACTGAGGACGTTTGCTGAAGCATGATGTGTCCCGGCTGAAGCCTGTATAACCTGGTTTCGAGCTTGGCATTACAGTCGCAGCCTGGTTGGCCCCCCTATTCCGACAGAGCGCTGGCATCAACTCGGATGAAGTGGCCAGTCTATGGGTAACGGAGTGAACCGATGATTACTGTCATGACAACCTTCACCTTGCCAAGGGTGATAACGCTCGAGGAAGCGCGCAGCATCTTCCTGAGCACCGCTCCAGAGTATCTCAATGTGAAGGGATTGCTTCGCAAGACTTATGTGCTTGCCGAAGATGGAAGAACGGTCGGTGGTATCTACTTTTGGAATTCGAGGGAAGAGGCCGAAGCCATGTATACAGCGTCATGGCGCTCGTTCGTCCAAGAGAAATATGGCACTGAGCCAGAGGTTACCTATTTCGAAAGCCCGGTCGTGGTCGATAATCAGTCTCAGACCATTCTGGATGATGAATAGGAGCAGCTCACGCCTCAGCGTAGAAGCCCTTGCCTGCCAGTTCGACCATCGAGGCTCGACCTGGACAGAACGCCACCAAAGCATGGCCCGCGCACGCCAACAACGATGCATATACCCACCAAGGGGGCATTTTCCTTGTCACCGGCTGTGGCATCATCGGGGCTTCACTCATCATGAGGAGGCCGTCCACCATGACGACCATCGTCACTCCCGACATCTGCGACGACTACCCGGACGTCGAGGTCCTCGAACCGATGCTGGTCAACTTCGGGGGGCTCGAGGCCTTCCACGGACCGGTGCGCACCGTGAAATGCTTCGAGGACAATTCCCTGGTCAAGCAGGCCGTGGACGAGCCCGGTGACGGCGCCGTGCTGGTAGTCGACGCCGGCGGCTCGACGCGCTGCGCGATGCTCGGCGACATGCTGGCTGAGAAAGCAGCGGGCAACGGTTGGATCGGCGTGATCATGTACGGCTGCGTGCGTGACGTCGACGAACTGGCCGAGACCGAACTGGGCATCCAGGCCCTGGCCGCCCATCCACGCAAGAGCGAAAAGCGTGGCGAGGGGCAACGGGATATCCCGGTTACCTTCGGCGGCGTCACCATCTCGCCCGGCCAATGGCTCTACGCCGACAACAACGGCGTACTGATCGCCGAACGTCAACTGTCGATCGGCTGATCCGCTCGGGTTGCCAGTCCAGTGAGCCGAGTGTCAGGCTGAAGGCATGACGCTTCTCCAATGTACGCCATGCGATCCCTGATGCCGTTCAGCGGCGACGTGCTGCGCACGCTTCGCGATCACCTGCGCCCACTCATCGCCTACCACCTCTTCTTCACCCTGCTCGCTTCCAGCCTGCTGTTGCCGATAGCCGGCTGGACGCTTGCCTGGCTGCTCGGTCACCTCGGGCACCCCTTGATCTCCAACGCCGGCCTGCTGGCAGCGCTGCTCACGCCTGCAGGCCTCGGCTGGCTGCTGGCCGCGATCGGCCTGACCTTCCTGGTGCTCTACCTGCAGCAGGCCGGCATGACCCTGGTGGCGGTCCGCCCCCGGGACAATCACTACCGACTGGCTTTCGAGACGCTGGTGACCTGCATCCGCTGCCTGCCGGCCCTGGCCGGGCTCGTCGTACTGCAGGTCGGCACTCACCTGCTGCTCGCCTTGCCGGCCATCCTGGCACTGATGGGATTGCACGGGCACTTCCTGGGCGACCTGGATCCCTATTATGTGCAACAGGTCAGGCCACCCGCCCTGTGGTGGTTCCTGGCTTCCGCTCTACCCATCGTACTGATCTGGCTGATGATCGGTGCCAGCCTCTACGCCCGCTGGCACCTGGCGCTGCCGATCCTGGTACTCGAGCGGCTCGCCCCCCATCGCGCCCTGGGCCGCAGCGCCCGGCTGACCCATGGGCAGGGGCGACAGATCATCGGCGCCATCCTGCTGCTGTTGGCGATGATCCTGGTATCGCCCTTCGCCGCCACGGCCCTCTTCGATGCCCTCTTCACTCCATTGCTCGGCCAGCTTCCGGAGCGCCAGGCCATCCTGTTGCCTGCCATGCTCGGCTATGTCAGTGCCTATGTACTGATCACGCTGGCCATCACCTTTCTCGGCATCGCCCTGAACGCCCTGCTGGCCACCTGCCTCTATCTACGGCTGGCGCATAGTGAGCCACGCCCGGCACCTCGCCCCGTCACCAGCCACGCGGGGCGTCTGGCCTGGGCAGTCGAGATCGGCGTGGTGGTCTTCGCCCTCAGCCAGGCCTGGCTGATCCTGAATCGCTTCGAAATCCACGAGAATATCGAGATCATCGCCCACCGAGGCAGCTCGGCCCAGGCGCCGGAAAACACCATCGCGGCCATCGACCGGGCCCTGGCCGATGGCGCCGACGCGATCGAGGTCGATGCGCGGCTGACGAAGGATGGCAAAGTGGTGCTGCATCATGACGCCAGCCTGGCACGGCTGGCCGGCGACGCGCGCCGGATCGATGAGCTGGACAGCAGCGCGCTCGAGGCCGTCGACGTGGGCAGCTGGTTCGGCGACCCCTTCGTGGGCGCTCGCATTGCCGGACTCGACGAGGCCCTGAAGCGAGTCCGCGGGCGCGCTAACCTGATGATCGAGCTCAAGCCCTCTGCCGGCCGGGGGTCGGAACTGATAAATGCCGTGGAACGGGTCCTCGAGGATGAGCGCCAAGCGAGGTTGATGTGTCGCCGCCAGGCAGCCGCGGCACTCTGCGGCTCCGTCGATCCCTGGGCGTCGGTCACCATCGCCGCCCTGTCCTACTCCTTGCTGGACGACGTCGAGCGCCGACTGCCCGAGGCACGGACGACACTGCTGGCACAACTGGTGATGCGCGGCACCCTGCCCCGTCGTGGCTTCGACGTCCTGGCCCTGCGCCACAATCGTATTTCCCTGGAAGAGGTCCGGCGCGCACGCCACCATGGCTATCGACTGCTGGCCTGGACCGTCAACGATCCGGCCCGCATGTCGCGCCTGATCGATCTGGGGGTAGACGGCATCATCACCGACCGGCCGGATCGCCTGGCACGCCTGCTCGAGGAGCGTGAGGCGCTGAGCGACGGTGCCTTGATGCTGGTCAAGTTGCGCAACTGGCTGCGCGATTGACGATGGCAACCTATCCGTGACGGTGACGGCAACGCCAGCTCGCCACCAACCCCACGACCGCCACGCCGGTCAGCGCGATGGCGCCCCAGCCCAGGGCCTCGACGAGTCGATGATAGGCGGCAGGCGCCGTATGGGGACGCGCCACCATGCCATACTCCGCCAGTCGAGTACCGCCATAGAGCAGCCCCGCCACCAGCGCCAGCGGCCACGCCGAGGCGAACGGTGCCAGGGTCCGGGTCAGCCACCAGGGGCCGGTGTGCGGCGTTGCCTGACGGGATGTCGATTGGCGCGTCGTGGTCGACGGCTTCTCGTCTTTCTTCGCGGCCCGGGGCCGAGTATTGCTCTGGGTCTTGGTACGGGGCCTGGCAGAGCGCTTCGCGCGGGCGGCCTCTCGGCCGCGTCCCATTGCACCAAGGCGGCCGCCCAGCCAACGCAATACCCGCCACAAGGGCCAGCCGATCAACACACAGAGTGACAGGGCCAGTCCCCCCATCACCAGAAAATACGTCATCGGGCGGATCCTTCATTGCGATTGACGGGCAATGGTGCCAAAAAGCCGCGCCGATGTGGATATCGACATCATGGCCCCTAAATGCATGACACCCGGACCAGCCGGGTGTCATGAGAGGGTCTAGGAGCCTGTCGGACTTAACGCTGATCTGCTACGAAACCCGGGCTTTCGGCCAATTTCATTCGATCTGATTCGTTAAATAGCGGGCTATTCGCCTCATCAGATCGATAAACTTGTCTCGAAATCCGTGATTCTCGCGACGATCGGTCAAATCCGACAGGCTCCTAGGCGACATTCGGGTCAGCCCAGGGTCTCGCCCGCCAGCATGAACCAGGTCTCCAGCACCGCATCGGGGTTCAGTGACACGGAGTCGATACCCTGCTCCATCAACCACTTGGCAAGGTCCGGGTGATCCGATGGTCCCTGCCCGCAGATGCCCACATACTTGCCCTGGGCCTTGCAGGCCTGGATGGCCATGGCCAGCAGCTTCTTCACCGCCGGATTGCGCTCCTCGAAAAGGTGCGCCACGATCCCGGAATCCCGGTCGAGGCCCAGGGTCAGCTGAGTGAGGTCGTTGGAGCCGATGGAGAAGCCATCGAAGTACTCGAGAAACTCGTCAGCCAGCAGCGCATTGGCCGGCAGCTCGCACATCATGATGACCTTGAGACCATCCCGGCCACGCTCGAGGCCGTTGGCGGCCAGCAGGTCCACCACGCCGCGAGCTTCCTCGGTCGTCCGCACGAAGGGCACCATGATCTCGATGTTGTCGAGGCCCATCTCGTCGCGTACCCGCTTCAACGCCCGGCATTCCAGCTCGAAGCAGGACCGGAAGGCATCCGAGAGATAACGGGATGCCCCACGGAAACCGAGCATCGGGTTTTCCTCGCCGGGCTCGTAGAGCTTGCCGCCGATCAGGTTCTCGTACTCGTTGGACTTGAAGTCCGAGAGCCGCACGATGACCCGCTCGGGGTAGAAGGACGCCGCCAGGGTGGAAACCCCCTCGACGAGCTTGTCGACATAGAAGCTCACCGGATCATCGTAACCGGCGGTTCGCAGGTCGATGGTCTGCTGCAAGTCGGTGGGCAGAGTGTCGTATTCGAGCAGCGCCTTGGGGTGCACCCCGATCATGCGATTGATGATGAACTCCAGGCGTGCCAGGCCGACACCGGCATTGGGCAGGCCGGCGAAGCTGAAGGCACGATCGGGATTGCCCACGTTCATCATGATCTTGAACGGAATCTCGGGCATGGCGTCGACGCTGGTCACATTGCGATCGAACTCCAGCAGGCCGTCATAGACATGCCCGGTATCGCCCTCGGCGCAGGAGACGGTGACGTCACGTCCGTCGGCCAGCGCCTCGGTGGCATCACCGCAACCGACCACGGCAGGAATGCCCAGCTCACGGGCGATGATCGCCGCGTGGCAGGTCCGTCCCCCGCGATTGGTGACGATGGCCGAGGCCCGCTTCATGATCGGCTCCCAGTCGGGGTCGGTCATGTCGGTGACCAGAACGTCACCGGCGAGCACCTTGTCCATGTCGTCTGGCGTGGCGACGACCTTGACCGCGCCACGCCCGATACGCTGGCCGATGGCCCGCCCCGTCACCAGAGTGCGGCCCTTCTCCTTGAGCTGGAAGCGCTCGAGCTTGCCACCTTCCTGCTGCGACACCACGGTCTCCGGACGCGCCTGGACGATGTAGAGCGCCCCGTCGTCGCCGTCCAGCGCCCACTCGATGTCCATGGGTCGGCCATAGTGGCGCTCGATGATCACCGCCTGACGAGCCAGCGCCATGACCTCTTCGTCGCCGATGCAGAAACGCGCCCGGTCAGCCAACGGCACATCGACGGTCTCCACCGACTTGCCGGCACTGGCGTCACCGGTGTAGATCATCTTGATCAGCTTGGAACCGAGGGTCCGACGCAGCACGGCGGGCCGTCCGGCCGCCAGGGTCGGCTTGTGGACATAGAACTCGTCCGGATTGACGGCCCCCTGCACCACCGTCTCGCCGAGCCCCCAGGACGCCGTGACGAAGACCGCGTCGCGATAGCCGGATTCGGTGTCCAGGGTGAACATCACGCCGGAGGCGCCGGTTTCGGAGCGCACCATCTTCTGGATGCCGGCAGACAGCGCCACGTTCTCGTGGGGGTAGCCGCGATGCACGCGATAGGAGATGGCCCGGTCGTTGAACAGCGAGGCGAACACCTCGTGAACCGCCCGCTTGATATTGTCGAAACCTTCAATATTGAGGAAGGTTTCCTGCTGCCCGGCGAAGGAGGCATCCGGCAGGTCCTCGGCGGTCGCGGAACTCCGCACCGCCACCTTGAGGTTGGGATGCCGGGCCTGCAGCTGTTCGTAGCTGTCGCGCAGCGCCTGCTCGAAGGCCGGGGGAAGCGGTGTATCAATGACCCACTGGCGGATCTCCGCCCCGGCCTCGGCCAACGCCGCGACGTCATCGACATCCAGGGTGGCCAGACGCTGGTTGATGCGCTCATTGAGCCCTTCGTGGGAGAGGAATTCGCGGTAGGCGTGGGCCGTGGTAGCGAAGCCACCGGGCACGGTAACCCCGGCCCCGGCAAGATTGGAGATCATCTCGCCGAGCGAGGCGTTCTTGCCCCCCACCCGCTCGACATCGTCCATGCCCAACTGATCGAACCACAGAATGTAATCGTCCACGCAACCCCCTTGGATGTCGACGCCTGATAGCCCATGACACGCCGTCATGAATGGATGATCGCGACTCTACCAGCGGGTCGCCATATTCGCCATTGGTCTAACATCGAAGTCATTGGAGGTTTTTTACAACATTCGTCGAAATGGCCGGGATTATGTAGTGGCGGGCTGCGAGGTACGAGCTTCGAGCTTCGAGCTTCGAGCTGCGAGGTGCGAGGTGCGAGGTGCGAGGTGCGGGGTGCGGGGTGCGGGGTGCGAGGTGCGAGGTGCGAGGTGCGAGATGCGAGGTGTGGCAACATTCTGCTCGTTTCTCGCATCTCGTGGCTCGTTACCCGGAAGGACCGCTTGTGCAATCCCTCTCGGCAACTGAAAATGCCCACAACCCCCACCAGGCGTCGAGAGTTTCATGACACGCACTGCCTTCTTCATCTCCGATGGCACCGGCATCACCGCCGAGAGCCTCGGTCGCAGCCTGCTCGCGCAGTTCGAGAACGTCGAGATCCGCATGATCACCAAGCCTTACATCGACAGTGTCGAGAAGGCCCACCAGCTGGCCGCGATCATCGCGTCCACGGCGGTCAAGGACGGCGAACAACCGATCATCATCGACACCATCGTCGACAGCCAGATCCGCGACGTGATCCGCGACGCCCCCGGCTTCAAGGTCGACATCTTCTCCACCTTCCTGGAGCCACTGGAACAGGAGCTGGCGACCCACTCGTCCTACAGCGTGGGCCGCACCCACGCCATCGGCAGCGACGACATCTACATGGACCGCATCCATTCGGTTCACTTTGCCCTGGACAACGATGATGGCGCCCGCACCCACCAGTATGACCAGGCCGACATCATCCTGATCGGCGTCTCGCGCTGCGGCAAGACGCCCTCATCGCTCTACCTGGCCCTGCAGTTCGGCATTCGCGCCGCCAACTACCCGCTCACCGAAGACGACCTCGACGAGACCGGCAAGCTCAAGCTGCCCCGGGTACTCGAACCGCATCGTCACAAGCTGTTCGGCCTGACCATCGACCCGAGACGCCTGGCAGCGATCCGTCACGAACGCCGACCCAACAGTCGCTACAGCTCCATGGACCAGTGCGTGCAGGAAGTGACCCAGGCCGAAGCGCTCTACCGCCGCATGCATGTCCCCTTCATCGACGCCACACGTTTCTCGGTGGAGGAAATCTCGACCCGCATGATCGCCGAGACAGGGATCAACCGACGCTTCTCGCCGCGCTAGTCGCGAGCCGCGAGCCGCGAGCGGCGAGATACGAGCGGCTGGTAGCCGAATGGCGACTCGCATCTCGCAGCTCATATGAATAATAGAAAATCCCATTCGCATCCGCTGGCGAGATTGGTTATCGTTTCACTACATTGATGTGATGACACTTGCCTATCTCTCGCCACGAACCTCGTCACACATTCAGGCGAGCTCGAACAAGGATGCCGATATGCCGACCCTCTTCGCACCACGCCCGCTGCACCGCGCCATCGTCCTTTCCGCTCTCTTCCCGGTCACCGCCATGGCCGCCGAAGGCGATGCCACGGCCGAGAACGTCGTCGACCACTATGCCGATCTCGCCCACGTCAATTACCAGGATGCCCTGGGCGCCGCCCGCACCCTCGACGAACGCATCGACGCCCTGCTCGCCGAGCCGAATGCCGATACCCTGGCGGCGGCCCGCCAGGCCTGGCTCGAGGCACGCATTCCCTATCAGCAGAGCGAGGTCTTTCGCTTCGGCAACGCGGTGGTCGATGACTGGGAAGGCCAGCTCAACGCCTGGCCCCTGGACGAAGGCATGATCGACTACGTCGCCGACGACGGCTATCAGCACGAGCTCGGCAATGCCGGCGCCACCGCCAACATCATCGCCAACGAGCGCATTCAGGTCGGCGGCAAGACCGTCGACGTCAGCGAACTGACGCCAGAGCTGCTGGCCGACCTCAACGAGATCGGCGGCTCCGAGGCCAATGTCGCCACCGGCTATCACGCCATCGAGTTCCTGTTATGGGGGCAGGACCTTCACGGCTTCGAATCGGGCAACGGCGAACGCCCTGCCAGTGACTTCATGACCGGCGACGCCTGCACCCATGGCCACTGCGACCGCCGCGGCGCCTATCTCGATGCCGCTTCCGACCTGCTCATCGACGACCTCGAATGGATGGTGGCCCAATGGGCGCCCGGGCAGGACGACAACTATCGCCAGGCCCTGCTGGGCGAGTCCCCCGAGGAAGGACTGCGCCGCATGCTGTTCGGCATGGGATCGCTGTCGCTCGGCGAGCTGGCCGGCGAACGCATGAAGGTCGCCCTGGAAGCCAACTCCGTCGAAGACGAGCACGACTGCTTCAGCGACAACACCCACAACTCCCACTACTACAACGGCAAGGGCATTCAGAACGTCTATACCGGAACCTATCGGAGCCTGGACGGTTCGACGCTGGAAGGCCCCTCCCTTTCCGACCTGGTCGCCGCCGAGAACAGCAAGCTCGACGACATTCTGACGGAGCAGCTCGCCGGCAGCATGGCAGAGCTCGAGGCCCTCAAGCAGGCCGCCGAAGCCGATCAGGACCCGATGGCCTTCGACATGATGATCGCACCGGGGAACGAACGCGGATCGAAACTGGTCAACAACGCCATCCTGGCGCTGGTGACTCAGACCGGCTCCATCGAAAAGGCAGCAGGCGAGCTCGGTGTGGCCTCGCTGCAATCCGACGATGCCGGACACACCTTCTGACGCGCCTTCCGCGTGGAAACATGCCTGAAGATCACCAACCTCATGTGCCTCACCCGGTCGCCGCCAGTCCCGCTGGTGGCGACCCGTATCGTGACTGCAAGGCTCGAAGATGACGCTCCTGCCCTCTCCCGCGCGCACACTGCTCGCCTTCCTGGTCCTCTCCGGGCCCGGCCTGGCCAACGCCGCGCCGCCTCTCATTCAGGACACGCCCTTGAGCGGCGGTGACGGCACCGTGCAGCAGTTCGATCACAACGCCTATTCCCTGCCGCTCGGCAACATGCCCATGACCGATCGGCTCGACTTCAGTGTCGGCAACAGCTTCTTCCGCAACCCCTGGGTGGAAGCCCCGGCCAGCACCGAGGCACGCGATGGCCTGGGCCCCTTGCTCAACACCAATAGCTGTCAGGGGTGCCATATCAAGGATGGGCGCGGCCATCCACCGAGTGGCGACGAACGCGCCGTCTCCCTCTTCCTGCGCCTCTCGCTTCCCCCGGATGGTGCCGATGACGACACCCTGACCCGCCTGGGCGTGCACCCGGTACCCGGCTATGGCCGCCAGTTGCAGACCGCCGCCATCACCGGCGCCGAGCCCGAAGGCAAGATGCGCCTGCACTACACCGAACGGGATGTCCGCCTCGATGACGGCGAGATCGTCTCCCTGCGAGAACCGCATTACACCATCGACTCGCCCGCTTATGGGCCGCTGCCGGACGACCTTCAAGTCTCGCCTCGCGTGGCCCCGCCGATGATCGGCCTGGGGCTGCTCGAGGCACTGCCCGCCGACGTCATCGAGGCCGCCGCCGACCCCGACGATACCGATGGCGATGGTATCTCGGGTCGCGTCAACCGGGTCTGGGACGAACGTCGGGGCGACACCGTCCTCGGACGCTTCGGCTGGAAGGCCGGCGAACCGAGCATCGAGCAGCAGAGCCTGCATGCCTTCGCCGGCGACATGGGGCTGACCTCGAATCTGGTCCCCGGCACCGACTGCATGCCGAGCCAGGCGTGCGACCGCTTCCCCCACGGCGGCACGCCCGAGGTCAGCGACAAGATCGCACGTTTCGTGACCTTCTACGCCGGCAGCCTGGCCGTCCCGGCACGCCGCGACATGGACGATCCTGACGTACAGGCCGGCGCCGACGCCTTCAACGCGCTCGGCTGCGCCGCTTGCCACACGCCCCGCCACGAGACACCGCCGGACGCCTCGCGCGCCGCCCTGGCCGACCAGACGATCTGGCCCTACAGCGACCTCCTGCTGCACGACATGGGCGAGGCCCTGGCCGACGGACGCCCCGAGTTCGAGGCCAGCGGCCGAGAGTGGCGCACGCCCCCGCTGTGGGGAATCGGCCTGGCCCAGGCCGTGAACCCGCGTGCGGGCTTTCTTCACGACGGCCGCGCCCGCACCCTGGAAGAAGCCATCCTCTGGCATGGCGGCGAGGCCAGGGCCAGCGTCGACGCCTACCGTGCTCTACCGGCCCGACGCCGCACCGAACTGATCCGCTTTCTCGAATCGCTGTGAGGAAACACGATGCTGAAACGACTGGGCCGACTCGGCCTTGCCGCCCTCGCCCTGGCCACCACGCCCTTGCTGGCCGACGACGGCGCATCCCAGGCAAGAGAGCGCTGGCACCAGGCCATCGAACAACGCTACGGCGTCCTCGCCGATGCCAGCGAGCGACTGGAAGCCAGTGCCGCCCGTTTCTGCGAGCAACCGGATGCCACGCACCGCCAACGCCTGACCCGCAACTGGCTGGATGCCTACCAGGCGTGGCAAGCCGTACGCTTCGTCGACTTCGGGCCCATCGAACAACAGAGCCGCGCCTGGCAGTTCCAGTTCTGGCCCGACCGCAAGAATCTGGTCGGCCGCAAGATGCAGGCCTGGCTCGCGGCCGATCAACCGCCCTCTGCCGAGCAGATCGCCGGTGACAGCGTCGCCTCCCAGGGATTTCCGGCCCTCGAATACCTGCTCTTCGATGACAGCATGCAAGGCGCCGGGGCCCTGGCAAGTCCTGTTGCCTGTGGCCTGTTGCGGGCCATCACCACCCACCTGGCGGATGGCACCAACGCCCTGCAGCGCGATTGGCAACGTTTCGGCGGGCATTATCGGGACACCGCAAGCTATACCGCTTCCACGCTGCATGGCGCCTTGCTGGCCCTGGAAACCCTGGAGGACAAGCGCCTGGGCGCCCCCATGGGGCTGACCGGCGGTGCTGCCAACGGCTATCTGGCCGAGGCCTGGCGCAGCGGTCGATCGGTCCGGCTGATCGAGGGCACCCTGCATGGTCTGGAAGATACCTTCCTGCCGGGTTTGAAGACACTGCTCGCCCGACACGATGAAGCGGCCCTCGCCGACGCCTTCCGGGAGACGCTGGACCGCGCCCGGCGGCGTGCCGCCGGGATGTCGCCCGGCGTGGCGCCAGCCCTCGATGACGACACCCCCTTCGGCGAACTCCAGGGACTCCATGTCCAGATCGGCCAGTTGCGCTACCGGCTCGAGGAAATCGGCGGCGTCCTGGGTCTGGTGCGAGGCTTCAACGCCAGCGATGGAGACTGACGCATGCACAGGCGCGACGTTCTCAAGACAGGACTCGCCGGGCTCGGCGCCCTCGGCCTGCCCGGCCTGGCCTGGGGCCTTCCGGGCCGGAAGCAGGCCAACTGGTTATTCAGTGCCGTGGACGATGCCGACGGCCATCACTACATCCAGGCCATTTCGCCCGGGGAAGAACGCGCCTTTCGCATCCCGGTCTCGGAGCGCTGCCATGGCGGCTGCCTGCGTCCCGGGGGCCCCCAGGCAGTACTCTTCGCCCGGCGCCCAGGGCGTTCACTGCATGTCGTCGACGGCCAGGCCCGAGCCGAGACCGCCCGGATCGAGGCCGGCGCTGACCACCACTTCTACGGGCATGGCGTCTTCGACCCGAGCGGACGCTATCTCTACGTCACCGCCAACCGCATCGAGGACGCCGCCGGCCTGGTACGCGTCTACGACGCCGAGCAGGGCTATGCCCATCGACATGACCTGCCCCTGAACGGCATCGGCCCTCACGAGCTGCGTCTGATGCCGGATGGCCGAACCCTGGCCATCGGCCTCGGCGGCATCCGCACCCACCCCGATTACGGGCGCGCCAAGCTCAACCTCGACGACATGGCCCCGGCACTCGTGCTGATGGACCGCCAAAGCGGCGAGATTTCGGCCCGCCATACGCCCAGCCATCACCAGCTCAGTTGCCGGCATCTCGATGTGGGCGCCGATGGCACCGTGATCGCCGGTTATCAGTATCAGGGCCCCGAATGGGAACGGCGCCCCCTGATCGCCCGCCTGTCACCGCAAGGCGATTTTTCCGAGATATCCCTGCCCGGCCCGCTCACCGACGAATTGCGCCAATATACCGCCAGCATCGCCATCGGCCGGGACATGCCGCGCGCACTGATCACGGCGCCACGCGGCCACCGGGTCCTGCTGCTCGACAGTCGGGACGGCCGACTGCTGGCCAGCCACCATCTGCCCGATGCCGCCGGCGCCCGTTGCGACGGCCGAGGCGGTTTCCTGGTCTCCTCCGGCGGGGGCGGGCTCTACCGGGTGGGTGGCGACGGCAGCGCACCACAACGACTGGGGGCATGGGATGTTCGTTGGGATAACCACCTGACCTGAGCGGCATCACCGCACGATGTTTCGGCGCCTCAACTCGGCGATATCCTCGGTGGACAGGCCCATCTCGGCAAGCACGGCGTCGCTGTCCTGACCGAGCGCCGGTGGCGGCGTGTCGCTGGTGGCACTCTGGCCATCGAAGCGCAATGGATTGGCTACCTGGGGCAAGCGCTGCCCATGCCGGGAGAGTTCCCGGTACAGGCCACGATGGCGAACCTGGGGATCGTCGAAGGCCTCGGTCAGGGTATTGATCGGACCGGCAGGGATGCCCAGTGCCTCCAGCTCCGAAAGCCAGTCGTCTCGCCGCCGTGTCAGGAGGACCACGGCGATTTTCGGCACCAGCACATCGCGATGCGCCACCCGGGCGGCATTGGTGGCACAGGTTGGATCATCGGCCCACTCCGGATGGCCCAACAGGCTCGCCAGTCGGGCGAACTGGGCGTCGTTGCCCACCGTCAGGACTAGATAGCCATCGGCACAGGCAAAGGCCTGGTAAGGCACGATATTGGGATGGGCATTGCCGTGACGCTCGGGGTTCTCCCCCGTCACCAGGGCATTCAGGGCCTGATTGGCCAGGGTCGCCAGTTGGACGTCGAGCAGCGACACATCGATATGTCGCCCGACACCGGTCGAACGGCGCTCGTGAAGCGCCGCCAGCACGCCGATGGTAGCGTAGAGACCGGTCATCACATCGGTGATGGCCACCCCGGTCTTCATCGGCATGCCATCGGGCTCGCCGGTCAGGCTCATCAACCCGCCCATGGCCTGAATCATGAAGTCGTAGCCGGCTCGTCCGGCATAGGGGCCGTCCTGCCCGAACCCGGTGATCGAACAGGCGATCAGCCGTGGATTGCGCTCACGCAGGCTTGCCGGGTCCAGCCCGTACTTGGCGAGACCACCGACCTTGAAGTTCTCGAGCAACACGTCGGCGCCGGCGGCCAGTTCCCTGACCAGCGCCTGCCCGCCCTCGGTGGCGATATCCACGGCCAGCGAACGCTTGCCGCGATTGGCGCACAGGTAATAGGCGGCCAGCCGTTCGGCATCCGCCTCGCCTTCCCACCAGGGCGGGCCCCAGCCACGCGTATCGTCGCCGCGCTCGGGATGTTCGATCTTAATGACGCGGGCACCCAGATCCGCCAGCAACTGACCCGCCCAGGGACCGGCCAGCACCCGCGACATATCCAGCACCACGACGCCTTTCAGTGGTTTGCTCATGGGAGTCCTTGGAGAAAATTCATGCCAGCCTGCAGACTTGGCGATATCGATCGAGGCTGCTCTGGACTCTGGGCTATCGGCTATCGGCGACAAGCCATCGAGGAGGCGCTGTGAACCCTTCCCTGGGCGCTACATTTGCCATCCCTGGCAAATGACCTCCTCTCCGGCTTGCCGCCTGCGCCGCGTCAGGTGCTATGCCGTCAGCAAGCCGTACCCGTTAACCGGTGAAGGCCTGCAGGCCGGTCTGCGCCCTCCCCAGAATCAGCGCGTGGACGTCATGGGTGCCTTCGTAGGTGTTCACCGCCTCGAGGTTCATCACATGGCGAATCACATGGTATTCGTCACTGATGCCGTTACCGCCGTGCATGTCCCGGGCCTGGCGAGCGATGTCCAGTGCCTTGCCGCAATTGTTGCGCTTGATCAACGAGATGACCTCGGGCACGAGCTGGCCGTCATCGATCATGCGCCCCGCCCTCAGGGCGGCCTGAAGCCCCAGGGCGATCTCGGTCTGCATGTCGGCGAGTTTCTTCTGGATCAACTGATTGGCGGCCAGCGGGCGGCCGAACTGCTTGCGTTCCAGCGTATAGTCGCGCGCGGCATGCCAGCAGGCCTCGGCTGCCCCCATGCTGCCCCAGGCGATACCGTAGCGAGCACGATTGAGACAGGAGAACGGCCCCTTGAGGCCGGTCACCTCGGGCAGGCGCTGTTCGTCGTCGACCTCCACGTCCTGCATGGCGATCTGGCCGGTCACCGAGGCGCGCAGGCTGAACTTGCCCTCGATCTTCGGCGCCGACAGGCCGGCCATGCCCTTCTCCAGAATGAAGCCGCGCACCAGGCCCTCGTCGTCCCTGGCCCAGACCACGAAGACATCGGCGATGGGCGAGTTGGTAATCCAGGTCTTGGTGCCGTTGAGCCGCCAGCCGCTTTCGGTGCGCATGGCCCGCGTGGACATGCTGCCGGGGTCCGAGCCGTGATCCGGCTCGGTGAGGCCGAAGGCGCCCACCCATTCGCCGCTGGCCAGCCGAGGCAGGTACTTGTCCTTCTGGGCCTGGCTGCCGAAGGCATGGATGGGATACATCACCAGGCTGGACTGCACGCTCATGGCGCTTCGATAACCGGAGTCGACACGCTCCACTTCTCGGGCGATCAGGCCATAACTGACGTAATTCATGCCCGCGCAACCATACCCCTCGATGGTGGCGCCCAGAAGGCCGAGTTCCCCCATCTCGGTCATGATCTCGCGGTCGAAGCGCTCGTGCCGGTTGGCCTCCAGCACACGGGGCAGCAGCTTGTCCTGGCAGTAGTCACGGGCCGTCTGCTGGACGAGCCGCTCCTCCCCGTCTAGCTGATCGATCAGGCGAAAGGGATCGTCCCAGGTAACGGGGGTGATCTGACTCATGAGGCGCTCCAAAATATCTACATTTTAAAATAATGTAGATCAAAAAGATGCCGCTGCCAACCCCGCATCCGCCGGACGCCGCCATGACGAACCGCTCAGGCGTCGTCGTCGCCGGCCCGATAGAGTTTCTGGATGCTGGAGAAGTCCAGGCCACCGTTGCCCTGAGCGCTGTGCAGGGCAAAGAGGTTGCGCGCCTGGGACCCCATGGGCACACCGGCCCGCGTCTTGAGTGCCAGCTCCCAGGCCAGTCCCAGGTCCTTGGCCATCAGGTCGGTGAGAAAGCCCCCCTGGTAGTCTCGGGACGCAGCCGACCCTTCCATCACCCCCGGCCAGGGGTTGTAGACGTTGAGTGCCCAGTTGCCGCCACTGCTCTGCTTCATGATCTCGGAGAGCACCGACGGGTCCAGCCCATTCTTCACACCAAGCGACAGCGCCTCGGCGGTTCCGCTCATCAAGATGCCGAGCAGCATGTTGTTGCAGATCTTGGCCACCTGGCCATCACCGATCCGGCCGGCATGAAAGATGTTGCGCCCCATGCACTCGAGCACGGGCCTGGCCTGTTCGAAGCCTGCCTCGGCGCCGCCGACGATGAAGGTCAAGGTGCCGGCCCTGGCCCCGCCGATGCCACCGGATACCGGTGCATCCAGATAGGTCAGGCCACGCTCGGTGGCGGCCTCGCCCACCAGGCGAGCGTCGTCGGGCGAGATGGTCGAGGCATCGATGATCAACGGCTTGTGATCGAGGGCATCGAGCAGGCCCGCCCCCTCGGTGCCCAGGTAGAGCCCGCGGACATGCACGCCGGCAGGCAGCATGGAGATGACGACCTCGGCATCGGCGCACGCCGCCTCGGCACTCTCCGCGCGCCTCGCCCCTTCCTTCTCCAGCGCTGCCATGGCGCTCTCGACGAGATCATGAACCACGACATCATGGCCGGCCCCGACCAGGTTGGTGGCCATCGGCATGCCCATGTTGCCGAGTCCGATAAAGGCGATTTTCATGGCACTGCTCCTCGATCATTGGTGAGTCTTGTATTGGATTCTCTGCCCGACGCCTAGGTCCCTCAGCGGATGCTTCTCATCCTCCCAGGGTGACGTCATGAGCGCTCGCACCTCGGTCTCCGGCACGCTGGCCACATCACGATGGGACCAACGGGGTTGCTTGTCCTTGTCGATCAGCAGCGCCCTCACCCCCTCGGCGAGGTCGCCCCGATGGCAGCACTGCACCGACAGCGCCAGTTCGTCGCGGAAGGCATCGGCCAGGCTGCCGCGTCGATGGCGCTCCAGCATGCGCCACACCAGATGCGCGGTCATCGGGCACCCCGTTTCCAGCCTGGACCGATTGGCAGCCAGCCAGGGGTCGTCACTGTGATCGGCCAGCAGGCGAGACACCGCCTCGGTCACATCGCTTCGGTCGACCATGGCCTGGAGATGATCACGATGCCGCCACACCTGCCCGTCGGGAGCCTGCTGGCGTGCCTCGAACCGGTCGAGAGCGGCCATCGCCACGCGACGGCACGTCGACACATCACGTTCGCCGTAGTCGGCCTCGGCCAGGGCCCCGAGCAGGTCGTCACGGCGCTCGCGTGGCACAAAGCGGTCCGCCATCCCCAGGTCCAGCGCGTCGCGGGCATTGAGCTGGGCGCCCGTCAGGCCCAGGTAGGCCCCGATACCCTTCGGCATGCGACCGAGGAACCAGCTGGCCCCGATGTCGGGATACAGACCGATAGTGATTTCCGGCATGGCGATGAGGGTGGTCTCGGTCACCAGCCGCTGGAAACCACCGGCCATCAGGCCAAGACCGCCCCCCATGACGATGCCATCGCCCCAGACCAGCAAGGGCTTGGGATAGGTATGAATACGATGATCGAGACGATACTCGGCGGTGAAATAGGTTTCGGGGAAGTCCGATGAGCCGGCTTCCTGCAGCGAGCGATACAACGCCACCACATCGCCCCCGGCGCAGAAGGCCTTGTCGCCACTGCCTTCTAGCCAGACGGCCACCACTCTAGGGTCCACCGCCCAGGCATCGAGCTTGTCGGCCAACAGCTGGATCATTTCCAGCGACAAGGCATTCAGGGCCTTCGGCGCATTGAGCCTGGCCACGCCGATACGTCCGCCGCCACGCGTGGGCAGCTCGTCGAAGCAAACCGCGAGGTCCGACATCGCTGTTCTCCTGGTATCCGGTTATTGAAGCGTCTCGATGACGCCATCAGCCAGCAGCCGACGGGCGGCGATCAAGCGCATGATCTCGTTGGTTCCCTCGAGGATCTGGTGTACGCGAGTGTCGCGCACCAGGCGTTCCAGGGGATACTCCCGGATGTAACCATAGCCGCCGTGCAGTTGCAGGGCCTCGTTGCAGACATTGAAGCCGACATCGGTGGCGAAGCGCTTGGCCATGGCACAATGCGCCGTGGCCTCCGGGTCGTCCTGATCGAGGCGCCAGGCAGCGTGACGAACCATCAGCCGGGCCGCGGTAAGCTCACTGGCCATATCGGCGATCTTGAACTGCAGCGCCTGGAAGGAGGAAAGCTCTCGACCGAACTGCCTGCGCTCGGCCATATAGTCCCGCGAAAGCGTCAGGGCATGCTGGGCAGCACCAAGCGAGCAGCTGGCGATGTTGAGCCGGCCGCCATCCAGTCCCTTCATGGCGAACTTGAAGCCCTCTCCCTCGCTGCCCAGCCGATTGCCGACCGGCACGCGCACGTCATCGAAGCTGACCAATCGTGTGGGCTGACTCTTCCAGCCCATCTTTTCCTCGTTCTTGCCGTACTCGATGCCCTCGGCATCCGCCGGCACCAGCAGGGCCGAGACACCGCCCGCCCCGCTGTCCGGTTCACCGGTACGCGCCATCACGACCAGGACCTCGGTGGCACCGGCACCGGAAATGAACATCTTCGAGCCGTTGATGAGGTAGTCGTCCCCGTCCCTGACTGCCCGTGTCCGCAGGTTGGCCGCATCGGAGCCGGCGCCCGGCTCGGTCAAACAGTAGGAGCCCAGCGCCTCACCAGCTATCATGGCCGGGACATAGCGCGCCCGCAGGGCCTCGTCACCCCAGCTGGCGACCATCCAGGTCACCATGTTGTGAATGGTCAGATAGGCCGTGGTGGACACGCAGCCCTGGGCGAGCTGCTCGAAGATCAAGGAGGCCTCGAGCCGCGACAGGCCGAGCCCGCCGTGCTCCTCGGGGGTATAGATGCCGAGAAACCCGGCCTCGCCGGCCCGACGAATCACATCGACCGGAAAGTGCGAGTTCGCATCCCACTCCGCGGCATGCTCGGCCAGCTCGGCCCGGGCAAAATCGGCGGCGGCATCGGCCAACGCCTTCTGGTCTTCGGTCAGCGCAAAATCCATGGGGAACCTCTCATCGAACGGCAGTGTAATACCGGGTCGGTGATCAATGACCCGCCGGGGCTTCCGGCCTGGCGCGGCACCAACCTAGCACTTGCTAGGTTTATCCCATATCACCCCATGGTCGAACAAGCACTTTACGTTAACGTAAACCTCGTCTAGGGTTGCCAGACGAGGCGGGGAACCCGCCCGGCTACAGGAAACAACGTCATATGAGTCGATCGCCATCCCAGGAGCCCGATGAAAATGTCGACGCCCTGCCTCGGCAGCAGCGTACTTACAGCATCGGTGAATTGGCCAGAATGTTCGAGGTCACGCCTCGCACCATTCGCTTCTACGAGCAGGAAGGGCTGCTGGCCCCCTCTCGGCAAGGCCAGAAACGCATCTACCGCGAAAAGGACCGGGTCCGACTCAAGCTGACCCTGAGGGGCAAGCGCCTCGGCTTCTCGCTAGCCGAGATCCGGGAAGTGGTGATGATGTACGACGCCATGCCCGACGGTAACGCGCGCCAGCTCAAGCGGCTGATCGAGATACTCGAGGAAAAGCGCGCCAACCTCGAACGTCAGCAAGAGGACATTCGCCTGATGCGTATGGAGATCGACGACGTGGACCAGCGAGCCCGGGACGTCCTCCGCCAGTTGGGGCAGGAAGAAAAAAGCCGTAAGCCGTAAGCCGTAAGCCGTAAGCCGTAAGCCGTAAGCCGTAAGCCGTAAGCCGTAAGCCAGGATGTTGCCACCCAGCAGGCCAGTCGAAGGGTATTACTTAAAGCTTATAGCTTAAGGCTTACAGCTCCGGGCGCAGCCCGGGTGAACAACAAACGGGAGCCGCCATGCCAAGCCATATCAGTTACGTCAGCGGTATCAGCGACACGCCCTTGAAGGGACAGACCATCGGGGATTGCTTCGATGATACCGTGGCCCGTTTTCCCGAGCGGGATGCCTTGATCAGTCGTCACCAGGACCTGCGGTACCGCTGGCGGGATCTCCGCGATGCGGTGGACAGCGCCGCCCGCTCCCTGATGGCCCTGGGGGTCGAGAAAGGCGACAGGGTCGGCATCTGGTCGCCCAACTGCGCCGAATGGACCATCACTCAGTTCGCCACCGCCAAGCTCGGTGCCATCCTGGTCAACATCAATCCGAGCTATCGCACCCACGAGCTGGAGTATGCCCTTCGCCAATCCGGCACCTCCACCCTGGTCCTGCAGGGTGCCTTCAAGGGATCAGACTACGTCGCAACCCTGGCGGAACTGGTGCCGGAACTCCAGGACGCCGAGAGCGCCACATCGTTGCGCTCGGAGCGGCTCCCCGAGCTGAAACGCGTGATCTGCCTCGACGATACTCGTGCCCTGCCCGGCATGTGGAACTGGTCGGCCATGCTCGAGCATGCCGGAGACGTCTCCGCCGAACGCCTGGCCGAGCGCCAGGCCAGCCTGCAGTTCGACGAACCGATCAATATCCAGTACACCTCGGGCACCACCGGCGCGCCCAAGGGCGCCACCCTCTCCCACCACAACATCCTCAACAACGGGTTCTTCGTGGCGCGGACCATGAAGCTCGACGAGACCGACCGGATGGTGATCCCGGTTCCGCTATACCACTGTTTCGGCATGGTCATGGGCAACCTTGGCTGCGTGACCCATGGCGCCGCCATGATCTATCCCGGTGACGGTTTCGACCCCCTGGCCACTCTCGAAGCCGTCAGTGAGGAAAGCGCCACCACGCTCTACGGCGTACCGACCATGTTCATCGCCGAGCTGGAGCACCCCGACTTCGAGCGCTTCGACCTCTCGTCCCTGCGCACCGGCATCATGGCCGGCTCCATCTGCCCCATCGAGGTCATGCGCCGGGTCATCGAGCGGATGCACATGCAGGACGTCACCATCTGCTACGGCATGACCGAGACCAGCCCGGTAAGCTTCCAGACCCAGACCGACGCACCGCTCGACAAACGGGTGACCACGGTGGGCACCATTCACCCCCATCTCGAGGTAAAGCTGGTCAGCCCGGACAACGGCGCCGCGGTACCGCGAGGCGAGCCCGGCGAACTCTGTACCCGGGGTTACAGCGTGATGCTCGGCTACTGGAACAACGCCGAGGCCACCGCAGACGCCATCGACTCGGCCGGCTGGATGCACACCGGCGACCTCGCCACCATGGACGACGAAGGCTATGTGGCCATCGTGGGCCGCATCAAGGACATGATCATCCGTGGCGGCGAGAACATCTACCCCCGCGAAATCGAGGACTTCCTCTACACCCACCCCGCCATTTCCGACGTCCAGATCATCGGCGTACCCGATGAGAAGTACGGCGAGGCGATCATGGCCTGGGTCAAGCTCAGCGAAGGCGAAACCCTCGACGAAGAAGAACTCAAGGCCTTCTGCCAGGGGCGCATCGCCCACTTCAAGATCCCCCGCTACGTGAAATTCGTCGACGACTTCCCGATGACCGTCACCGGCAAGGTCCAGAAATTCAAGATGCGGGAAGAAGCCGTGCACGAGTTGGGGTTGTGAAGCCGTAAGCCGTAAGCCGTAAGCCGTAAGCCGTAAGCCGTAAGCCGTAAGCCGGCCAGAGAATACCCCCGAAGCTTCCGGGAACAAGGTTTTTTGTTTTTTCTTACAGCTTAAAGCTTATAGCTTACCGCTCCGGGCGAAGCCCGGTTGGTTTTTCTTATGGCTTACAGCTTAAAGCTTACAGCTCCAGGCCGTGCCCGGGCTCCGCCCGGGCACGGCCTGGTCAGTGCTCCCTCGTGTGATGAAACTGCACGTCCGGCCAGCGTTCCTGGGTCATCTGCAGGTTGACCCGGGTCGGGGCGATGTAAGTGAGGTGGCCGCCGCCGTCGATGGCCAGGTTGGCGCTGACCTTGCGCTTGAAGTCTTCCAGCATCTTCGGGTCGTCGCACTGGATCCAGCGCGCGGTCTGCACGTTGACGCCCTCGTAGATGCAGTCGACCTTGTACTCCTGCTTGAGACGATGGGCGACCACGTCGAACTGCAGCGTACCCACCGCGCCGAGGATCAAGTCGTTGTTGTCCAGCGGCATGAACACCTGGGTCGCCCCTTCTTCCGAGAGCTGCTGAAGCCCCTTCTGCAGGGCCTTCATGCGCAGGGGATCCGTCAGGCGTACACGCTTGAACAGCTCCGGGGCGAAGTGGGGAATGCCGGTGAAGCGCATGTTCTCGCCCTGGGTGAAGGTATCGCCGATCTGGATGGTGCCGTGGTTATGCAGGCCGATGATGTCGCCCGGCCAGGCCTCTTCCACATGGGCACGATCCGAGGCCATGAAGGTCAGGGCATCGGCGATCTTCACGTCCTTGCCGATACGGACGTGCCGCATCTTCATGTTCCTGTCGTACTTCCCGGAACAGACTCGCAGGAAGGCGACACGGTCACGATGATTGGGGTCCATGTTGGCCTGGATCTTGAAGACGAAACCGCTGAAGCTGCCATCTTCGGCCTCGACGGTCCGCAGGTCGGTCTCGCGGGGCTGCGGGGACGGCGCATACTCGACGAAGCCGTCCATCATTTCACGCACGCCGAAGTTGCCCATGGCGGTACCGAAATACACCGGTGTCAGCTCGCCGCGCAGGTAGGCAGCATGGTCGAAGGTATGAGAGGCACCACGCACCAGCTCGACCTCCATGCGCAGCTCCTCGGCGGCATCCTCGCCGAGTACCTCGTCGACCTCGGGATTGTCGAGCCCCTCGATCCGCTCGTCCTCGGGAATGCGGTTGCCCTGCCCCTGGGTATAGAGATGGATCACGTCATTGTAGAGGTGGTAGACGCCCTTGAAGTGACGCCCCATGCCGATCGGCCAAGTCATGGGCGCGCACTGGATCTTCAGCACATCCTCGACCTCGTCCATCACCTCGATGGGATCACGGATATCGCGGTCCATCTTGTTGATGAAGGTCAGGATCGGCGTGGTGCGCAACCGACACACCTCCATCAGCTTGATGGTGCGGTCCTCGACGCCCTTGGCGCCGTCGATCACCATCAGCGCCGAATCCACTGCCGTCAGGGTGCGGTAGGTGTCCTCGGAGAAATCCTCGTGCCCCGGCGTGTCGAGCAGGTTGACGATACGCCCGCCATAGGGGAACTGCATCACCGAGGTGGTCACGGAGATGCCGCGCTCCTGCTCCATCTTCATCCAGTCGGAGGTGGCGTGGCGATCGTCGCGCTTGCTCTTCACGGAGCCCGCCATCTGGATGGCGTTGCCGAACAGCAGCATCTTTTCCGTGATGGTGGTCTTGCCCGCGTCGGGGTGCGAAATGATGGCGAATGTCCTTCGAAGCCCGGTTTCCTGGGCCTGCTTGGCGTCTGTCATTACAACATGGCTCTGCGTTGTACTAGCCCCTGTACTCCAATCCGAAAGCAGCCAGGCGAGTATGGATGAGGAATGCGCCAATTGTACCGACAAGCCCGGAACGGTGCTACGCTGCACGATGGAAACGGAATTCAGGTGGCGACACATGGGCGTGTCCCATCCAAGAATAAGGAGACAAGACGATGGACCGCCGACCCATCTTCCTGAAAGGTGCGGCGCTGGCCGGCCTCATGATCATGCTGTCAGGCCTGACCGCCTGCGCTCCCGGGCCGACGACGCCGGAACGACAGGAAGCCGCCGCCACCGACGACAGGACCGCCAATGCGGCACGTGCCCCCGTCTCGACCAGCGAGCGTTACTTCCGCCACCTCGAGACGGGAGCCTTCGACCAGGCCTATGCCATGTGGGCACCGGACTCCCCGACCCACGAGGGCGGAAGCGAGCGCTTCGGGCAGTCCATGCTCGCCTATCAGTCATTCGACGGAGAGGCCACGGGAGCCGCCCGAACGGAAGGCGCGGCAGGCACCCTGTATGCCGAGGTCCCGATCCGAGTGTCGGGGACCCGCCGCGGCGAGCCCTTCTCGCACGAAGGGACCATGACCTTGAAGCGTTGCAATGATGTACCGGGCTGCAGCGCACAAGAACGGCAGTGGCAAATCGAGTCGATCATTCTCGAGCAACGGTGAGACACCGCCGGCGAATCGACTCGCCACTCACGTGGCAGCGTGTTCCGGCGACCGGGTTTACAGCCCCGGAATGCCGATCGGCCCCGGCATATCCGGGATGGGCGAGCAGCCGCTCAACGCCTGGGCCATCATGACAAAGGCCAACAGATACCACCAGGGGCGCGGTCTGGACATGACGATGATCTCCCTTGAACGATCATGCGCGAAGATGTCGGCTCGTCGCCACGAGCTCGTCGATGGCCAGGCAGTATGCCAGTTTCAGTAAGCCGGCAACATGATCGCCTCGGCATGCGCGCCTCGAACTCGGAGGGCCCGACGACGCTCATTGTCATGATGGCCGGCCCGCTCGCTACCTGGGCGACGCCCTCTCAGGGTTTCAGGGCCAGCCAGGGAGCCGCCCCGTCACGCTCCAGCGCCTGCAGCTCGGCACGGTAGGTCAGCGCCAGACGCTCGGTTTCGAGCACCTGGTCCGGTGTGCCATGGGCCACCCGCTTGCCGGCTGCCATCAACCAGACCCGGTCGGCATAGGTCGCGGCCAGGTTGAGGTCATGCAGCACACCGACCACCGCCATGTGTCGCTCCGCAGCCAACCGCCGCAACAGGCGCATCATGCGTTGCTGCTGACCGATGTCCAGGGCACTTGTCGGCTCATCCAGCAACAGCAGGCCGCCATCTCGCGCCTTGTCGTCGCGAGGGGCCGCCGCCAGCTGACACAGGGCACGGGCCACCATGACCCGCTGACGCTCGCCCCCCGAAAGACTCAGGACACCCCGCCCGGCAAGGCGGGAAAGCTCCAGTTGTCCCATGATCTCGGCGACCGCCGCGTCCCCCGGGTCACCGCTCAGCACCACAAGGTCACGCACCCGCCAGTCGAACCCCGTCGGCTCGAACTGGGCGACCAACGCTCGACGTCCCGCCAACGCCGCCGGTGTCCAGGCATCCAGAAACCAGCCATCCAGGGTCACCGGCCCGAGCTGCGAGTGGCGAAAGCCCGACAGCAGCGTCAACAGCGTCGTCTTGCCGGCCCCATTGGGCCCGACGATGGCCAGCAGCTCCCCCGCCCTCACCTCTCCATGCAACGGCGACAGGCTGGGCGTGTCGATCAGGCCGGCATGATGAAGGTTCAGCATCCATGCCTCCCGCGCAGCAGCAGGTACAGGAAGTAGGGGCCGCCCAGCAGGCTCGTCAGCAGCCCCACCGGCATTTCCGCGGGCATCGCCAGCACCCTGGCCAGGCCATCGGCCACCACCAGCAGCAAGGCACCGCCCAGCATGGAGGCCGGAAGCAGCAGGCGATGCCCCGGCCCCAGCCACAAGCGCAGGCAATGCGGCACCAGCAGGCCGAGAAAGCCGATGATCCCGCTCACGGCCACACAGACGCCGACGCCCAGGGAAGTCGCCGCCACCACGCGACGCGTCAGGCGCCGGCCATCCAGACCCGCGGCATGGGCCGTTGCCTCGCCGAGTTGCAGCAGGTCGAGATCCCGCGCCCGACGCAGCAGCGCGACCAGCGCCGGCGGCACCAGCACCAGCGCCACCAGGGTCGCGCCCCATAGTGAATGGGCCAGGCTGCCCATGCCCCACAGGCTGAGCTGCCGAAGCTGTTCATCGCTGGCCAGGAAGGCCAGCAGGCCGCCCCCGGCACCGGCCAGGGTATTGATCGCCAATCCCGCCAGCAGCAGGGTGAGCACGGCACCGCTACCCGCCCGACGTCGTGCCAGCCCGAAGACCAGCAGGCACACCCCGAGCGCCCCCAGAAAACCGGCCACGAACTGGCCATAGAGGCCAAAGGCGTCGCTGCCGGGAAACAGCACCACCCAGACCGCCACGCACAGCCCGGCGCCACTGGCCAGTCCCAGCAGGGTCGGATCGGCCAGCGGATTGCGAAACAGCCCCTGCATGGCCGCCCCACTGCCTGCCAGCATGGCGCCGACCAGCACTCCCAGCAGCAAGCGCGGCAGACGAAGCTGCCACCAGACCCGGCCATCCATTGCCGTCACCTCGCCCGTCACGAGTTCGACCGGCGAGATACCCAGGGAACCCGAAGACGCCGCCCAGCCAAGAGCCAGCAGCAAGGCCAGCGACAGGCCACCCAATACACCGAGGCGATGCGAGAGGCGCCGGCGTGGCAACGCACCTCGCCCGGCGTGCGACAGCGTCATGTCCATGGCGGCGTCTCCCGCTCGATCAGGGCGGTATCATCCCCCGCCAGCAAGGCGTCGAGGCGTTCGCGCAGTGCCAGCAACAAGGAAGGTGTGCGCGGCCCGAACCCCAGCAGTCCCTGGTCGTCGACCACCAGCAATCGCTTGTCGCGACCGGCCGGCGTCATGTCGAGCCCCGGCATTGCCCAGAGCGCCTTTTCGCCGCCCAGGGCCGCCAGCCCACGGCGCGATATCAGCACCAGCTCGGGGGACTGGCGCGCCAGCGCCTCGGCGCCCACCGGCTTGTAGCCCTCCATGTCGGCGAAGGCGTTATCGAGCCCCACCGCCTCCAGCATTGCCTGCGCCGCCGTGTCCCGACCGGCCACCATGGGCGTCATGCCGCCATGGCTGAGGATGAACATGGCCCGGGCCTCCGGCAATTCGGGCAGTGCCGCCAAGGCATCGAGCTCGTCGCGCAGTTCACCGACCCGTTCATTCCCCCGCGCCTCGAGATCCAGCGCCCCGGCAACGGCGCGGACCTTGTCGGGAATCGACGCCAGCCGGTCGGGGCTGTCGATCACCTCGACCGCCACCCCGGCCGCCTCGAGCTGCTCGAGGGTCTCCGCCGGCCCGGCATCATCGCTGGCCAGGATGCGATCCGGGTGCAGCGACAGCACGCTCTCCGCCGAGAGACGCCGCAGATAGCCCACCGAGGGCAAGGTCGCCACCGCGTCGGGATAAAGGCTGGTGTCATCCCGCCCGACCAGTCGATCGGCCGCCCCCAGCGCCGCCACGGTCTCGGCCATATCGCCGCCCAGCACCACCCAACGCTCATCGTCGGCCAGCGCCGGCATCGCCGCGCACAGCAAGCTGCCGAACAGGCCGACGAGACCGGCTCGCCATCCCTTCGCCATCATGCCACCGCCTCCCAGCGTGGAAAGGCCTCCAGCAGCTGTCGCCAGTCGGTGCGCTCCGCCTGCCCCTCGCGACGTTCGGCATACAACTGCAGGATCAGCCGACCCTGATCGTCGAAGGCCTCGAGGCTGGTCACGCCACCGTCGGCATTGGGCTTGTGCACCCGCCACACACGCGAGATGGCCGCTTCGTCCAGACGCAGTGCAAAGCTCGGGTCGGACAGCGTCAGTCGTCCATCACACCATTCGGGCCACGGCAGAGTACCGGTACGAATCTGCACGCAGCCGGGGCTGGAGACGAAACTCATCAACGGCATATGCTGCTCGCTGGCCCGTTGCAGCACGCTCTCCACGGCCGTCGGCGCCAGCGCCTCGGTGAAGCGCCCTTCCATCAGGGCATTGGCCTCGTGGCGCTCGAGGCCATGGCGGCGCAACAAGGTGAAGAACTGATGCACATCGCGCATGGCTCGCCATTCCTCGGCCACCCCCTCGACATCGGACAGCACTCTGGCCGGTCGCGGCATCTCCTGGGTGAAGGCCGGCTCATCCTCGGTGGCAACCTCGAACAGGCTCGTCCAGCCATCGCCCAGCGCCGTGTCCAGGGCTCGGCAACTGTGCAGCGCGCGACCATGCTGGTCGAAGACCTGCACTCGCCAGTCGATCGAGCCGCAACGCGGGCGCTCACGCACCAGGCAGGCCCAGTGCCAGTGGGAGAACAGCAGCCGTAGATCCAGCCCGCCCGGGGCCAACAGCAAGCCGGCAGCATCCCCTCCGGCCAGCCGTGGGTAACGCCCTCGCTGGAGCAGCGTCGCCGCCGACGAATGCGTCCTCGCCTCGACCTGGCCCAGCGCCTCGAAGCGCCTCGCCAGCTCTCGGGGCGCCAGTGACAGCGTCCAGGTATCGCGCCCGATGCGGGCCGCCTGCAGCTCGCCCTCGCTGATATCGAGGCGCTGTGCGATGTGCTCGGCAGACTGGCTCGGCGACGTCTCGCGCATCGCATCGAAAGCATCGAGGATCGCGCGGCGGCGCGCCGTGCTGGAGATTCGGGAAATGCTCATGATCGTGACCCCCTCTATTACCATTGCAGATTGAAGGCAGCGAACAGGCTACGCCCATCACCGAGTGCGCCACTGGGCCGGTACCACACCTTGTCGCCAAGGTTGCTCAGGCGCAGCGACGTGCTGAAGGCCGGGGTGACCCGCCAGGCCAGTTGCAGATCGTGCAGGCCGTAACCGGGCAGGCTGCCCTCACCATCCGGCTGGTCATAGGAATTGGCGAAGCGTCCTCGCCAGCCCAGGGTCAGGGCCCGGTCGAGCAGGTCCAGATCGGCCCCGAGCGTGGCTTCCAGAGGCGTTTCGCTGCCCAGCGCCTCGCCGCTGTCGCGGTCCTTGCCCGAGACTTCCGACAGGCCGGCGAAGGCGCGAAACTCGGGCCAGTCCTCGGGTTCCCAGGCCAGGCGGGCATCGAAGCCCCAGAGTCGGGCACGATTGACATTGACGGCCTGGGTCGTGCCGGCCGAGATATCCACCTCGCTGTCGATGAAGTCATCGGCACGGGTATCGAAATAGCTGGCACGCAGGGCCCAGTCCCCCCGCTCCCAGGCAACGCCGCTCTCCCAGGTACGGCTGGTTTCCGGCTGCAGATCGGGGTTGGGCACCCAGTAATTGTCGGGGAAGCAGAAGCCCGGCGAGGGGCAGAAGCCGGCAAAGTGCCGCTGGTCGGCATAGAGTTCGGACAGGCTCGGGGCACGGAAGGCCTCGGCATAACCGCTGTAGACCATCAGCCCCGATGTCGGGCGCCAGGACAGCCGTAGCCTCGGCGAGAGCTGGGTCTCTTCGGTCTCGCGACCGGCGGCGTCCTCGGCGTCATAGCGGTCGTAACGCGCGCCCAGTCCCAGGTCGAAGACCCCGGCGCCGCCCTCGGAGAGATGACGCCCCGCCGTCAGGGTATCCTCGAGATACAGGGCCTGGGTATCGATATCGGCATGGGGAAAGCCCGAGGCCCCGCCACCCGGCCGCTGGCTGGCGCGATCCGCCTCGGCGCCGAACACCAGGGTCTGGGTCAGCCAGCCGTGCTCGAGGCGATGGTAGCCATCGCTCTGCACGCCCCAACGCTCCAGGGTGCGATTGGCATCGTCCTCGTCGATCTCCTGGCGACTCAGGCTCAGTCGCGACGTCACTTCGCTGGCGGCCCCGGAACGCCAGCGATGCCCCAGCTGCACGTTGTCGCTGGTCACCTGGCGCCGGCGATAAGCGTCCTCGGTCGTCAGCTGCTGCGGATTGGCGGGCTGGGTGGCCGTTTCGTCATAACGCTGCCACTGGGCGAAGAGGCGGTTCTGGTCATCGGGCTGCCAGCCGCCCTTGAGCAGCAGGCTATCGAGCTCAGCATCCTCGGGGGCCTCCTGCCCACCGGCACGCCGAATCTCGCCAGACTCGCGACGCCCCACGGAGACCAGGCCATCCACCGCCCCATTGGCCGTCTCGCGCTCGCCGAAGGCGCTGAAGGCACCCCCCATCTCATCGCGGGCCGTGGCACCACCCAGCGACAACCGCATGCCGCCCTGCTCACCCGGCCGCAACAGGTCCGACGCCTCCACCGTCTCGAAGCTCACCACCCCACCCATGGCGTTGCTGCCATAGAGGCTGGACAAGGCACCGCGAGCGATCTGGACCTCGCGTATCAACCAAGGGTCGATATAGAAGGCGCCCAGATGGCCGGTGTTGATGTCCTGGCGAATCCCGTCGAGGCGTACCTGTACGCCGTTGGAATCGAAGCCGCGCAGGCTCAGGGTCTGGCCGTTGCGGCGACCGCTCCCTGCCACATGCAGCCCGGGCTGCCGGGACAACACGTCCTCGACGCTCGACGCCGTGGAAAGTGCCGGATCGTCCCGGTCGATGACATCCAGGATCAAGGGCGCACGGGACGGGTCACCGGGCAGACGCGTGCCGGTGACGGTCATTTCGTCCAGCGTGGCCGCCGACGCGGCACTATCAGACGAGGCATCCGCCACCGCCTGAGTCGCGACGATGGGCAGGGTCCACGCCATGGCAGCGGCGATGGAGTGACAGGGTTTCATAAGCCAGGGCTCCCGGGCAGTTTCCTTGGTGATTCGGATGGCTGGCTGGGAACGGCGTCACCGCACCTGGCTGGCATTATCGAGTGACGAGTTTTGAGTCACGAGCCTCGAGCTTCGAGCCACGAGCCACGAGCCACGAGCCACGAGCAACCCCAAGAAAACCAGGAGTCTCGAGTTACGAGCCGCGAGTCACGAGCAACCCCGAAAACCAGGAGTCTCGAGTTACGAGCCACGAGCCGCGAGCAACCCCGAAAACCAGGAATCAGGGGTTCGCATCTCGCATCTCGCATCTCGCATCTCGCATCTCGTAGCTCGTAGCTCGTAGCTCGTAGCTCGTAGCTCATGCCGTCAGAATCAACTTCCCCAATCGCGTCCGCCGCAACACATAGCGCCGCCCCTCGTGATGGATGATCAGGCGCCCCTCGCGACCCAGCAGGGAATCGCTGTCGATGCTCCTGACCGCCTCTCCGCGCGTGTGCCGTTCTGTTGACGCGTCCTGCGATGACGGTGGTCCTGAAGCCGGCATGAGAGTCAATCCTTTTCGCTAATGATAACGATTATCAGAATCAATTTATACCACCGCCCTGGCTCGGCTTCAAGCACCGGCAAGGGTCAGTGTTGTTCATCGGGGACACCGAGCCGAATCGCTATCACCCTGATACAATGGCTATTTTGATCCGGCTCACGGCATGAGCCGACGCCTGCCGCGCGGCCATGGAGCGAGCGCGGAACCTTGACGACTGGCTTGAAGACTCGAAGGACTGCCTCTTGGCCACACCACGCCGAGCCCCCCATGAGGGCACCCTCGCCGTCGCGACCCGACGCATGCTGGCCCTGCCGATCCTGAGCGCCTGCCTGCCCGAGTTCGATCGGTTCTGCCCTCTCGGCTCGCCGGGCGGGCGTCGGGCAGCCAGCGTAGCCGGCTGGGGCCTCAAGCCGAGCTCCCGCAAGGCACGCGCGCATGCCGACCGCCACCGGCTGCCCTACCTGGCCATCGAGGACGGTTTCCTGCGCTCATGGGGGCTCGGCGTGGAGGGACATCCCCCCCATAGCCTCATCGTCGATCCCCTGGGCATCTATTACGACGCCAGCCGGCCCTCGACGCTGGAAAACCTGATTCTGGACGCCGATGACACCCCCGAGGCGGAGCTCGTCCGGGCCAGGGACGGCATGGAGCGACTGCGCGAACTGCGGCTCTCCAAGTACAACCAGGCACCGGATCGCCGCCTGTTCGACGACGACCGACCGCGCGTGCTGGTCGTCGACCAGACCGCCGGCGACGCCTCGATCGCGGGCGGCCTGGCCGAGCCCGACGACTTCCGGCGCATGCTGGACGCCGCCCGAGCCGAGCACCCCGAGTCGGAAATCCTGATCAAGGTCCACCCCGACGTCATCGCCGGCAAGAAGGCCGGACACCTTCTCGAGGCCGGACGACTGCCTGGCTGCCGGCTCATCGGCGAGAACCTGAATCCCTGGTCGCTGCTCGATGCGGTGCATTGCGTGCATGTGGTCAGCAGCCAGCTGGGCTTCGAAGCCCTGCTGGCCGGCAAGCGCGTCGTCTGCCACGGCGTGCCCTTCTATGCCGGCTGGGGCCTCACCGACGATCGCCGCTCCTGCCCGCGCCGCGGCGTTCAGCGCTCGCTCGCCCAGGTCTTCTCGGCGGCCTATCTGCGCTATGCCCGCTACGCCAACCCCTATACCGGCCAGGCCACCGACTTCGAGGAAGCCCTCGAGCTGATCGGCGACCAGACCCGCCAGCAACGCCGCCTGGCGGGTCGCTGGGTGACCTGGGGGCTGTCGTCCTGGAAACGCGGCTTCGTCGGCGATTTCCTCGGACATGATGCCGACATCCGTCATCTGCGCCACGACCACCCCCCGAAAGACGCCGGGCGCGACGAACGCCTGCTGTGCTGGGCCTCACGACTGGATGCCGAGACCGAGGAGCGCTGTCGCGCCCGAGGTCAGGCACTGTGGCGCATGGAAGACGGCTTTCTGCGTTCCATCGGCCTGGGCGTCGACCTGGCTCGCCCGCTTTCGCTGGTCGTGGATGCCCTCGGCATCCATTACGACGCCAGCCGCGAAAGCGAACTGGAACGCACCCTGAACGACGCCTCCTTCTCCCCCGCCCTGCTGCGCCGGGCGGCCCGACTTCGAGAACGCCTGGTCGCCCTGCGACTCTCCAAGTACAACGTCCCCGGCGCGCGGCGCCTCCAGCGCCCCGAGGGCGGCCGCCTGCTGCTGGTACCCGGCCAGGTGGAGAGCGACGCCTCCATCGCCCACGGCACGCTCGACATCCGCACCAACGGCGCCCTGCTCGCCGCCGTGCGGCGGGCCAACCCCGACGCCCGCATCCTCTACAAGCCGCACCCCGACGTGGTGACCGGCGCACGGATCGGCGCCCTGAGCCAGGCCGACGAGCGCCTCTACGATCAGGAGGTCGGCGACGTCGATATCGTCGATTTGCTGGACATGGTCGATGAGGTCCATACCATGTGCTCCCTGGCGGGGTTCGAGGCACTGCTTCGAGGGCGTCGCGTCGTTACCTACGGGATGCCGTTCTACGCGGGCTGGGGGCTGACCGAGGATCGTCATGCCTGCCCCAGGCGTCGTCGGTCTCTCGACCTGGATGCACTGGTCGCGGCCACCCTGATCCTCTACCCGCTGTATGTCGATCCGGGCAGTCGCCGGCTGTGCAACGCCGAGACCGTCGTGGCCCTGCTGGAACAGCGCCGAGCCGAACACCCTCGCCCGGCGTGGCGAACGCAGCTGTATCGCTGGTACCGCAATATCTTTATCGGAAAGCATTAACGTGAATTCGCCGAAACGCTCTTTCTTGTTCCTCCAGGGTGTCTGTTCGCCATTCTTCCCCCGCTTGGCGCAACGGCTGAGGGCCGACGGTCATCATGTCGCCAAGGTCCAGTTCGCCGGTGGCGACCTGGCGTACTGGTGCAGGGATGCCGGTCCCAGCCATGCCTTTCGCGGCAAGCCGGACGATCTGCCGGATTTCCTGGCCGATCTCTGGGAGCGCCACGGTACCACCGACCAGTTACTGTTCGGCGACCAGCGCCCCATTCACCTGGCGGCGATCGAGGCCGCCAAACAGGTCGGTATTCGCAATCAGGTACTCGAGGAGGGCTACTTCCGCCCCCACTGGATCACCCTGGAGCGCGAGGGCGTCAACGGCTATTCGCTACTGCCCCAGGAGGCGGACTGGTATCGGGAGGTCGGCCGTCGCCTGCCCAAGCCGATGCCGGCCAAGCGCTTCCGCACATCGTTCAAGCGCCGTGCCACCCATGATGTGCTCTACCATCTGGCCGGTCTCGCCAACCCGCTGCTGTTTCCCCGCTATCGCAACCACGCGCCGGTCATCGCCCCGGTCGAGTACGCCGGCTATCTCAAGCGCTTCACCCAGCTGCGCTGGTGGAAGCCGCGCGATGCTGAACGCGTCCGTGCCCTGGCGGGTGGCAAGCGCCCCTACTATGTGCTGCCTCTGCAGCTCAACGGCGACGCCCAGATTCGCAACCACTCCGATTTCACCGACATGGTCGAGGTGATCGAACACACGGTGGCGTCTTTCGCCCGCCATGCGCCATCGGACAGCCTGCTGTGCATCAAGAATCACCCGCTCGACATGGGCCTCATCGACTATGCCGGCCTCATCGCGCGACTCGAGAAACGCCATGACATCGCCGGGCGCGTCGTCTACCTCGAATCCGGCGATCTCAATGTCCTGCTCGACGACGCCGCCGGTACCGTGACGGTCAACAGCACCTCGGGTATCGTGGCACTAGAGCATCGTTGTCCGACCATCGCACTGAGCCAGCCGATCTACCGACTCGACGGCCTGACCTTCGAAGGCGGACTGGACGACTTCTGGCGTCACGGACAGGCACCGGACGAAGAACTGTTCCGCTGCTTTCATCGCACGGTCATGCACACGGTCCAGCTCAACGGAGGCTATTACTGCGACACCGGCATCGAGCTCGCCATCGACAACGTCGCGGCCCGGCTCGAGGCCACCACTTCTCCCCTCGAGGCCCTGCTATGACCGCACCCCGCAGCCTGTTGATCACCGGTGCCACCGGCGCCATCGGCGGCGCCCTGGCCCGGCACTATGCCGCGCCCGGCGTGCGCCTGATCCTGCACGGCCGCCGCCGGGAGACGCTCGAGGCCCTGGCCGACGCCTGCCGACAGGCGGGCGCCGACGTCGAGACGACGAACGTGGACCTGACCGATGACGCCAGCCTCACCGACTGGCTGGATCGGCTGGCACTGCCCGATGTGGTCATCGCCAATGCCGGCCAGAACACCCACGCCGAGCCGGGGCAGGAAATGGAAGACTGGTCGGCCACCAGTCGCCTGCTGGCCATCAACCTGCGCACGCCCATGGCCATGGCCGAACGGCTGGCGCCGCGCATGGCCGAGCGCGGCCACGGCCAGTTCGTCTTCATCAGTTCCCTGGCCGCCTGGCACGGCCTGCCGCTGACCCCCAGCTACAGCGCCAGCAAGGCCGGCATCAAGGCCTACGGCGAGGCCCTTCGCGGCTGGCTGGCCCCCCGCGGCGTGGGCGTGACCGTGGTCATGCCCGGCTATGTCAGCTCACCGATGTGCGACGCCATGCCCGGTCCCAAGCCCTGGGAGATCGACGCCCCGCGCGCCGCCCGGCGTATCGCCGTGGGCATCGAGCGCAATCGGGCCCGCATCAGCTTCCCCTTTCCGCTCAACCTGGGTTGCTGGAGTCTGGCGGTTCTGCCGGCCGGCCTCTCACAGCGTCTGCTCGGCCTGATGGGCTACGGGAGACCCTCATGACGCGGGCCCTGTTGCTGCCCTGGTGCCTCGGCCTGATCGGCAGCTTCCTCGCCGAAGCCGCCCTGCGGCCGGCTACCGCACCGCCCTGGCGCCGACCGATAGCCTCCCTCGCCGTCCACCTGGGCACCTGGAGCCTGGCCTTCGGCGCCTTCGTGCTGATATTGCAGCGCCCCTGGTTCGCCCTGGTGCTCTTCCTGGCCCTGCAGCTCGTGGTGGTCCAGTCCAGCAACGCCAAGTCGAAGACCCTGCGCGAACCTTTCCTGTGCCAGGACTTCGAGTACTTTCTCGATGCCATCCGCCACCCGCGCCTGTACATCCCCTTCTTCGGCATCGGCCTGGCCATCGGCGCCAGTCTGGCGGGCCTGGCGACCATCATCGGCTTTCTGGTGTTCGAGCCGTCGCTGCCCTCCCGGCATGGCACGGGCACCTTTCTCGCCGGGGTGCTGTCGATCATCGCGCTGTCGGCCCTGCCCTTGATGGCCGGGCTGCGCCGCCAGCCGGCCTGCCGCCTCGACCCCGTCGAGGACACCCACCGACTCGGTCTGTTCAGCGCACTCTGGGCCTACGGCCTGCTGGCACGGCGACCACTCACGGTGACCGAATCGCCCTATGCGCCCGCGCCCGAGCCGGCACCGCCCGGCCAGCATCTGCCGCACCTGGTGCTGGTGCAGAGCGAATCCTTCTTCGACCCGCGCCCCTGGCACGGCGGCCTGCGCGATGACCTGCTGCCCCACCTCGATGCCCTGGCCGATCAGGCCCTGGCCCGAGGCCCTCTGCACGTGCCGGCCTGGGGCGCCAACACGGTGCGCACCGAAGCAGCGATACTGACCGGCCTCGACCAGCAGGCCCTCGGCATCCACCGCTTCAACCCCTATCACCAGCTGGCCCATCGCCCGGTACCGAGCCTGGTCGCCGAGCTGAAACGGCTCGGTTATCGCACCGTCTGCCTGCATCCCTATGCGGCCAGCTTCTATCAGCGCGACCGTGTCATGCCGCGCCTGGGCTTCGACGACTTCATCGACATCCGGGCCTTCGAGCGCGACGACTACTGCGGCCAGTACGTCGGCGACCTGGCGCTCGCCGACAAGGTTGGCAGGCTGCTCGATGAACCGGATAATAAGCCGCTATTCGTGTTCGTGATCACCATGGAGAATCACGGCCCACTGCAACTTGACGACCGGGCGGAGGACGAGGCCCGCGACCTGCTGGCCGCGGACACGCCGCCCTTGCCGGACGACTGCGAAGAACTGGCCAGCTATCTGGCCCACCTGCGCAATGCCGACCGCATGGCCGCACGCCTGCGTCGGCAACTGGAGGCGACCCCCCGGGGCGGGCTACTGTGCTGGTATGGCGACCATGTGCCGATCATGCCCGAGGTCTATCGGCATTACGGCGAGCCGGACGGCGACACGCCCTATCTGCTGTGGTCGAGCCGCGGCCGGGGAGACCGGTCCCAGGCGTCCATGCCGCTTGAGGCAGTGCAATTGAGTCAACGGATATGGCAGGCCGTCATCGACGAGGCGCAGCGCGCCCATGACGGCTGGAACCAGGATCATCGGGAGCAAGCATGACAAGACGCGTGGCCATCATCGGTGTCGCCCACCGGATGCCGGGAACCACCCCGGAAGGATTCTGGCAGGACCTGCGAGCCGAAAAGGACCTGGTGACCCAGGTCGCGGCCGACCGCTGGAGCCATGAGGCCTTCCAGCACCCCGACAAGCGCAACCCCGGTACCAGCGTGACCTTCGCCGCCGGCAGCCTGGGCGACATCAGTGGCTTCGATGCCGACTTCTTCGGCATCTCGCCCCGCGAGGCGGCCAACATGGACCCCCAGCAGCGCATGCTCCTGGAGCTGACCTGGGAGAGCATGGAAAGTGCCGGCCTGCCGCCCGCGCGGCTGCGCGGCAGCCAGTGCGGCGTCTTCCTGGGCGTTGCGGCGCTGGACTACTCCTATCGATACACCGGCGACATGGGGGCCATCGACGCTTCCACCGCCACCGGCAACACCTCGAGCATCGCCTCGAACCGGCTCTCCTACCTGTTCGACCTGCACGGCCCCAGCATGTCGGTGGATACCGCCTGCTCCTCGTCGATGGTGGCCTTCCACCAGGCCTGCCAGGCGATCCGCGCCGGCGAGACGAGCCTGGCACTGGCCGGCGGCATCAGCCTGCACCTGCACCCCTACGGCTTCATCATCTTCTCCAAGGCCAGCATGCTCTCGCCCACGGGCCGCTGCCGGGTGTTCGACGCTGACGGCGACGGTTATGTCCGCTCGGAAGGCGCCGGCATGTTCCTGCTCAAGGACTACGACCAGGCCGTGGCCGACGGTGACACCATCCTCGCCGTGGTCGCCGGCTCGACCGTCAACACCGACGGCCACAAGCAGGGGCTCACCGTGCCCAACCCCGAGGCACAGATCGCCCTGATGCGTCAGGTCTACGAGCGGGCCGGTATCGAGCCGGACGAGATCGACTATCTCGAGGCCCATGGCACCGGCACCGCCGTCGGCGACCCCATCGAGACCCGCGCCATCGGCGAGGCGCTGGGCAAGCGCCGGCAGTCGCCGTTGCCCATCGGCTCGGTGAAGAGCAACCTCGGCCACCTGGAAACCGCTTCCGGTGTCGCCGGTCTGGCCAAGGCGCTCTACAGCCTACGTCATCGCGAGGTACCGGCCACCATCGGCATCCGTCGTCCCAACCCCAGGATCCCGTTCGACGACTGGAACCTGGACGTCGTCACCCAGGCTCGCCCCTTGAAGGCGGAAGGACGCCTGGTCATCGGCGTCAACTCCTTCGGCTTCGGCGGCGCCAACGCCCACGTCATCCTAGAGAGCCCGCCCGAGACACCGGCACCGACACCGGCCCCCGCCTCCGACGAACCGCTGCCGTTGCGGCTCTCCGCCCGGGGCGAGCCGGCCCTGCGCGCCATGGCCGGCCAACTCGCCGACTGGCTACGCGACACCGACAGCGCGCTCTACGACATCGCCGACACCCTCTACCGGCGCCGCGAGCACCACCCCGATGGTGCCCTGCTGTTCGCCGCCGACAAGCAGGACGCCGCCGAGCGCCTGGCCGCCTTCGCCGACCCCGAGCGAGATCCCGGCACGCGCCCGGTCATCCAGGGGCAGCGTCTCGAGGCCGCCCAGGGCCCCGCCTTCGTCTACGACGGCAACGGCTGCCAATGGGAAACCATGGGCCGCGACCTGCTCGCCGACTCCAAGGTCTTCGCCGCCGCCATCGATGAGGTCGACGCCCTCTTCCAGCGCCATGCCGACTTCTCGCTGCGCGCCGAGCTCGAAGGCGACAACGGCAGCGACCGCTTCGTGCGCACCGAAATCGCCCAGCCGGCCCTGTTCGCCGTGCAGGTCGGCATCACCCGAGTGCTCGCTGCCCAAGGCATCGAGCCCGTCGCCGTCACCGGCCATAGCGTCGGCGAAGTGGCCGCCGCCTGGGCCTGCGGCGCCCTGTCGCTGGAAGATGCCGTGCGGGTGATCCACCTGCGCAGCCACTTCCAGGGCCTGACCCGAGGCCAGGGCGAGATGACCGCCGTGGGCCTGGGGGCCGAGGCCATCGCCGAATACCTGGAACGTCCCGAGTACCGCGACATCCACCTGGCCGGCACCAACAGCGCCCAGGGCGTGACCCTCGCCGGCCCCGCCGAGGCACTGAGCCGCCTGGAAGCCGAACTCGACGCCCAGCGCCATTTCGCCAAGCGCCTGCCGCTGGACTACGCCTTCCACAGTCCGGCCATGGACCCCATCCGCGACGACCTGATCGCCGCCCTGGACGGGCTGCATCCCCGGCAGGCCCGCATTCCCTACATCTCGACGGTGACCGGCGAGGAACTCGACGGCGAACGCCTCGACGCCGACTACTGGTGGCACAACATCCGCCAGCCCGTGCGCTTCGACGCCGCCGCCCGGGCGATCACCGCCGAGGGTATCAATGTACTGATCGAGATCGGCGCCCACCCGATTCTCAAGCGCTACCTGAGCGAGGCCCTGCGCGACGCGGCGCTCGATGGCCTGATCATCGGCACCCTGGAACGCGACCTGCCGGGACCCGTCTGCCTCGACCGCGCCATCGGCCAGACACTGCTCTCGGGCCTCGAGACCGACACCGACCACTGGTTCCCGGTGGCCGGCCGCCTCGCCGAGCTGCCGCGCTATCCCTGGCAGCGCCAGCCCTACCGGATGCCGAGCACCTCGGACGCCCTGGGGCTGCTGGCACGCCACTACGAACACCCCTTGCTGGGCTACCGCCTGGCCCAGCACACCCTGACCTGGGAAAGCCAGCTCGACACCGGTCGTCAGCCCTGGCTGGCGGATCACGTGGTCGGCGGCGCCGCCATCTTCCCCGGCGCCGGCTTCATCGAGCTGGCCCTGGCCGCCGCCGCACGCTGGCGCGAGGCCGCACCGCTCGACGTCGAGGAACTCGAGATCCAGGCGCCCCTGATGCTCGATGGCCAGCACGGGCGTCTCACCCGGCTGGCCATCGCCCCCGAGGACGGTCGCGTCACCATCCACTCGCGGGAGCCGGCCGTCGGCGAGGAATGGCAGCTCCACACCACGGCCCGCATCATGACCCAGAGCCGCGGCCTGCTGCTGGAGCGCACCGCCCCGACCCTGCCCGACCGGGCGCCGGATCTGGAGCTGGACGAACATCTGGCGATGGCCGGACGCCTGGGCCTGGACTATGGCCCGGCCTTCCAGGCCATCGACCGCGCCTGGATCGAGGACGACGGTGTCATCGGCCGCGTTCGCCCCACCCCGGCGATCGAGGAGCAACTGGCGCTGCAGCACCTGCACCCGGGTATTCTCGACAGCGCCTTCCAGCTGTTCCTGCCGCTGCTGGCCCGCGAGGGTCACGATATGCGGGGCATGGCCTTCGTCCCGGTCCGCGTGGGCCGCATCCAGTGGGCGCCGGAGGCCGGGCGCCCGGTCCTGGCCCGGGCCCGGCTGCTCAAGCGCGCCCCCTACTCCTTCACCGCCGACTTCGAGCTCTTCGACGACCGCGGCCGGGCCGTGGCAGTCGTCAGCGAGACCCGCTTCAAGGCGGTCCGCCTGACCCAGTCCGCCGAGCAGGCACTGAGCCATCTCGACGTTCGCCTGACGCCGGCGCCATGCCCACAGCGTCGTCAGCCGGCCGACCTGACCGCGCTGGAAGCCGCCATGCCGGGGCTGATCGATGGCTATGCCAAAGCCACCGGACAACGCTACGCCAATGAGGTCGCCCCGCTTCTCGACCGGCTGGCCGAAGCCTTCGCCGCCGAAGCGCTGGACGGCGAGCTGCATGACGGCGTCCTCGGTCGCTCCCGCTATCAGGCACTGGCCAGTGCGCATCCGCAGGCCCGCCCCCTGCTCGACCAGTTGCTGCGCCTGCTTCAGGATGCCGGCCGCCTCGAGCCCGGCGACGAGGGCTGGACGCGCATCGAAGACGACGACGAGGTCGATGCCACCACCATCTGGCGCCTGCTGGCCCAGGACTACCCGGGCCATATCGGCCCCATCCATCGGCTCGGCCGTTTCGGGCTCAACCTGCGGGACCTGCTCGCCGGCCATCGAGATGCCGCCGACATCGGCCTCGACCGTGACCGCCTGACGCGCCTCAATCGCCAGCTGATCGGCCATGATGGCTGGCGGGCCATCGCCACGCCCCTCGGCGAGGCATTGACCGATACCCTGGCGCAGTTGCCCGACGGACAGCGTCTCACCTTGCTCGAGGCCGGCGTCAGTGCCCCGGCGCTGGGCGAGCGACTCGCCGACCTGGTCGATCCCGATCGCTGCGACTACCGGATCCTCACCGCCGGCGAACTCGCCTGGCAGCACGCCGAGCAGTTGCGCGAGCGCCAGCCGCTGATCGAGGTCGAGTCGCTGGAAACCCCGCAAGAACGGTCGTCGCAGGATCACTCGCGGCATGCCCAACTGGCCCTGGTCTCGCTGGATGTCACCAATCGCGACCTCAGCCGCCGCCTGATCGAGGCCCTCCCGGAGCGGCTTGCGCCCGGTGCGCGAATCCTGCTGCTCGGGGTCGCTCCCTCCGCCTGGCTCGATACCCTGCTGGCCGCCCCCGGCCTGGACGCCGAAGGCGATGCGCCCGCCGCCTGCGAGCTCGACGACGTGACCGACCTGCTCGCCCGCCTCGGCGCCGAACAGGTCCAGCCGCTGCCCCTGGAAGACGAGGCCGGCGCCTATCTCGTGCACGCCCGTCTCCCCGACCAGGCCAGCCAGGCCGACGATCTCGATACCTCGCCGGCCGACTACCTGCTGGTTGCCGACGACGCGGATCGCACCTTCGCCGAGCGCCTCGCCGCCGACCTGGAACGCCGGGGGCATCGAGTGATGATCGGCGACGAACACCAGGCCACCGAGGCCGGGCATATCGTCGACCTGCGCAGCACGGGCCTCGAGCGCTGCCAGCAGGCGGCACGCTGGGCGACTGCCTTCGAAGCGCGCCACGACATGCCGACGCTATGGCTGATCACCCGGGACGTGGCCGCCATCTGGCGCGATACCGCCGCCCCGGACACGCGCGTCAGTGACGATGCCGCCCTCTGGGGCTTCGGTCGCTCCCTGGCCAACGAAGCCCAGGATTTCCGGGTCCGTCTGCTCGACCTGCCCGGCGTCGAACTCGAGGGAGACGTCCTCGAGGCCCTGGTCGACGAACTCGTCGCCCCCGACGACGAAACCGAGGTGACGCTCGACACCCGGGGTACTCGCTTCGCCACCCGGCTGCGCATCCTGCCCGCACCGGGCACAACGGCGCCTGAAACCCAGGCCGGAGAAGCACAGGTCCCGGAGGCCCCGCGAGGCGCCATGACGCTCGGCTTCCCACTGCCCGGCCAGCTGCGCCATCTGGCCTGGCAGCCGACCGACCTGCCGGCACCCGGCGAGGGCGAGGTGGGCATCCGCGTCGAGGCCACCGGCCTCAACTTCCGCGATGTCATGTACACCCTGGGTCTGCTCTCCGACGAAGCCATCGAGAACGGCTTCGCCGGCCCGACGCTGGGCCTGGAATTCGCCGGCGTCGTCGAGCGGCTCGGGCCGGGCGTCGACGGATTCGCACCGGGCGATGCCGTGGTCGGCTTCGGTCCGGCCAGCTTCAGCGACCGGCTGGTCGCCAGCCAGTACGCCATCGCGCCCCTGCCCCGCGACATCGACTTCGCCGCGGCGGCGACGATCCCGACGACCTTCTTCACCGTCTACTACGCGCTGAAGCATCTCGCCCGCCTGTCGCCGGGGGAACACGTGCTGATCCACGGTGCCGCCGGTGGCGTCGGGCTGGCCGCCATCCAGGTGGCCCGTTGGCTGGGCGCCGAGATCCACGCCACCGTCGGAGCCGAGGAAAAACGCGACTTCCTGCGCCTCAGCGGTGTCGACCGCCTCTACGATTCGCGTTCGCTGACCTTCGCCGAGGAAATCCTCGCCGACACCGACGGACGCGGCGTCGATGTGGTCCTCAACTCCCTGGCCGGCGAAGCGATCAACCAGAACCTGCGCGTGCTGCGCCCCTTCGGTCGCTTCCTGGAACTCGGCAAGCGCGATTTCTACGAGAACACCCACATCGGCCTGCGGCCCTTCCGCAACAACCTCAGCTATTTCGGCATCGATTCCGACCAGCTGATGAAGGTCTGCCCGGATCTCACCCAGACACTGTTCAGCGAAATGATGGCGCTGTTCGAGGACGGCACCTTCACGCCGCTGCCCTACACCGCCTTCGGCAATCGCCAGGTGGTCGAAGCCTTCCGCTACATGCAGCAGGCCCGCCAGATCGGCAAGGTGGTCGTCACCCAGGACCAGCCCCTGCGCCCCGACACCGACGACACGGCGCCCCCGGCGGCCCCCGAACTGCCGGCCGACGCCACCTACCTGGTCACCGGCGGCCTCGGCGGCTTCGGCCTGCGCAGCGCCCAGTGGCTGGCCGAGCGCGGCGCCCGCCACCTGGTGCTGGTCGGCCGTCGTGGCGCCGCCTCGCCCGAGGCCGCCGAGGGCATCGCCGCCCTCGAGGCGCAAGGCGTGTCCGTGGAAGCCGCGGCCTGCGATGTCGCCGATCGCGACGCCCTGGCCGCGCTGCTCGAACGTTGCCGTGCCGAGCACCCGCCGCTGAAGGGCATCATCCATGCCGCCGCGGTGATCGAAGACGGCCTGATCCGCAACCTCGACGAGGCGCGCATCGCCCGGGTACTGACACCGAAGATCGAGGGCGCCCGTCACCTGGACGCCCTGACCCGGGACGACGACCTGGATATCTTCGTGCTGTATTCCTCGGCGACCACCCTGTTCGGCAACCCCGGCCAAGCCAGCTACGTCGCCGCCAACCACTGGCTGGAGGCCCTGGCCGCCAATCGTCGCGCCCAGGGCCTGCCGGCCACTTGCGTGCGCTGGGGCGCCATCGAGGACGCCGGCTTCCTGGCCCGCAATACCCGGACGCGCGACGCCCTGCAGGAACGCCTCGGCGGCTCGGCGCTGCGCGCCGACGATGCCCTCGAGGTGCTGGGTCGCATGCTCGCCGCCCCCGGACCGAGCCTCGGCGTGCTGGAACTCGACTGGTCGGCCCTGGCCCGCTCGCTACCCACCGCCGAGACCCCGCGCTTTGCCGAGATCGCCCGTACCGCCGGTGACGAAGGCCAGCAGGACGACGGCGACCAGGACCTGAGCCGCCTGCTTGCCGAACTGTCTCCCGAGGAGCTCCACACCACCGTGACCGACCTGCTCAAGGCGGAACTCGCCAGCATCCTGCTGGTGGAAGAAAGCAAGATCGACGTGCACCGCTCGGTCTATGACATGGGCTTCGACTCGCTGATGGGCGTGGAGCTGATGACCGCCATCGAGTCCCGCCTCGGCGTGCGCGTGCCGGTCATGGTGCTCAGCGAGGCCTCGACCCTCGACAAGCTCAGCGGCGTGCTGATCGACCGCCTGACACGCGACGATACCGAAGACGACGACGGCGACGCCGAACTGGCCTCGCTGGCCGCACGCCACGGCGCCGATGCCATTGCCGACGCGCCCTCGGAGGAGGCCACTGCCCGATGAGCCAGGATGCGTCACGCAACGATCTCAAGCGCCAGCTTCTCGACGGAGCGCGCAAGCGCAAGCGTTCACGCCCTGCGCCGGATCGCCCCGACACGCCCGAGACATCCGGCAACGCGGTGTCGGAGCGACTGACGCGTTTCGACACCCACCCCGGCTACCAGCAGTTGACCATGATGCGCGAGGCGGCACGCCGCCTCGGCCTGACGGACCCCTTCTTCCGTTGCCACCAGGGCAATGCCGGCGCCACCAGTCGCATCGACGACCAGGACGTCATCAACTTCGCCAGCTACAACTACCTGGGCTTCTCCGGCGACCCTCGGGTCAACCAGGCCGCCATCGACGCCGTTCAACACTATGGCAGTTCGGTGTCGGCCAGCCGTATCGTCTCCGGCGAGCGCCCCATTCACGGCGAACTCGAACGCGCCATGGCCGACGCCTACCAGGTCGACGACGCCGTGGTGTTCGTCAGTGGCCACGCCACCAACGTCTCCACCCTGGGCTACCTGCTGGGGCCGGGAGACCTGATCCTCCACGACGAGTACATTCACAACAGCGCGCTGGTCGGCGCCCAGCTCTCCGGCGCTCGGCGAATGGGCTTCGCGCACAACGACGCCGACGCCCTGGAAGACCTGTTGCGCCGCCATCGACCACAGTTCGAACGTGTCGTGATCGTCATCGAGGGGCTCTACAGCATGGACGGCGACCTGCCCGACCTGCCGCGCTTCGTCGAGATCAAGCGTCGTCACCAGGCCTGGCTGATGGTCGACGAGGCGCACTCCTTCGGCGTGCTCGGCGAGAATGGCCTCGGCCTGCGCGAGCACTTCGATGTGCCGTCCGACGCGGTGGACATCTGGATGGGCACCATGAGCAAGACGCTGGCCGGCTGTGGCGGCTACATCGCCGGTTGCCAGGCCCTGGTGGACACCCTGCGCCACCTGGCACCGGGCTTCCTCTACAGCGTCGGCATGCCCGCCCAGGTGGCGGCCCCCTCGCTCAAGGCGCTTGAGCTGATGCGCAAAGAACCGCAGCGCGCCCGGCGCCTGCGCGACATCTCGCGCTACTTTCTGGAGCGCGCCCGCGCCCTGGGGCTGGATACCGGCGAAAGCATCGGCGCCGCCGTGGTCCCGGTGATCATCGGCAGCTCGGCACGCGCCGCCGGCCTCTCCCACGCCCTGTTCGAGCGAGGCATCAATGTCCAGCCGATCCTGCATCCCGCCGTGCCCGAGCAGAGCGCGCGACTGCGCTTCTTCCTCTCCTGCGAGCATACCGAACAGCAGATCGACCAGACCCTCGACGCCCTGAACGAGGAACTCGCCCGGCTGCGGTGATTTCGTCAACGATGGTCCATCCGTCCACGCAAGGCCCGGCTCATCATGCCGGGCCTTGTTCGTTCAGGGTCGATGTCGTTCGGGGAGTCGTTGTGCCGCCTGGGCCGGGCATGCGTCTACGTCATACCCCCATGCAGACCGATCGCTGTCACCCCCATGGCGCGGGCGGTTAAGGTAGCGAGCCATGCGCCGGGGACATCCCGGAGACGACACAAAAATGGAGATGCCCATGATCCATCACATGCGGCCCCTGGTTTTCTGGCCGACCTTTCTCATCCTGCTCACCGCCGTGATCGGCAGCCTGGTCGATCTGGAGGCCTTCCTCGGATTCACCAGCCAGCTCAACGACGCCATCCTGGCACGCTTCTCCTGGCTGTTCAGCCTGGGCAGCCTCTATCTGCTGGTGCTCGCCGTGGTGGTGTATGTCTCGCCGCTCGGACGCATCCGCATCGGTGGCGAGGATGCCGAGCCGCTGCTGTCGAGAACCCGTTGGTTCTCCATCACGCTGTGCACCACCCTGGCGGTCGGCGTGCTGTTCTGGACCACCGCCGAACCGCTCTATCACCTGATGGGGCCACCCGAATCGCTGGGCATGGAGGCCGGTTCCTCCGAGGCGGCGCTGTTCGCCATGTCGACCATGTTCCTGCACTGGACCTTCACGCCCTATGCCATCTACGCGGTCCCGGCACTGATCTTCGCCCTGGCGTTCTACAACCGCCGCCAGAAGTTCTCGATCTCGAGCATGCTCGAGCCGGTCTTCGGGCCACGCATCACACGCTTCTCGGGGCTGATCGACGCCCTGGCCCTGTATTCCCTGGTGGCCGGCATGGCCGCGACCCTCGGCACCGGCGCCATCACCCTGGCCGGCGGCATCGGCCAGTACATCGAGGGCGATACCAGCCCGCTGCGCCTGGGCCTGATCATCTCGGTGATCGTGATCACCTTCGTGCTCTCGGCCGCCAGCGGCTTGAAGAAGGGCATCGCCCGGCTCTCGGCGCTCAATGCCTGGCTGCTGCTGGTGCTCGGCCTGTTCGTCTTCGTGTTCGGCCCTACCGCCTTCATGCTGAAGATCGGTGTGGAGTCGTTCGGCGTCTACCTCGACGACTTCTTCACCCGCAGCCTGTTCACCGGCGCCGCTGGCGACGACCAATGGCCGCACTGGTGGTCGATCTTCTACTGGGCCATCTGGTTCGCCTGGGCCCCGGTGGCCTCGCTCTTCCTCGGGCGCATCTCGCGGGGCTACCGGGTACGCGACTTCCTGCGCATCAACCTGCTCTATCCGTCGCTGTTCGCCGCCGTATGGATCGTCATCTTCTCCGGAGGCACCCTCTACTTCCAGATGCGCACCGGTATCGACCTTCACAGTGTGCTCGAGAACCAGGGCGTTGAGCACGTGCTCTACCGGCTCTTCGGTGAACTGCCGCTGTCCGGCATCTGGGTGCCGCTGCTGCTGTTCATCGCCTTCATCTCCTACGTCACCGCGGCGGACTCCAACACCGATGCCATCGGCAACCTCTGTACCCGTGGCCTGACCGCCGACTCCGACTTCAGCGCCGGCATCCCCATGAAGATCATCTGGGGTGTGGTGGTCGGCATCATCGCCTGGGTGATGACCAGCTTCGTCGGCATCGATGGCGTCAAGATGCTCTCCAATCTCGGTGGCCTGCCCGCACTGGTGATCATCCTGCTCGCCAGCGGCGCCCTCTGGCACTGGCTGCGCGACCCCAGCGCCCTCGAGCGCCCCGATACGTCCACCCATCACGCCCAGCACGACGCACAAGGCCAGACGCAATGAACGTGAAGACCGACTTCCCGCATCGCATCCGTGAGATCGAGCACCTGGAGATCCCGCTCGCCGACGGTACCCGGCTCGCCGCCCGCATCTGGCTGCCGGAGGATGCCGAAAGCCACCCGGTGCCCGCCATTCTCGAGTACCTGCCCTACCGCAAGCGCGACGGCACAGCGGTGCGCGACGAGCTGACGCATCCCTACTTCGCCGGCCACGGCTACGCCGCGGTGCGGGTCGACATGCGGGGCAACGGCGAATCCGAAGGCGTGATGGCCGACGAGTACCTGCCGCAGGAACAGGCCGATGGCCTGGAGGTAATCGACTGGCTGACCCGCCAGCCCTGGTGCAACGGCAAGCTCGGCATGATGGGCATCTCCTGGGGCGGCTTCAATTCGCTGCAGCTGGCCGCGCTCAAGCCCGAGCCGCTCAAGGCCATCATCACCCTGTGCTCCACCGACGACCGCTACACCGACGACATCCACTACAAGGGCGGCAACCTGCTGCACGAGAACCTGGGCTGGTCGGCCACCATGCTCAGCTTCTCGGCGGCGCCTCCCGATCCGGCCCTGGTCGGCGATGTCTGGCGCGAACGCTGGAAAGAGCGCCTCGACAACATGCCGTTGCTGGCCGAAACCTGGATGAGCCACCAGACTCGCGACGCCTACTGGAAGCACGGCTCGGTCAACCAGAACTACGCCGACATCGAGGCCGCCGTCTATGCCGTCGGTGGCTGGGGAGACGGCTACAAGAACAGCGTGCCGCGCCTGCTGGAAAACCTTCCGGGGCCGAAGAAGGGCCTGATCGGCCCCTGGATCCACAAGTATCCGCACTTCGCCGTGCCCGACCCCGCCATCGGCTTCCTCCAGGAAGCGCTGCGCTGGTGGGATCACTGGCTCAAGGACATCGACACCGGCGTGATGGACGAGCCGGCCGGCACCTTCTACCTGCAGGACGCCCTGCCGCCGAAGCCCATGTACGCCGAGCGCCCGGGGGCCTGGGTGCGCACCGAGGGCTGGCCCGCATCGTGCGTCGAGCATCGCCCCTTCGCGCTGACCGATACCGGCCTGGTGCCCGGCGACGCATCGCTGGCCCAGCCGAAGACGGTCGACTCACCGCTCACCGCCGGCAGCCACCAGGGTGAATACTGCGCCATCTGGTTCGGCCCCGACCTGCCGGGCGACCAGCGCCAGGACGACGCCCTGGCACTGTGCTTCGACAGCGAACCGCTGGAGGCGCCACTCGATATCCTCGGCAAGCCACGCCTGCGCCTGCGACTGGCCAGCGATCAGCCCTGTGGGCAGCTCACCGTGCGCCTGAGCGATGTACGCCCCGACGGCCAGGTGGCCCGCATCACCTATGGCGTGCTCAACCTGTCGCTGCGCGATCACGACCTCCTGGAACCACCGGTGCCCGGCGAGCCCATGGACGTGGATCTCGAGCTCGACATGATCGGCTATCGCCTGCCCGCCGGGCACCGGCTGCGCGTGGCCGTCGCCTCGGCCAACTTCCCGTTGCTGTGGCCCACGGCCCGACGTGCCGCGCTCACCCTGGAACCCGGCCTGCAGCGCCTGGAGCTACCTGTCTTCCAGGGCGAGACCGTGGAGTCCCCCTTCGAAGCGCCGGAAAGCGCACGCCCCGCCAACGTCGACACCCAGCGCCGTCCGGCGCCGCGCCGCACCATCCAGGAAGACGTGGCCAGTGGCGAGGTCACGGTGATCGTCGAGGACGACCTGGGCGCCATGACGCTCGCCGACCATGGCTACCGGGTGGCGCAATCCTGCGAGGAGCGCTACACCGCCCACCCGGAGGACCCGACCCGAGCCCGCGCGGAGATCGTCTGGCATTACCGGGCCGGCCGCGACGAAGGCCCCGGCCGCTTCGATGTCAGCGTGGAAAGTCGCTATCGGCTGACCTGCGACGAGATGACCTTCTTCATCGAGGCCGAGCAGATCGCCCACGATGACGGCGAGGAAGTGCATCGTCGCGACTGGCGGACCACGGTTCCCCGGCGGGCGATCTGACGATGCCTGCCATCGGGCATGATATCCTCGGCGACAGCACGAGCCTGCCATCGCCGAGGATTTCCATGAGCGGACGCGACGCCCTGCCCCCGTTGCAATGCCTGAGGGCCTTCGAGGCCACCGCCAGGCATTGCAGCTTCACCCAGGCCGGCCGCGAGCTCAACCTGACCCAGAGCGCCGTCAGCCGCCAGATCAAGCGACTGGAGGAAGACCTGGGACGCCCACTGTTCGAACGCGTCCCCGATGGCCTGCGACCGACCCCGGCCGCGGAACACTACTACCGGGTCGTGCGTCGCCTGCTGCGCGACCTGGCCGACGAGACGGCCCGGCTGCGACGCCACGGCGACGACCACCAGTTGACCCTGGCCACCAGCCCCACCATTGCCTCCATCTGGCTGTCCCGGCATCTGCCCGACTTCCAGCGTCAGCACCCACACATCGAGATACGGCTGCTGACCATGGAGGACCCCTACCGGCTCGACCTCACCGAGTTCGACCTGGGGCTCTACTACCATCTCGAAGGCCAGGTGGATCCCCCCGGCCTGATGGCCGAGCCAGTCTTTGCCGATGAAAACGTCATCGCGGTGTGCAGTCCTCACTACACGCGGCATCACGGCGAGGTCGGCACCCCCGAGGATCTGCTGCGCGACCACACCCTGCTGGTGCTCGAGGACCACTTCAACGACTGGCTGACCTGGCAGGACTGGTTCAACGCCCTGGGCCTGGCCTGGCACGAACCGACCCACTGCCTGCGCGCGAACAGCTATCAGGTATTGATGAATGCCACCCTGGCCGGCCAGGGCATCACCCTCGGCTGGGAACAACTGCTCGCCGACGAACTGCGCCAGGGGCATTTACTGCCAGCCCTGCCCCAGGCCCTGCCCAGTCGCGGCAAACTCTCGCTGCTCATCCCCCAGCACCGCCACCTCACCCCGGCCAGCCGCACCTTCCAGCACTGGCTATCCGGGCGGTGACGGAGACACCTGCCTCCTGCGCTGAAAGTCGAGCTGAAGGTACACGCCGTCAATGTTGCTTGAAGCGTTCGCACCGCATGCAAATCCCCGCAAAAAGAGACACAATGCATTCACTTTTCTAATTTTGAATGCACATGAGCTACACTAACACTTGAGTGTTCAACAGGAGGCGGCAAAGATGGGCATGATGACAGTCAGAAATATCCCTGACGACGTGCACAAGGCACTGAAGGCTCGAGCGAAGCGACATCACCGCAGCGCCGAGGCCGAAATGCGCGCCATCCTCGAAGAAGCCGTACTGCCTCGCTCACGCCTCCGCATGGGCGATGCTTTGTCGGCCCTTGGCCGCAAGAGCGGACTGTCGAATGACGACATTGACGCCATCGAGCTGGAACGCAGCAAGACACCGGCGGAGCCGATGGGGCTTGAATGATCGTTCTGGATACCAACGTCATTTCCGAAGCCATGAAACCTGCCCCGGCAACCGCCGTCAGGAACTGGCTGAATGACCAATCCGCCGAGACCTTGTACCTGTCCAGTATCACGCTGGCGGAGCTTTCGTTCGGCATCGCCGCCATACCCGACGGCAAGCGCAAGGAGATGCTGAACGACGCCTTGGATGGTCTCCTGAAACTCTTTCAGGGGCGCATTCTTCCCTTCGATGCCGACGCCGCACTCCAATATGCCGAGCTGGCCATGACAGCCAGACATTCAGGACGCGGCTTTCCAGTACCGGATGGCTACATTGCAGCCATTGCCGTATCGCGAGGCTATCAAGTTGCATCACGCGATATCGCACCGTTCACGGCGGCGAGCCTGAACGTGATCAATCCCTGGGACCATGACGCATGACATTCTCCATCCGCTCATGTAAGCTCATGCTCGTTCTTGGGGAGTAGCCTGCTTCCGGCGCTGGCAGCGCAGGGAGTCCCCGTGTCAACACACTCGGCAGTCATGCCGTGGCACGGGTGGCCGAAAGGTTGGCGAGACCAACGATGAAACCGCGCTGCAACGACAGCGTGCCTCGTCATGGTCTTTCAACCTCGGGAGCCGCCTGCATGTCCTTCGCCTCGACGTTCTTCCTCGCCTTTTCCATGTCCAGCGATGCATTCGTGGCGTCGTTGAGCAAGGGTGCGGCCCTGTCCGAACGTCCCAGCCTGCACGACGCCCTGCGCACCGGCCTCGTCTTCGGCATCATCGAGACCCTGACCCCGATCCTCGGCTGGACCCTCGGGCTGTCGATGGCGCAATACGTCACCGCCTGGGATCACTGGATCGCCTTCGCGCTTCTCTCTCTGCTGGGCGCCCACATGATCCATGAGGGCCTCCAGCACGAAAACGCCGAGGACAAGCCCCGGCGTTCTCCTTCCTCGTTTCTCCGCCTGATAGTGACGGCCCTGGCGACCAGCATCGATGCCCTGATCATCGGCATCACCCTGGCCTTCATGGACGCCAACATCCTCTGGACATCCCTCGCCATCGGCGCCGCCACCCTGCTGATGACCACGCTCGGCGTCATGATGGGACGCGTGATCAACACCATAATCGGCAAGCGCGCGGAAATCCTCGGTGGCCTCGTCTTGTGCGGCATCGGCACCACCATCCTGGTCGACCACCTGGAATTGCTGGCCTAGCAGCGCCCCTGCTTCGCCAGCCCTGGCGGACAAAACCGCCCTCGGCCGCGGTCATGATCGTGATGCCGGTAATCCTGATTCCGCTTCCAGCGGTCGTGATCGCGATGGCGGTGGTCTCGGTCCCAATCGCGATCATGATCGTGGTAGCGCCCATCATCATCGATGACGATAGCGGGTTCCGGGCTGATACGGGCAGGATGGTAGCTGCAACCTGCCAGGCCGGCGATCAGCAGGCTACCGAGCAACAGGGAAAGCATGCGCATGGGGAATCTCCTCCTGGATGGGATACCCCCATGCTAGCAAGCCAGATGCCGCGTGCCCTGTGGCAGGACGGCGACACTCCATGGCAATGCGGTGTAAATCGACGCTCCGAACCGTCGAAGGTCAGCAGCGCCCCTTCTTGGCTTGTCCCGGCGGACAGAAATCACCACCGCCGCCTCGATGACCATGCTCGCCATCATCGATGATGACCGCCGGCTCCGTAGAAATACGAGCAGGCTGGTAGCTGCAACCCGCCAGGCCCGCAATGAGCAGGCTACCAAGCAGCAGGGAAAATATACGCATAGGGGCTCTCCTCCATGATGATGCCCCATGGTAGCAAGCCATACGCCGCATGCCCTGTGGCAGAACGGCGACACCCGCCTTTCTTGCTCCCTCACCCCGCCTCGAGCCCACCGCTTGTCTTCGCCGCATAAGAACTAGTACTAGGCCATTAATAAGCATGGCATAACAGGCAACAAGAATTAGACGATATCATACTTAAAGACTACATTAAGATTCGCAAAATCTTATAAATAAACGCTTCCGTCACCGTTGCCAGATACAGTGGGAGTCGATGAGACATGGACCATGACACCAGAACGGGTTACGAGATCATCGTGGAAACGCTCCGACATTGGGGCGTTCAGTATATTTCAGGGGTCACGGGGGGTGGCATCATCCACTTCTTGAGCCATATCGATGACCTGGCAAGCGAGCTGCCCGAAGAAATGGAAACGACGGGGTTCTTCAATATCGGAGAATACGCCGCCGGCTTCATGCCACTCGGCAGCTTTCTGGCCAATGGAAGCATCAATGCCTGCATAGCGACCACGGGCGCAGCCACCAAGATACTGAGCTGCGGTATCAGCGACGCCAAACTGCATGATATTCCTGCCCTTTACATCATTCCGGTCTCTGCCCGGAGCAGCCAGGGCCTGTGCCCTCTGCAGGATACATCGGCCTCGGGGAGCAATGCCGTCGAAGCGATACGGGCCGAAATCCCCGACAATGTCTTCGTATTCGACGACAGCCGCCGCATGGGCGCCAACCTGAATGCAGCGGCCGAATCGCTAGCCCACAACAAGCCGACGGTTCTCGTCCTCGAGCATGACGCCCTTTCCCGGTCCACCGATATCCAGGAAATTCCGAGCATTCCGGCGCTGCAGTACGATGAAGCCGAGACATCGCGGTTCTGCCAGGATCTTGCCAGGGAGAGCCGGGACCGAAAGATCGTCATCCTCGCCGGCGAGGAACTCAGCCGATACCCGGAAGCGCCTTCCCTCCTCGAACGACTCTCCAGTCTCCTGAGTGCTCCGGTGATATGGAGCATCAATGGTGCCAATGCCGTCGACCATGCCAGCCCCTGGGGATTCGGGTATATCTCCTTCGGCGGCAACGATATTGCCATGGACACCTGGAACGGCATCGACGAGCAGACGCTTCTCCTCTCCCTGGGCGCCGCGCCGGACGAATACACGACCAACTTGGAAGACTTCAAGGCCGGCGCGACGTTTTGCGCAACGGCCTTGCCATTCGGCTACGGACAGTACGGTGCAACACTCCAACGCCGCTCGCGGGGCGCCTTCTACCAGACACTGGCCCCTCTGGACACTTTGCTGCGCGCCTTGATCATCCAGTTCACGACTCAGGAACACCAACATCTCCCGGCACCGACAGCCCCCCGGCAGCTCAATACACGACGCATCACCCCACCCCGCTCAGGCCATGTCGATGCCACCCGATTCTTTTCCATGCTGCATGACAGCTGGCCCGAAAATACGATCGGCTTCGATGATGTCTGCCTGGCCTACAAGGACAGGCCCTATATCACGCAGCGCCCCAGTCCCAATGCACGCTTCTTCTCGCTATACCGTGGTTCCGCGATGGGCAACACCCTGGGCCTGGCTTGTGGCGCCAAGCTGGCGTGCCCGACACATCATGTCGTTGCCTTCACCGGCGATGGATGCTTTCGACTGTTTTCCGGCTACATGCCCGAAGCCAGGAACCTCGGTATCGTCATCTTCTTGCTGGACAACTCGGGTTACGGCATCGTCGAGCAAGGCGTACCCGTCATTCTTCCCGGCGTAAAGGCATCACGGCAGCATACTCGGCTGGAGGGCATGGATTACCTGGGCATCGCCAGGAGTGCCGGCTGGAAGACCCACAATCTCCCTCCCGACCTGCACGGACTGCAGGACATCCTCCAGCAGCATTGGGCATCGGAGGACACCTCCCTATTGATCCGGGTACCGATCGACTCCGAGCAAATCGCCGGCATCAACCCCCGAGCCCGCAACCTGTAAGGAAGGGAGTGACAGCATGCAGACAACACCGACGCAACAGCACCGCGACCTGCTGGCCCTGATATGCGACGCCTACGAAGCCTTCCTTGGCCACCTCCCGGGCGAGGCCTTTCTTCCCCCCGAGCTCGCCTCGGCAACACGGGCAAGAAAACGCCAGTGGATAGATCAAGACGCCCCTTTCGGACTGCTGGCGCATGACCGCAGCGACGATCCTCGGTTTGTCTATGCGAACAGAAAAGCCTTGTCGATCTTCGCCGGCTCCTCCGACGAGCTTATCGGACTGCCCTCGCGATTAAGTGCCCCCGCCGAGAAGCAGGCGGCAAGACAAGTATTTATCGACAGAGTACGGCGGGACGGCATCGCCTTCGATTACAGCGATACGAGACAGGATCTCGAGGGTCGATTATTCGAGATCGTATCGGGGACATTATGGAAGTGGAGGAACGAGATGGGAGAGCACGCCGGCGAAGCGGCCCTGATCTGGAACGAAGCAGATAAGCCCGAGGTATCTTCGAGTACAGCATGACTCGAGCCTACCCATGCATGTGAAAGGCAAACAGGGGCCGGCTACAGGCATTCGGCCCCGGGAGGGAACGCCTCGATCGGCCTGACCGAAGTGATACCGCACGCCGAGAGAAGGATCTTGCTGCCCCATCATCGCCGAAGGTGGTCGCTGCATATGACAGCCTGTGCAGTTAACAGGCCCCTCACTTCGGATTGATGGAAGCCCCTCTCTTCTCTTCCCCTCTCTTGTCTTCTTGGCCTCTTCCCCTTCTTTCCCTTCCTTCCCCTGATAGCGCCACGCTAGCTGGCACTGCGCTGGAAGGCTTCACGCCCGCGCATCGAACACACAAAAATTAGATTCATCTAATCAATAGCAAAAAGGAATATAAAGGCGAACCTTGATTTCTATAAGAAATATAAAATCTTCACTCCCATCACCGGCCCACACCAAACCATCTCAAAAATGTTTTTCTTTTTTCTTTAATCATGCTCAAGGTAATTATTTACAAGCGATTGTAACAGATCAGTTACTGGAAAACCTAAATACAAGAAAAATACTCTCAAAAAATAACACCAACCCTAACCATGATTAGGAAAATCTTTAAAAAATCTTGAAGAAACAAGTCGAGCCCACCATATCTCATTGATTTTAATAAAAAACTTTTAGTAACACGTCGCCTCCACCCCTTTCTTTGACGAATTTTGAAAAAAAGTTAAATTTGACGACGTAAAAGAAAAAACTAATTGTAAGAAAGGTTGGATAGACGAGCCGAAAGGAAGGCTTGAAAACCGTCTCAAACGCAAGCCCTCTTATGCATGGAAGAAGATTTTTCCTCTTCAGCTTTTGTCATGGACATCAAGCCCGGAACGGGATCATGACAAAAGCATAAATGAGCGCCTACAATAGCCAAGGGAGAATTGAAGGATGGCGATTCTTGATCTGGATCTTGCAAACTCCGGGACGCAAACAATATCAAGCGATAATGCAGACGCAGAAAACACCCTTAACATTACAGCCTTGGGCAACGAGGAGCTGATCGTCGATGGCGTTGCCGCCGAGATCGGCAGCATCGCAGGTGTTGAAGCCGGGGCCTCTCCGACCTTCACCTCCACCAACGGGGGCAGCCTGACGGTCGATCAGGGGCTCCTCAATGTCAGTGCTCTAAATGACTTGACTTTCGGCATCGAAGGCAATAGTGATGCGACACTCGATGCCTCTGATGTCAGCGCACTAAGCGGCCTGAATGGCTATAACGTCAATTTTTCAGGCTCAGAAGCAGGCTCATTCACGTTCAACAAACCTTCCTTGAGCCTCGCAGACACCGTCAACTTTAATGTTACAGGGATGCAGGCAGGTGATGATCTCAACCTCGGGGGCGGAGACTGGAGCCTGGATGGCAACTCCGCTCAGGACGCCTACCAGGATGGATCCCTGAACATCACCCAAGGCAATTCGCTTATTGGCACCCAGGTGAATGCCAGCATCGAGATGACGCAGGAAGAGTTCGAGGAGTTCGAGGCCAACCAGGACACCTACCTCTCCGGAAACACCTACACACAGGTCTGCTTCGCGGCAGGCACGATGATTGCCACACCCGACGGCGAGGTCGCCGTGGAGACGCTGTCGATCGGTGACCTGGTGATGACCGCCAGTGGCGAACAGGTGCCGGTGAAATGGATCGGTCGTCAGACCACCCACCGTCTCTTCTCATCCGGTCAAGCTCCGGTGCGGATCAAAAAAGGCGCCCTGGCGCCCGGACAACCCAATCAGGACCTCATTCTCACCAGTAGCCACGGCGTCATCCTGGATGGCCTGGTCATCAACGCCGGGGCCCTGGTCAACCACCACTCGATCACGCATGTCCCCTGGGATGAGATGCCCACTTCGATGACCTATTACCACATCGAGACGGACGCTCATCAGGTGATTCTCGCCAATGGCACGGAGGCCGAAACCTACATCGACTATGTCGATCGTCAGTCTTTCGACAACTACGCCGAGTATGTCGCTCTCTATGGCATCGAGACGCGTGTCACCGAGATGCCTCGCCACCGCATCTCATCGCGCCGCTTGCTTCCCCAGGCCTTGCGGGAGCGTCTTGGCATCCAGGACATCACCCAGACGTTTCGTACTGCCTGAAGACTTGACGTGACCGACCAGGTACCGGCCGGGCAAGCAACGCCAAAAGCCCGGCTGGTACTTCCCTCCCCTCGTCAGACTCCAGCCGGAGCCTGACCGTCCTGAGCAAGATCCATTCATGGCTGATCACATCGTGCAAGACCGACCCGAGAACAGTGTGGCCGAGGTCGATGAATCAGTGTGCCTCGTACAACAGGCCCGGCGTGCCATGGAAGAAGGCGACGTGGAACGTGCGGACAAACTGGCCAAGCGTGCCGTTCGGTCAGAACCCCCACATCTGGATGCATGGCGCCTCTGGGTGCGTTCCGCCTTTCGCCAAGGGCATATCGATATCGCCCTGAAGCGTTCGCGAAAGGCCTTGAAGGCGCAACCCGATGACCCCCAGCTGCATACGATCCACGTACGTGCAATGGTCGCTTCCGGCAAGCCACACCACCGAACACTGATGCGCGTCAACCAGGCCATCCGCCGCTGGCCAAGACATGTGCCCTTGAAGCTGGTGAAGCTGCAGGTGCTTCAGGAAGCGGGGCGTACCTATCAGGCACTGAAGCTACTACGTAACTTGCGGCGTCGCTGGCCAAACAACGCATCGGTCTTGATGGGCGTTGCTCGCTTCTATCAGGCTCATGGTCGCTTTCGAGCCGCCAGAACCGTGCTGGATCATATGCTGGAACGCCATCCGCAGCATCGTCAGGCACGCACGATGCTACAGAACCTGAGCATTGCCAACCGCGATGACACCCAAGGCCCATCTTCGCTGCCTGGCCTCTTGGCCCAGGCCCAGCAAAATCCCGAGCTATCACCCACCGATGCCGCAGAGCTCCTGCAGGCGATCAAGCTGACCACAACCCCGGAGCTCACAGGCACCTGCCAGGAGGCTATCGACCTCGTGAGCGGTATGGTCGATCAATTGATCGAAGGGGACAAGTTCGCGCTTTTCACCCAGGCGGAAAGATTCGGTCAGGCAGAGGCTGCCCACCGTGCGCTCACCGCCATCTTCAACCACGGGCCACGCGCGCCCAATGTTGCCAAGAGGCTCTTTCAAAAAGCCTTGGCCTCGATCGAGCCCGATCAGGTCGATACGGTCATCGCATACTTACTGCGCCATATTCCGAAGGCTAAAAAGAATGCCCTGCTGGCGGAATTTGCGTTGCTGACCGATGGGCCACAAGGCGCCCTTGACCAGTTACGTCAAGAGCGGCGACGGTATCGTTCCTTGCCCGAAGCACGCGAACTGGCCCGCTTCCTGCGAGTCGGCAATGCATATACCCTGGGACTACGCTATCTGCGATTCTGTCGACGGCGCTGGCCGGACGACGCAGACCTTCGACTCCTGCATGCCAGACTGTTGATGGATGCGGGCCACCCGGCAGCGGCTCTCGCGGCGCTGGACGAACCTGTTCCCGCCGCCAAACGCGCGACAAGAGCTCATACCCGTGCCCACAGCCTGCTGGAAATGGGCCAGCCCCATGCCGCCTTGAGCGAACTGGACAACGCCGGTGCCACGACAGCCGCCGCTGGCAACCTCAACATGCGCATGCGTATCCTGATTCTGCAGGGACGCGAGAATGACGTGATGGAGCTCATCAAGGACGCTCAACGTCGAGGCGTGAATAACCAGCTGACATCGGGTCACTTATCAACGTCGGTCTTCGGTAACCTGATCAGCGATCTCGCACTCTATCGACGGGATCAGTCCACCCTGCCCCCTGGACGCCATGACGGCTACCTGAGCGCCCATTACCTCCATCCCGCCAGTGCGGTGATTCACCGCCATGTCGAGCCATCTTCACCAGACTCGTCAAGAGGCGAGCGCTATATCCCGCTTCGGGTAGTGCAATACTGGAACGAACGAAGGCCACCGCAGAGCGTGATGGACATCATGCACTCCTGGTCAAGCTTGCCGGGAATCGAGTACCACCGCTTTCATACCCAATCGGCACGCTTCTTCCTGCGACATACCTTCGGAGCCGACTATGAGCGTGCCTTCAAGCAGGCGAGTAATGTCGCGGAGGGCGCCGACTTTCTCCGTCTCTGCTGTCTCCGTCATTATGGCGGGCTCTATGCCGATGCCGATGACCGCCTGTATGGCCAATTGAGTGCCCTCCTTCCCTCTGAGGTGGGAATGGTATGCTTCCGGGAGCCTTTTGATATTCTGGCCAACAATGTCATAGCCGCCGCACCGGAACATCCGGCCATCGTGCTCGCCTCCGAGATGGCCGCCGAAGCCCTGCTGTCGCACGATAACGATAACACCTGGAGCAAGACAGGCCCCGGCCTGCTTACCCGAGCAGTCGCCAGATACCTTGTCGAAACGGAACCCCGGACACCCAGGGAGCGCGTTGCCATCCTGCCGGACTATATCCTCCGCCGACAGGTGCAGGTGCACATGCCGCTACCGCACAAGAGAACCCAGCGACACTGGAACTCGACCAACACCACCGGCGTCAATATGAAGCCATTCTTCCCGACAGCGACAGCCGCCCCTCTCGCATAGCCATCAATCAGGCACGCGAAACGAAAACGGCCACCAGCTTCAGGAGCCGGTGGCCGTTTTCATGGGGGTGGAGACGCTTATCCCTGGAAGGTTATCAGTCTCACTGACCGAAGTGGTACCGCACGCCGAGAGAGGGAATGTTACTGCCGCCCCCATCGTCGCCGAAAATGCCAAAGGCGGTCGAACGGTGATGGATGCGGCCGTAGATCGACCACGGTCCCCAGGCGGCGGGCTGGGCTTCCAGCTCGAAGATCATCGAGGCCATCCAGTGCTCGCCGGAATGGTCCAGCCGCGATGTTTCCGTGGTGTAGGAAACCCCCACGCCCAGATAGGCCGTTGTATCGACCACGTCGTCCCAGGGGAAAGGCTCCCAACTGATCGACGGCGTCAGGAAGGCCTCGAAATAATGTTCCTCGCCGAAGATGTAAGACACATTGGCCTCGGTATAGAGCTTGGAGTAGCCCCATAAGTCCACCAGTTCCTTCTGCAGGCCGGTGCTGGCGATATAGTAGTCCTGGAAATCCCAGACGAAGGGATTGAACGCCTCACCGCTCTTGACCGTCTCGTGCACCGCCTGACCGGCGTGACCGCCCAGGGCCCAGCCCTGGTCCCAGGGCGTGACACTGACGCCGCTCCCCTCTCCCTGCGCCAACGCTGCGTTGGGGGCAACGACACCCAGCGCCAGGATCAGGCCCGAACCGAAACCGGCAACTTGTTCGATCTTGCGCATAACCACGAGTCCCTGTCGGATAATGAAAAAGTCGGATTAATGAAAGAGTCATCTGCGATGAGGGTGTCGATCACCAGGCATCCTTGCCCTCGACACAATGCCAGGATGCCTTCACGCCCCGGGCGGCGGCCCGCTCATCGTCACGGCGGCGCATTCGCTGCAGCACCCGGTACTGCAATCGATTCAAATACTCGAAACCCAGGCCCGGCAAGGGAACGAACGGATTGGTACGACTCATCCCCCACAGCGCCAGGCGCGAGGTGCCCGGCTCGGCATGCCCACGGGCGTGCACCCCGAATGTATTGGCGATCAACAGGGTATTGCCCGGCACCTTGAAGCTGCGCGGCGGCTCACTGCCCATGGCCGCCGCCTGCTCCGGCTCGACCCGGAACGAGCCGCGCGCCGTATAGCGATCGGCATGCTCCATGGCCTGCTGGCTCATGCGATACTCCCAGGAAAGCCGCTCACGACTCAGCCGCGTCGACCCCGGCACAAAGATGAAGGGACCGTTCAGCTCCGACACATCCTCCAGATACAGCCAGAACTTCATGGTCGGCTGGAAGGTATCGACATGCAGGTGAGTCTGCGGATCCGGAGGCGCCTCGGTCACGCCATTCATCACCCGTTCCGCATGGCAGATCGGCATGCGCAGGTGGCCGGCGCAGAAGCGCATCAAACGACGGAACGCCGGGTCCCGCATCAGCGCCCGCGTCCGCGGCATATCCTCGAGGACCTCCGGGGCAAGCAACATGCGACGAGTCTGGGCATCGCCCTGGATGCACTGGCGGACCTCGCCCCGCGCCTCACGCACCTCCTCGACCAGCGCGCGGTATTCCTCTTCCGGCAGGTAATTTTCCTTGAGCACGAAGCCTTGCTCGATGAACTGCCGGCGATCCTCGGACGGCACCCGCCAACGCAACATCGACATGCGCAGCCGCATCACACCATGGGCCAACGCCACGCGCCCCACATGCAGCCCCCAGCGATTCAAACGCCGGCTGCCGATCAGCGGGTTGGCCACGAACGACTTGGCCCCGGTGAACAACTCTCCCAGCCAGACCGGAAAACGAGAGATCTGCTTGAACATAGGTCTAATTCCCTAGGTCTTGTACGAAAAGCCGGCGACTAACCTGCTTCGAGACGCCGCCAGAAGGCACAAGCCTTCGCAATATCGCCCCGCTCCCGGGCCACCCCCGCCGCGTTGTCAGCCATGCGACGCGCCACATTAGGGTTCTCTACCAGGTATCTTAACGCGTCATACCACGCTTGTGGCGTGTCATCGACCAACAGGCCGGTGACACCATGCTCGACGATCTCCGTATAGGGCGGCCGTCGACTATAGATACCGACGCCCCCCATGGCACTGATATCCAGAAACTTGATGAACGACTTGCCCCGATTGAAGGTGGAGTCAAGCAACGGCGCCAGGCCGATATGCATGCGCCGCCGCTGCCGATAGTCCCGAAACGCCTTCCACGACATGGCATCGGGCGTCTCGAGCCGCTCGAGCCCCTGCAGCGATTCCGGCGTATAACGCCCCAGCATGACCTCCAGCGACACCTGAGGCGACGCCTCATGGAGACGCCACAAGGCCGGCGCAATATGCTTCACGTCCTCGAGATGAGCACGCGTGCCATGAAAGCCCACCCACCAATGCGGAGCCTCGAAGTGCGAAAGATCCGGCAAGGGCGCAATCAACGGCGGCGTCAGTACCCGGACATCACCATGCCGCCCCTCGAGCCGCGAAGCCAGCCCCTCGCTCGAAGCCACCACCACATCCGCCAGGGCCAGCAAGCGCGGCTGCATGGCAGCGATGCGTGCCATGCGACGCCGATAGGCTTCCGGCAAGGCCTCGTCCTCGGACGCCGCCGGAATATCATCATCGATCAGATACACGATACGCCCGAAGATCTCACGGTGGCGTTCCAACCAACGCAACACCCGATTCGGCAGAGTACGACACAGCACCAGATTCGCCCCCAACTGGCGCGACAGCACCCAGCGCGCCAACCGCCAGCGCCAGGAGCGCACATCCAGCCGCCCCACGTCATGGCCTTCGGAGCGTAAATGAGGCGCGACAGACTCGAGGAAATAGATATCCTCGGTCGGCCGCGCCCCATCGCTCAGCAGCAACCAACGCTCACCGCTCATTGACCATCCCGTCGACTCTTGTCGCCCTCATGCTGTCCCTCCCTCTTCTCTCTTCTTTCCCACTCATCTCCATCACCTCAAGGAGAAGTCCTCATGCACGAGTGTCAGGTTGGGATTGTACGCAGGGTCATGATCAAGTTCTCTACCCCAGGTACTTCGCATGTAGGCGGCTTCGCCGTAAGCCCGGGCCCGCTTCTTCGAATTATTATCCGCACCGCGAGAAATCGACTCATGATGATAAAGCTCGGCATGCGGGGTCCAGAGGTTCCGATACCCCGCTTTCCTGACCCGGAGACAAAAATCCACATCATTGAAGGCGACCGGTAAATCAGCCTCATTCAAGCCATCGACCTCATCGAAGACAGACTTGCGCACCACCAGGCAGGCCGCGGTGACCGCCGACATGTTCTGCGTCAGGAAAAGACGAGAGAAATACCCGGGCGAATTGCGACTGAAATACTTGTGCGCATGGCCAGCCACTCCACCGACGCCAAGAATGACCCCACCATGCTGAACCGTATCGTTCGGGTAATAGAGCTTGGCCCCCACACAGCCGATTTCCGGCCGGCAGGCATGGCTGACCATCTCCCGCAGCCAGTCCGGATTGATCGGCTCGATATCGTTATTCACCAGAGCCAGAATCTCGCCCTGCGCATGTGCGGCGCCAAAATTATTGATCGCCGAGTAGTTGAAGGGCTGGTTCCAGCGCAGGACACGCACCCTGGCGTCACGCTGCTCGACCTCCTGCATGTAGGCCAGGGTTTCCCTGCACTCGCTCTGGTTGTCCAGAATCAGCAACTCGAGATCGGGGTAATCCGTGCGCTCCAGAATCGCATCGACACAGGGCTTGAGGATTTCCACTCGGTCACGCGTGGGCACCAGCAGAGTGACCCTGGGAACGGGATCCGGCAACGGCCACAGCACGCGGTACGTATTCGGCAAGCTGCCATGTACCGCCCTCGCCTGCGGATATGACGCTGCCAGGGCACTCTGCACGGCCCGCAATCCAGCCTCGCTGGTGTAATCCTTTTGCTGGCTCGCCAGCGCCGTTGACCCGGCACCGGCCCGCCAGTGATAGAGCACATGCGGGATATGGATGACTCGGTCCGCACCGAATCCTTCCGTGCATCGCAGCACGAGATCATGGTCCTGGCTGCCCTCATAGCCTTCCCGGAAGCCACCGACCTCTTTTACCCGGTCGATACGATACACCCCAAGATGGGACACATAGTTCTGGGCCAGCAGGAGATCCGGGTTCCACTGAGCCTTGAAATGAGGATCGTAACGCTCCCCTTCTTCATTGAGCTTATCCTCATCGCTGTACAGCACCACGGCATCCGGATGGCGATGCAGGGCCTCAGCCACCCGGAAAAGTGCGCGGGGCGACAGACAGTCATCGTGATCCAGCAGGGCGACATACTCGCCCCTGGCCAGGGCCAAGGCGCTGTTGCTTGCCGCACAGATATGGCCATTCCGCGGGCGATACACGACCTGGATTCGCGAATCACTCTCGGCGAACGACTCAAGAACCTCATGCACACGAGGGTCTGTCGACGCATCATCGGCGATGCATAGTTGCCAATGCGGATATTGCTGCGCCACGACCGAGTTCAGGCACTCACGAAGCCAGTCCGGCCGAGGGTTGAAAACCGGCACCAGAACCGAGATCAAAGGCTTGTCAGGTAGTTTCTCGATCACCCGGCGCACCTTGTCCGCCCCCAGCACCCTGCGATTTTCCAACCATTGCCGGTAGCTGCGGCGTGCGGTGAGGCGCTCGAAGGTGGCTTCGTAATCCCTCAGCGCTATATCTCGCCAATGGCAGCCTTGCTCACTGGCCTTGCGCTTGAGTTCAGGTAATACCTCGGTCTTGCCCATGCTGCGCCATGCATGGTGCATGTTGGCCAGACGCTGAACCAAGCGATCATGAGCGAACCAAGGGGTCAACCAGGCAATCCGCAAATGGCGAATGGAGAAATGACCCGCCTGTTCCATTGGGTCAAAGCGTAGTGCCTTGAGCCTTCCCGGCACATAGAACAACCGCTTCGTCACCCGACCACTCTTCAAAGGGAGATAAACACTCTGCTCAGGATCGAAGCCCTGACCAAAATTCATGTACAACCTGACCGCGGCACTAGGCTGGTCATGATCCATGGCGACTTCGAGCATATGCCAGCCCGGCAACGGAAGCTGCTTACGTGTATATAGCTGAGGATCGTTACCAGTAGCTCGCCAGGTAAACCTGTCCCCCTCTTCCGAGGGCTCAATCTGTTGACGGGGAACCAGTGAACGTTCAGGAAAACGCACCCAAGGGGTAATGGATAACGACCGCGCTAATCCGCTCGACCCTTTGTCAATGCATAGACGCTTGAGTGTTTTCATTTCGCCTCAGGCTTGACCACAGAGCGGGGATTGACAGGAAACCGTTGCCCCGTGCTGGCCACACGGCACTGCACCTTATCACCGACGGCAAGCTTTACCGGAAGATGGAAGCCCACATACCCACCTCGAGGTGGCAGGTGTCGGCAAAGCGCAGGCCGAAATTCGACAGCCGAGACGGTATTCAGATACTCACCATTAGCCCAGACTTCTATCTCAACAGGATCATCGCAATCACCCTCCCACCATGCCCAGCCGGCAATACGGCCTGGCTTGGCCTCAACCAAACGCGCATGAACCCAAGCCAGGTTTCTCTTGAAAAAACTGTAGCGATAATCGAAAAGCTCATGGACGTTCTTGTAGACGGCAATATCTCGCTTATTCAGGCGACTAAACTCGTTAACGTCTTCACTGCTGACATCTCCGCCTTTCCGAATACGGGACTTATCTCTATTATCTTTTCTTTGTAAAATATTAAGGCCAAAGCGGTTATTCAACAGCTCAAGGCTTTCATTATAATCTTCTGTAATACCTAAAAACCCAATAGCCTCAAGATCTACCCCTTGAAGCATCTTACTTTGTCGGTTATGCATCATTGGGCGGGAATAAAAGTCATGGAAACTCCCTTTGTACTCATAGTGGCGCACAAAATGAGAATACTCAGAATACATTCTACGCAAAGGGTCACGAAGGAAAGAGACAGTATTCTCAACCCCTAATAAAGGAAGAAACCGATTGATATTGACATGCCCTCCCACCATGTTTTTCCCAGACTCAAAAAACTTCTTACCGAATTCCCAAAAATCCCCTCTTCTTTCATAAATCAACTCTCTAACAAGACTCGTAGTCTCAGGCGATTTATATCCATAATCATATTCAATTTTTGATGGGGAAAAATAATCTTCAGCACCAAGCCTGAAGCTAGTCCCTGCTGTCTTTGGGATGTGAACAAAAAAAAATTTTGACATGAGAAAACAACCTAAGGAGAACCCAGCTTATGGCTATATGTATAAAATACTACTCAAATACTGGACAAAGTAAAATCATCAACATCAATCTCGTGGCGAGGCACAAGATTTACAGAACCACCAGTTTCCTGGCTTTGGCTTACCACGGAAGAGCCCTCATCAAAGATCCTCTGATCAGAATCATCTACTAGCAAATCACCCATTCTCAAAGGTTCCCCAGAAACCTCCGCATTATTCAATGAAGCAAACACTGGGGATACATCTACTTTTAGCTCATAGTCTCCGACATCATCATCGCCTAGTTCATGAGCACCAACTGAATATATCCCAGAGCTCTCAGCCACGAAAGAAATTTCAGCAGGGCCTTGCCCATTATTTCCAAGGGCGCTATCAACTGAGTAGCCATCAGCATCATAAATCGTGAACCTTGGGTTATCCAGCTGCTGAGATGCCATA